>CAYRXQ010000050.1:9978-16530 GCA_964428115.1 uncultured Ilumatobacteraceae bacterium
GGGACGAGGACCCCCTCGAGGTCGAGGGTCACGATGGTCTGGCGACTCATGGCAGGGGACGGTAGTCGGGGGTCCAGCACAGCTCGCGATGGCGCAGCTCGAGGTCGCCGCGGTACCGGGCGACCCCCTCGGCCACGGCTGCACGGGCCACGGCGAGGGCGACGTGCCGGGACACCTCGCGGCTCGCGTCGATCGCGGGGAGCAGGGGAGCCGACGGTCCGTCGAGCGCCGCTGGGGAGAGCTCGGCCACCGCATCGGACGCGGCGGCCATCATCTGGTCGGTGATCCGCGTCGCCTGAGCGATCAGGGCCCCCATGCCGACCCCGGGAAAGATGTGGATGTTGTTCACCTGGGACACGACGTGCACCCGGTCGCCGTCGTGCACCGGGTCGAAGGGGCTCCCGGTGCCGATGAGCGCGCGCCCCGCCGTCCAGCGCACGACGTCGGCGGGTTGGGCCTCGGCCCGCGGCGTCGGGTTCGAGAGCGGCAGGACGATCGGATGGGCGACGCGGTCGGCCATCTCCCGCACGGCCGGCTCGGTGAACAGCCCCGGCTGTCCGCTCACCCCGACCAGCGCGTGCGGCGCGACGCGGCGGATCACCTCGTGCAGGTCGATCGCGCCCTCGTGGTCGCGGGCCCACCCGGCGATCTCGTCGACCGGGCGGGCGAAGTCGCGCTGGATGTCGAGCAGGTCGGGCATTCCCTCGTGGAGGAGGCCGTGGCGGTCGACGAGCCAACAGCGGCGCAGCGCCTCGCGCTCGTCGAGACCGCTGCGGACCATGGAGCGCACCGCCTGACGGGCGATGCCGGTGCCGGCCGAGCCGGCGCCGACGATCACCAGGCGGAGATCGCGCACCGAGGTCTGCGTCGCTCGCAGGCCGGCGCAGATCGCCGCCAGGGTGACCGCGGCGGTGCCCTGGATGTCGTCGTTGAACGAACAGACCCGGTCGCGGTGTCGGTCGAGCAGACGCGTCGCGTTGAGCTGTGCGAAGTCCTCCCACTGCAGGATCACGTCGGGGAACCGTGCCGTGAGCGCATCGACGAAGGCGTCGACGAGCTCGTCGTAGCGCTCGCCGCGCTCGCGACGGCTGCGCCAGCCGAGGTACAGCTCGTCGGACAGCAGCGCATCGTTGTCGGTGCCCGTGTCGAGCATCACCGGCAGGGTCCGGGCCGGGTCGATCCCGCCGGCCGCCGTGTAGATCGACAGCTTGCCGATCGGGATGCCCATCCCGCCGACGCCGAGGTCGCCGAGCCCGAGCACCCGCTCGCCGTCGGTCACCACCACCACGTCGATCTGGTCGTCACCGACCGCGGCGTCGAGCATCTCGGGGACCCGGTGGCGATCGGGCCACGAGAGGTACAGGCCGTGCTCGATCCGGTAGATCCGCGACCACTGCTGGCACGCGAGGCCGACGGTGGGGGTGTACACGATCGGGAGCAGCTCCTCGAGGTGCTCCACGAGGAACCGGTAGAACAGCACCGAGTTCCGCTGCTGCAGGGCGCGCAGGTAGATGTGTCGCTCGAGATCGTCGGTCTTCGCGGCGTACTCGACCTTGACCCGCTCGAGCTGGATGGCGAGGGTCTCGACCGCGGGAGGCAGCAGCCCCTGGAGCCCGTACCGATCCCGCTCGTCCCGGGTGAACGCCGTGCCCTTGTTGAGGTACCGGTTGCGCAGCAACGCCCGCCCGGTGGGGGAGACTCGATCGGCAGCCACGATCGCGAGACCTTACCGAGCAGCTCGTCGAGGGGGTCAGTCGTTGGTGGGGGGCCCCGTCGGGTCGTCGGACCGCCGGGTCGACGCGCCGACCGGTCGGGAGTCGCGCACGTGGCCGAGCACCGGGGTGGCGCGCACCCGGGCCTGGGATCCCTGTGGCGCAGCGGTGCGCTCGGATGCCAGCCACGCCGACACCGTGGCCCGCCGCCCGTCGTCGACGGCGAGGTACACCGAGTAGCGGTCGCGCTCGACGAGCGGCCCGAGGATTCGTGGCAGTGGCACCACCGCACGCGGGCGACGGACGCGCACGACCGACCCGATGCGGTCGCGGGTCAGCACCGTGTCGACGAGCCCGGCGCCGAGGGCCCACACCGCCCAGATCGTGGGGATCCAGGTGAGCGCAGCGAGCACCTCGGCGCCCCCCTCGATCCACGCGCGCTGTGCCTCGACGTCGTCGATCCACGACTGCAGCACCTCCGCGTCGGCGATGCGCTGGGCTCCCCGTCGGGCCCACGCCGAACCGGCCAGGACGACGGCCCCGGCACCGGCGATCAGCGTGGGGCTGCGCCCGTAGGCAGGACGGAACGGATAGCGCACGCGCACGACGTGCGCCCGACCACCCGCCTCGCTCCAGGCGTGTCGATCGTCCTCGCGGACGATGGGCACCTGCGCGAGCACGTGATCGGCCGTCCCGAGGACGGCGGCGTGCGCCAGCGCGAGCTGCAGTGCGGGTGCGACGACCACCGAGGCGTGGTCGGGGATGCGATCGCGCAGCCGTGACCGGTAGCCGAGCCACTGGGCCTGCCGTTCGAGGCCGAGCGCCGTGGGGGCCTCACAGGGTGCGACCACGAGCCCCAGCAGCTGCCAGGTCGAGGTGAGCAGTGCGAGTGCTGCCATCGCCCAGATCGTCCGCGGCACGACCGAGTCGGCCAGGGCCACGGTGTCGTCGCCGCCGGTTGCGGCCCACCGAAGCACGAACGCCGCGAGCACGGTGGCCGCGATGGGCACGGGGAACCGGCGGGCCGTGAAGCGGCGTCGGGTGAGGCCGAGCGACCGGGCATCCGCGATCACCGACCGGGCGAAGCGCCACCGCCACCGCCGGTCGATCCGACGGCGCGAGGCGGCGAGCGTCGCCGCGGAGGTCACGCCCTCGAAGGCGCGAGCGCTGAGGTGGTTGAGGACCTGCTGCTCGTAGGGCCGGAGCGGATCGCCGTCGACGCCGCTGCCCCGTACGACCACGATCAGCTCCCCGTCGCTGGAGGTCAGCCGGAGCCAGCCACGCGACGCCAGGTCGAGCACGGTGGCGGTGATCGCCGATCGGGGCACGACGTGGTCGTTGGTGAGCAGACCGACCACGGCGGGGGTCTCCATGCCGACCGACTCGATGCCGGACGAGTCGGTGGCGGCCGAGGTCAACGGTTCGGGCCGCCGGTCGCCGAACGGGTCGACCGCCGGTGGTCGCGTGACGGCGACGAGGTGGCGCACCGTGATCCACGCGAGTGCGACGACGAGCACGGCGATCACGTTGGCCGGGGTCGTCGGACGGGTGAGGATCGCCACGAACCCGGTCGCCGTCCCCGCCGGACCGGTCCCCGCCGTGAACCCGTCGAGCATCAGGTCATCATGGCAGCCGGTCGTCGGTGCCGTCGGGCACCGACTCGCTCTTCATCCAGACCGTTCGCTGCGGGAACGGGATCTCGACCCCGGCTGCGTCGAAGGCCGACTTCACGGCCTCGCGCAGCGCCCGCTGGATCGCCCACTGGGCGCCGGGGGTGGTCTTGACCGTGAGGCGCAGGGTGATGCCGTCGGCGCCGAGGGCCTCGACGCCGAGGACCTCCGGGGGCTCGATGATCCGCTCGCGGAACTCCTCCTGCTCGCAGACCGCCACCGCCGTGTCGCGCAGCAGGGTCCGGACCGTGTCGAGATCGGAGTGGTAGGCGACCGAGACGTCGAGCAGGGCGACCGACCACAGCTGCGACCGGTTCCCGACCCGGACCACCACGCCGTTGGGAACGTGCCACACGGTGCCGTCGACGCCGCGCAGCACGGTGGCTCGCAGCGAGAACCGCTCGACGACGCCGGTGGCTTCGCCCAGGTCGACCACGTCGCCGATGCCGTACTGGTCCTCGATCAACATGAACAGCCCGGCGATCCAGTCTCGCACCAGCGTCTGGGCACCGAAGCCGAGGGCGATGCCGGCGATGCCGGCGCTCGCGATCAGCGGTGCGACGTCGACGTTGAGCTGGTCGGCGACCATGATCCCCGCGATCGCCCAGATCGTGACCCCGACGGTGCCCGCGATCACCGAGGAGATCGCGTGGGAGCGGGTCTCACGACGTGGATCGGTCAACTGGGCGGTGATCGCAGCGGGCGTCTTCACCCCGATCCGTCGCAGCCCACGGGTCGCGGCCTCGGTTCCAGGGTTGACGATCCGGCGGACGGCCCGGGCCGTCCAGCGCCGTGCGATGAACGAGGCGATCCAGGCGACGAGGAGGATCACCGCGATCTGGAGGGGGCGGCTCACGAGCCAGTCGGAGAGCTTGGCGAGGGTCTCGTTGCCGTCGGTGGCCTCGAAGACCCACTCGCAGATGGCACTCGGGTCTTCGTCGCAGGCGTCCTCGAGCGGTTCGGGGGGAGCGGTCGACATCGTCGGTCACCGTACTCGGGGCGTCGCGTCACCCCGACGGCCGGGATCCCCGCTGGTATCGTCCCACGGTCGATCCGTCGGAGGACCTGCACGATGACCGCCCCCAGCCCGTCCCAGCCCGTGACCCTCGCCGTGGTCGGCACCGGGTACGTGGGGCTCACCACCGGGGCGTGCTTCGCCCACCTCGGCCACCACGTCGTCTGCGCCGACATCGACGAGGCCAAGGTCGCCCGGCTCGAGGCCGGCGAGATCCCGATCGTCGAGGCAGGGCTGGCCGAGATCGTGCGCGAGGCCCGAGCCGCCGGCCGACTGCGGTTCGTGGTCGGTGCCGCCGCTGCAGCCGCCGATGCCGACCTCGTGTTCCTGTGCGTACCCACCCCGCAGGGGGAGGATGGTTCGGCCGACCTGAGCTACATCGAGACCGCAGCCGCCGAGATCGCGCCCGTCCTGCGACCGGGCGCCGTGGTCGTCAACAAGTCCACGGTCCCGGTCGGCTCGACCAAGGTGGTCGAGAACGTGTTGCGGCGCACCGACGTGTCGGTCGTGTCCAACCCCGAGTTCCTGCGCGAGGGGACCGCGGTCCACGACTTCCTGCATCCCGATCGCGTCGTGGTCGGGTCGGCGGATCGCGTGGCGGCCGAGCGGGTCGCCGCGCTCTACGACGGCATCCGCACCGAGGTCCTGATCACCGACCCGGCCTCGGCCGAGACCATCAAGTACGCGGCCAACGGCTTCCTCGCGATGAAGATCTCCTTCGTCAACGCCGTGGCGGCGATGTGCGAGGCCGTCGGCGCGGATGTCGCCGACGTCGTGCGCGGCATCGGCTCCGACCGACGCATCGGCTCGGCCTTCCTCAACCCCGGGCCGGGTTGGGGTGGCAGCTGCTTCCCCAAGGACTCCCGGGCACTGGTGAAGATCGCCGAGGAGCACGGGTACAACTTCACGATGATGCGCGGCGTCATCGACGTCAACGAGGAACAGCGAGCCCGCATGGTCGACAAGGTCGTGCGGGCCGTCGGCGGTCGCAGCACCGCGGATCTCGCGGGCCGCACGATCGGCGTGTTGGGCCTGACCTTCAAGGCCGGCACCGACGACCTGCGCGAGTCGCCCAGCCTCGCCGTGATCGCCGAGCTGCGTGCCGACGGGGCCCTGGTGCAGGCCTACGACCCGACCGTGGTCGAACCGCTCGACGCGCTCCGGATGACCGCACTCGAGGGCATCACGGTGTGCGCCGATCCGGTCGCGACCGCCGCCGGGGCCGACGTGCTCGTGGTGCTCACCGAGTGGCCGGAGTTCGCGTCGGTCGACCTCGGGGCGATCGCGGCGGCCATGTCCGGCGACGCCGTGGTCGACGCCCGCAACCTGCTGGATCCCGCAGCCGTGCGCGCTGCCGGGCTCCGCTACGACGGCGTCGGACGCTCGTGACCGGGCGACGCGTCCTCCTGGCCGGCGGCGCCGGCTTCCTCGGGTCGCACCTGTGCGATCGCCTGGTGGCGCGCGGTGACACCGTGGTGTGCGTCGACGACCTGTCGTCGGGCCACCGGTCGAACCTCGCCCACCTGCTCGACGATGGCCGCGTCGAGCTCGTCCTGCACGACGTCAGCGACGAGCGCGTCGTCGACCGTCTCGATGCGGTGACCTCGGGTGCGCCCTTCGACCAGGTGCTCCACCTGGCCAGTCCGGCCTCGCCCCCCGACTACCTCGCTCGCCCGCTCGCCACCCTCGACGTCGGCAGCCGGGGCACGCGGAACCTGCTCGAGCTGGCCCATCGCGATGGCGCCCGCTTCTTCCTGGCCTCCACCCGCGAGGTCTACGGCGACCCCATCGAGCACCCCCAGCGTGAGACCTACTGGGGCAACGTCAACCCCGTCGGCGAGCGATCGGTGTACGACGAGGCCAAGCGGTTCGCCGAGGCGATCACGATGGCCTACCACCGTGCGCTCGGGCTCGACGTCCGGATCGTGCGGATCTTCAACACCTACGGCCCGCGCATGCAGCCCGAGGACGGCCGGGTGGTCACCAACTTCATCGGCCAGGCGCTGCGCGGTGCCCCGCTCACCGTCTACGGCGACGGTCTCCAGACCCGCAGCTTCTGCTACGTCGACGACGAGGTCACCGGGCTGCTGGCCCTGCTCGAGGGGCCGGTCACCGGGCCGGTCAACATCGGGAACCCGGTCGAGTTCACCATGCT
>CAYRXQ010000051.1:0-4235 GCA_964428115.1 uncultured Ilumatobacteraceae bacterium
GCCACATCACCGACGGCGCCGAGGACCGCCAGGCCAGGAGTGGTCCGATGCCGGTCAGCAGCAGCAGGACCAGCCCGACCGGCGTCATCCAGGTGTTGAAGAACGGCGGTCCGACCGTGAGACGCTCACCCGTGATCGCCTCGGTGATGGTCGGGAACATGGTGGCAAACAGCACGAACACCGCCGAGAACAGCAGCACCCAGTTCTGGACCTGCGCCAGCGAGCCGAGCACGTCGCGCCGCAGGTCGGGGACCTCCCCGAACCACCCGAGCCGGTCGGCGACGATGACGCCCACCAGGCACAGCGTGCTGGCAGGGAGCAACCGTCTCGCCCGCCGGGCCAGGAACGGCCCGATCGCGAGCCGACCCGCCGTGCGATGCTCCACCAGCAGCAGCGAGGTGATCAGGAAGCCCGACAGGGTGAAGAACACCGACACGCCGAGATAGCCGCCGCGGAACGGACCGAGCCCCGCGTGGAACAGCACGACGGCGGCGACCGCGACCCCGCGCAGCCCGTCGAGCGCGGGCTGGTGGGTGAGCCGAGCCGACCCGTGCTCCGAGCCATCGCCAACGGCGCCGGGATCGGCAGCGGCGACGGGTGCGCTCACGGCGCGACCTCGACCGGCTGTCGACGCCGGACCGCGACACCGGCCAGCCAGACGGCCGCACCGATCACCACCACGGGCTCGAGCGGCGAACGGATCCGATGGCCGCCGTAGAACAGCACGGTGGTCACCGCCACCGAGAGCACCGGCACCAGGAGCACCGCTCGGTGCGATCGGGACAATCTGCGCAGACCCAGGACGGCCGGCACGACCAGGAGCCACCAGGCCACCACACCCGACCAGGCCGCCCAGCGATCGCGCTCCTCGCCGACGTCACCGGCGATCATGTTCGGCACGCCCACCACATCGACGGCGCGACCGAGGCGTGCGGCAACCACGAGGGGCACCCGCGTCGGGTGATCGGCGACGTAGGCAACGGCCTCACGGCGCTGACGCGCCGAGCGCTCGGAGGGGTCCTCTCCCGCGGGTCCGGCCGAGTCGAACACGCAGAACAGCGACCAGCCCCCGATGTCGGGGCCGTTCCAGGAGTCCTCGCAGTTGGCGCCGAGCAGCGTCGTGCCGTCGTTGGTCGTCATCAGCACCGGCCGTTCGAAGCGGACGAGGTTCGGCACCACCCACGGCAGGATCGTCGCGATCGCCGCGACCACGACGAGCGCCGCCGATCCCCGGTCGAGGCGCCGGTCGATGCGCCGGTCGATGGCCGTGCGGACGGGAGGATCGTCCGCTTCCGCGACCACCGCGCCGTCCACCGACCGGTCCACCGATCCGTCGGCGAGGTCCGTCGGAGGCGGCGGATCCACCGGGACGAACCGCGCGACCACGACGGCCAGGAGCGGTGCGAGCAACAGCAGCTCGCTGCGGGCGAGGGCTGCGAGCCCGATCACCGCACCGAGGGCGACGGCGGCGAGCGGTCGCCGCCGAGCTCGCCCGTCCACGAGGTCGATCGCGAGCAGGCACGCCAGCGTCACCAGGAGCACGGCCGGCCCCTCGGACATCACGAGGCTGTCGTTCATCCACAGCGGCGGGTACACCGCGGCCAGCGCTGCGGCGACGATCCCGACCCGTCGCCCTCCGACCCGTGCGCCGAGCAGACCGATCAGGCCGACGGTGACGAGGCCGAGCAGGGTCATCACCAGCCGTTGCCAGGGCACCGGATCGTCGATCCAGCTCACCGTGGCCATCAGCAGCGGTGTCAGCGGGCCGTGCTCGGCCGAGGGTCCACCGACGAAGGGATCGGTGAAGCCGTCGCCGCGGGCGAGGACCACCGACTGGGCGCTGTACCACAGCGAGTCGTTGAGCTCGAGCGGTCGGTCCCACTTGTGGACCAACATGCCGACTCGCACGGTGACGGCCAGGACGGCGACGAGCACGACGGGCGCCCGCGACCGCTCCCCCGCCGACGCCGCGATCCCCACGGGGCGCCAGGCTACCGACCGCCTCCACCGGCATCCGTGGCACCGGCTGCCGCACGGCTCGGACGGTCCCCGGTGCTGCGGGGAGTGTCGCTCCGGACACGGGGTCGCGCCCTACACTCTCGGCCGTCGTGAGCGAACCCGTGCTGGTCGTCGAACCGGCGGACCCGGATGACACCGGGGTTCGCTCGGACCGGGAGCCGGCCCTCGGCGACCCGTTCCACCGTCGGGTGGCGGTCGCCGCGGGCCTCGCCGGCCTGGCGCTCGCCGCCCATCGGGTCGCGGTGCTGACCGACCGAGCAGACGGCGGCACCCTCGGACGGCTCGCGGGCCAGCTCGATGTCGGCGCCGCCGCCCTGGTCGTCCTCGGTGCCCTGGTCGTCCTCGGACCGTGGGTGGAGGTGACGCTCGGACGTCGCGACCGCCCGAGCTGGCGCTCGGCCGTGACGGGCTGGCTGCTCCCGTTGCACCTCCTGTGGATCCCCACGGTGCTGATCGGTGCGATCGCCCTCGATCCGGCTGCAGGCCCACGACGGCTCCTGGTGACCCTGCTGGTGTACCGCGACCCGCGCTCGACGGCACCGATCCTCGGGTTGGGCATCGGGCTCGTGCTGTTCCTGCTCGCGACGCTCGTGCTGCTCGCACCGCTGCTGCCGGGCCTCGTGCGCCATCTCGCACGCGGTGCATCGACGTCGACCGGGCTGCGCCGCCTCGCCGTCGCCCTGGTCGGCGCCGGGCTGCTGGTGCGGCTCCTGCTGGCCCTCGTCGGGCTCGACGCGCCGTTCGGCGCGCGCTCCTGGCTGCCGGCTCACCTCGACCTGGTCGGCCTCGGCCTGGTCCTCGCGCTGGTCCGCGCCGGCGAGGTGCGCCTCCCGGCACTCGACGCCCGACGACGGGCCGGGCTGCTCGCCCTCGTCGCCATCGCGTGGGCGGTGCTCTCGCTGCTGGTCGATCTCCCCGGCGAACCCCTCGCCGACGACGGCGCCCAGCACCAGCTGCGATCCCTCCTGCACCTCGTCACCCTCGCCGCCATCGGCCTCGTCCTGGTCACCCCCCGCCCGCCGTCGCGCCCGGTGTCAGACACGCTGCAGCTCGACGCGCTGCAGGTCCCACCGGTGTCAGACACGCTGCAGGTCGACGCGCTGCAGGTCGACGGCAGTTCGACGCGGGGGACGCCGTGGCGACGCGGCGTGCGGGCCGTGGCGACGGCGCTGGCGGTGGCGGCACCGGGTGTGATCCTCCTGCACGAGACCGCGCTGGTCACGCTGGCCCGTCAGCACCGTGAGCGGATCCTCGACACCGCCGTGGGGCTCCGCCTGACCGCGTCGGCGCTCCCGATCTGGCTGTGGTCGGTGACGACCGCCGCCGCGTTCGGTGTCCTGCTGACCCTGGGGGTGCTCGGCGCACTCGCCGCGCTCCGGCGTGACGTCCCGTGGGCGACCTCGACGGCGGGCCCGCGACGCTGGGCACCGACGTTCGCCCTCGCCGCGGCCTCGGTGACCGCCGGTGGCCTGCTCGTGCGGATCGTCACCTGGTTGGTGATCGCACCCGAGAAGACCGACGGTGGCGACCCGCTCTTCTACCACGTGACCGCGAACCTGATCGCCGAGGGTCGCGGCTTCCCCGAGCCGCTCGGCTGGCTCGACGGGGCGCGGCAGGTCCCGAGCGCCCTGCACGGCCCGCTGTACCCGGTGCTGCTCTCGTTCTCGTCCCGCATGGGTGGCATCACCTGGATCGACCACAAGTTCCTGTCGATCCTCATGGGGACCACCACGGTGCTACTGGTCGTCCTGGTGACCCGTCGCCTCGCCGGCGATCGGGCCGCGCTCCTGGCCGGCGGCCTCGCGGCGATCTACCCGAACCTGTGGCTCATCGACAGCCTGATGTTCCCCGAGGGCCTGTTCGCCGCGCTCACCACCGCATGCGTGCTCGTCGCCTACCAGTGGCGCGACCGACCCGCGATCTGGCGGGCGGCCCTGCTCGGCGTGCTCATCGGCCTGGCCGGCCTCACCCGCGGCGAAGGCCTCTTGCTCGGCGTCCTGCTCGCCATGCCCTGGATGCTGCGGCACCGCGACCTGACCGTGCCCGTGCGGTGGCAGCACCTGGTCGTCGCCGGCGCGGCCTGTGTGGCAACGCTCGCCCCCTGGACCATCCGCAACGTCGCCTCGTTCGAGGAGTTCGTCCCGCTGTCGACGAACGGCAACGAACTCATCATGTACGCCAACTGCGACGACTCCTATCGTGGACGGCTCAAGGGG
>CAYRXQ010000051.1:4245-16198 GCA_964428115.1 uncultured Ilumatobacteraceae bacterium
TATCGCACGCGCCGAGCCCGACCCCACATGCCCCACCGAGCGGCACCGCGCCGAGTTCGGTGAGCCCGAGGGTGACGAGTCGGAGAAGGCGGTCTACTGGCGCGAGGTCGGCCTCGAGTTCGCCCGTGAGCACGCGGACGAGGTGCCCGGGGTGCTGGCGGCACGGCTCGGTCGTCAGTGGGAGCTCTACCGGCCGTGGCAGAACGTGGAGCTCTCGACGATCGAGGGCCGTCACCGCACCTCGGCACGCGCCGGCCTCGCGATGTACTGCGGGCTCGTCGGCGCCTCGATCGCCGGCGCCGTCATGTTGCGGCGCCGCGGCCAACGCCTGCTCCCGCTCGGCGCCCAGTTCCTGAGCGTCACCTTCACCGCGCTCTACGCGTACGGCACGGTCCGCTTCCGGGCGCCGGTCGAACCGGTGCTGTGCATCCTGGCCGGGGTCGCGCTGGTGCCGCTCCTCCCCCGCCTGCGGCGATGGTTCCTGCCCCCGCCCCGGATCCCGGCCCGGGCCGACGCCGACGCAGATCCGGATCGCGATGCCGCGGACGTGCCGGCGGTGGACGCCGTCGTCGCCATGGCCGAGGACCACCGCGACACCGACCGCACGGCCTTCGCGATCGGCGGCCGTCGTGGTCTGCGCCCGGGCGGGCCGGCCTGGCGGAGGAACTGGATCGGGCTCGGCATCGTCACGTTCGTGCTGCTGCTCCCGGTGCGTGGTCTGTTCCGTACCACGGGCGGGACCATGGAGGAGGGCTTCATGCTCTACTTCCCCGAGCGCATGTGGGCCGGTGACGTGCCCAACGTCGACTTCCTGCACCTCTACGGCCCCGGATCGTTGCATGTCCTCATGATCTGGTACCAGGCTCTCGGGTTCACCCTCGAGGCCGAGCGGGCCTTCGGCATGCTCCAGCACGCGGGCATCGTCTTCGGTCTCTACGCCCTGGCGCGACCGTGGGGCCGACGCGCCGCGGTCGCCGTCGGGCTCCTCGCCGCGATGCTCGTGCTCACCCCGATCGCCGCCCAGGCGATGGCCTGGAACGGCGGTCTGGCCCTGGCGGTGTGGGCAGTGGTGATGGCCGTGCGCGCCGTCCACGTGCCGGCCGGTCGCGATCGGTGGTGGCACTGGGCCGGCGCCGGCGCACTCGCCGGGTTCGCGCTGACGTACCGGCCCGACCTGGTGCTGGCCCTGGTGCTCGTGGGCGGGTGGTTCCTGTGGCATCACCGAACGATCTGGAAGCCGCTGCTGGCCGGTGCCGTCGTGGGTGCGACCCCGATGTGGGTGCATCTCGCGGTGGCCGGCCCGGTGGCTGCGTTCGAGGGCATGGTCATCGATCCGGTCATCCGCCTGCGCCCCGGCCGCGAACTGCCGAGCCCGCCCAGCTGGGATCGCCTCGACGGGCTCCTGCAGGCCCTCGCTGAGGAGGAGCCGCCGTGGTGGGGGTTCCCGGCGCTCCCGGCGAGCCAGGGCCTGGTCCTGTGGTTCTGGATCATGATCCTGCTGGGCATCGCCCTGGTCGTGCTCTCGGCCGTGCTGTACCGGCGGACCGCTGGCTCACCCCGCTCGGTGGCGCTCATGGCCGGCTCGTTGCTGGCACTCGGCATCGTGCCCCAGGCCCTGCAGCGACCCGACTCCACCCACCTGTCCTGGGTCACGTGCATCTCGTTCCCGCTGCTGGTGGTGGCGATCGCGGAGCTCGTGCGACTCCGACGCCCCCGGACGCACCCGGCCACCCGCGTCACCGTCGGAACGGCGACCGTCGTCGCACTCCTCCTCGTGGTGGCGCCGCTGTTCACGTTCCGCTACTACCTGCACTTCGTGCGCATGACGGTGGGCGACGTGCCCGCCGCGTTCCTGGTGGAGCGCGACGGTCGCCGGTTCTACATGGGCACCGAGCGCTCGTACCGGGCGAGCCAGGACGTGGTCGATCTGCTCGGTGCGGTCGCCGCCCCGGGTGACCGGCTGCTGGTCGGCCCGGTCGACCTGGCCCGCACCCCCTACAGCGACACGTACCTCTACTGGCTGCTGCCCGAGCTCGAGCCCGCCACGTACTACCTCGAGATGGATCCGGGGCTCGCGGACGCCGAGGACTCCGGCCTCGCCGAGGACGTGGCCTCGGCCGACTGGCTGATCCTGACGGCGTTCTGGGCCGGGTGGACCGAGCCGAACACCTCGGTCGAGCGCGGCTCCGAGGAGCCGAACCGGGTCCGCGACGAGCAGTTCTGCCTCGCCGCCACCTTCGAGGACGGGCTGGTGGAGCTGTGGGGCCGCTGCGAGGACCCCCGCGTCGACGAGATCCGGTCCACGCGTTCCCCGTGACGTCGGCCGACGTCCGCCGGTGACGGCCGAGCCGTCAGCCGAGCGGGAGCCGGCGCCAGACCGGCCCCGGCAGGTGGCGCAGCACCATGAACACGAACCGCAGGATGCCCGGGGCCCACACCGTGCGCCGACCGGACCGCAGCCCGGCCGCCACCACCTCGGCGACCGCGTCGGGGGTCGTGGCGAAGGGGGCCGCGGCCATGCCCTCGGTCATCGAGGAGTGCACGAACCCGGGTCGCACGACCAGCACCCCCGCTCCGGTGCCGACCAGCGAGTCGCCGAGCCCCTGGGCGAACCCGTCGAGGCCGGCCTTGGTGCTGCCGTAGACGAAGTTGGCCTTGCGGACCCGCTCGCCCGCCACGCTTGACAGGACCACCAGACGGCCGTGCCCCTGGGCGCGGAACCGGGCTGCCACGGCGAGCGCGACGCTCACCGGGCCGGCCAGGTTGACCTGCACGGCCGCTGCCGCGGACACCGGATCGGCCTCGTAGGCCGCCTGGTCGCCGAGCACGCCCGCGGCGAGCACCACCACGTCGAGGTCCCCGACCCGCTCGACGGCGTCGGCGACCACCGCGGCGTGCGTCTCGGGCGTCGCCGCGTCGAAGCTCGTGACGTGGACCGTGGCGGTGGGGCCGAGCGAGCTCCGCAGTGCGGTCGCCGCCTCTTCGCCCGAGGCCAGGTCGCGGCATGCGAGCACCACGGAGCGCAGGGTCGGGCTGGCGAGCCGGCGCACCACCGCGAGTCCGATGTCGCTCGTGCCGCCGAGCAGCAGCAGGGTCTGGGGCTCATGGAGTGCGTTGCGCATCGTTTGGAGTCGTCCTTCGTGGTCGATCGGGCGGTGGGTGGTCGGGTCAGCGTGCCGGCGGGCCGAGCAGGTCGAGGCGCCGGCCGAGGTCGCTCGCCCACCGCCCCGCGGCATCGACGCGCTCGCGCACGGCGAGCCACTCGTCGAGGCGCGGATAGCCGCGGCGCACGGCGCCCGGGGTGGTGTGCGCGTCCTTGGCGAGGTAATGGCGGCCACCGGCCCCGAGCACGACCTCGTCGAGGCCGTGGAGCAGCGAGCCGAGCTCGGGCACCACGGGCAGGTCGAGGGCCAGGGTCCAGCCGGCGGTCGGAAAGCTGAGGGGGGCCGGGTTGCCCGGCCCGAAGCGCTTGAGCACCGCGAGGAAGCTGGCGTGGCCCGAGCCGGCGATCGTCTCCACGACCCGGCGCAGCGCGGGCTCCTCACCGAAGGGCACGACGAACTGGTACTGGACGAAGCCGTGCCGTCCGTACAGGCGGTTCCACGAACCGACCATGTCGAGCGGATGGAAGAACGACGGGATGGGCTGGATCTCACCCGTGCGGTGGCGTGGGGCCCGGCGGAACCACAGCTCGTTGAAGGCCCGGACGGCGAGGGGGGTGAGGACGTTGGGGACCGCCGGCGGCACCGAGGCGATCACCGAGGCGTCGTACGCGAGCGGGTCGCGGCGATCGGCGACGTCGAGCTCGTCGGCCGTGGCGTGGTCGCCGCGGGTCAGGACGCTGCGCCCGAGCGAGGCACCCGTCGCGAGGAGGTCGATCCAGGCGACCGAGTAGCGGTACCGGTGGTCGCCCTCGTCCATCGCGGCCAGCACCGCGTCGAGGTCGGCGGCCCGCAGCGTGTCGACGCGACACCTGCTCGAGGAGATGGGGAGCAGGGTGAAGGTGGCCTCGAGGATCACAC
Source organism: uncultured Ilumatobacteraceae bacterium (assembly GCA_964428115.1). Lineage (GTDB taxonomy): Bacteria > Actinomycetota > Acidimicrobiia > Acidimicrobiales > Ilumatobacteraceae > CAYRXQ01. The sequence continues at coordinate 8,268 of CAYRXQ010000051.1, forward strand.
CGGTCAAGCCCATGCCGCCGATCGTCGCCCACCACAGCTCGGGGTCGGTGGCCGGGGTGAGCTCGCGGACCTCGCCGTCGGCGGTGAGCAGGCGCATGTGGCGCAGGTGGTGGCCGAAGGAGCCGTCGACATGGTGGTTCTTGCCGTGGACGTCACACGCGATCGCGCCGCCGACCGTGATGAAGCGCGTGCCCGCGGTGACCGGGACGAACCACCCGAGCGGCACCAGGTGGCGCAGCAGTTCGTCGACGCTGACCGATGCGTGTGCGGTGACCGTGCCGTCGTCGTGCAGCCGGATCGGTTCGGCCCCCGGACGGAGCTGCCACACCTCGCCGCCACCGTTCTGGGCGGCGTCGCCGTAGGACCGGCCGAGGCCGCGGGCGATGGCGCCGCGCACCCCGATCCCACCGACCGAGACGGCCAGCGCGGCGTCGTCGAGGGTGCGCACGGTCGACCGGGAGGGGGATGTCCGGCCCCACCCGGTGAGCAGTGCCTCCACCCCGTCGTCCACGGCCCCAGACGCTACCGGGCACCGTCCTCGCCGACCGGGTGCTCGGTCCGGGTGCCACCCGATGATCAGCGCCGGGGATCAGCGCCGGCAATCAGCCCGTGCGATCAGTAGGGCCAGTCGGGGACCGGCCGACCGAGCCGCCGCAGCACCGTGCGCCCACCTGCGCTCAGGAACACCTTGAGCGCGACGTTGCGGACGAACCACGGGAGCTGGGCGAGCTGTCGGCCGGCGTTGCGAACCCGGGCGCCCGCACCCGGCACGAGGTCGGCGCGGTACTCGGTGAGCGAGCGCGATCGCCCGACGTACCGGAACCGGCTCCCGGTGGCGAGTTCCCGCAGGATCGCGGCGGTCACCCCGATCGACGAGAACGAGTCGTGGATGAGCAGGGTGCCGCCATCGGCGACGCGCGCGCCCCAGTCGCGGATGTCGGTCCGGGCCGGGCCGTAGCGGTGCGCGCCGTCGATGTAGAGCACCTCGATCGGGTCCGCGACCTGGGCATGGGCTCGGTCGGAGAACTCGCGCACGTGGCGGACGCGATCACCGACCCCGGCGGCGGCGAGGTTCGCGAGGAAGACCTCGTGGTCCCCGGCGGCCTCGGCCGCGAAGCCGTCGATCTCCTGGGGGCCGCGGTCGTTGCCGGCGTGCGGGTCGATGGCCACGATCTCCACGCCCGGTGGCGCGGCGCAGGCCAGGACGATCGTCGAACGACCCCGGAAGCTGCCGATCTCCACGATCCGTCCGTCGGGCGCGCAGCGCGCCGCCGCCTCGTACAGGCGCTGCCCCTGGTCGGGGGACATCCATCCGTCGACGTCGGCCACCAGGGCAGCGACCTCGCCGTACGGCGGCGGTCCCACCTGCTCGGGCGTCGCCGGCTCGGGCGTCACCGGGTCGGGGGTCACCGGGTCGGGGGTCACCGGGTCGGGGCTCACGGGATCGGACGTCGAGGGGTCGGGATTCATGCTGCGTACACCGCCATGCCGAAGATGATGACCCAGACCAGGCCGCTGAGCTGCAACACGCGGTCGCGCGCGAAGACCTCCTCGGGCGCCGCGCCGTCCCCGTGCTCGAGCACCAGGAGGTACCGCAGCAGGGCGACGATCATCGGGACGATCGACAGCTCGTAGAAGGGCCACTCGGTACCCGACAGCTCCTTGGTCTCGAAGGCCCAGGTGCTGTAGGCGACCAGGGCAGCGCCGCAGCTCACGGCCAGCACCATGCGGAGGTAGCCCACGCTGTACTCACCGAGGATCGAGCGCCCGGAGGCCGCGTCCTCGCCGCGGTCGAGCATCTCGGCGTAGCGCTTGCCGGTCACGACGAACATCGATCCGAAGGTGGTGCACAGGACGAACCAGCTCGACATCGGCACGTCGACGGCCACGGCACCTGCGGCGGCGCGCAGGACGAACCCCGCGGCGATGGCCACCAGGTCGAGCACCGCCACGTGCTTGAACACCGCGCTGTACGAGAGGGTGAGGGCCACGTAGATGCCGACGACGGCGACCGTCTGCCAGCGTCCCGTGAGCGCCGCCACGCCGAGCGAGCCGACGAGCAACGCGGAGCCGACGGTGCGTGCCAGGCCGACCGACACGATGCCAGCCGCGATCGGCCGGTTCCGCTTGGTCGGGTGCTGGCGATCGGCCGCGACGTCGAGCACGTCGTTCCAGTAGTACGTCCCACTCGAGGCCATGCAGAACGCGGCGAACGCGAGGAGGGTGAGCCCGAGGTCGCGCGGGTCGTCGAGGACCCCGGCCGCACCCGGGGCCGCGAACACGAGCACGTTCTTGACCCACTGCTTGGGCCGCGCGGTCCGCACCAGACCCCGGACGCGACCGGTCGACGTGGTCACGGGCCGGTCGTTCATGCGGTCGGAACGCTAGTGATCGGATCGCGGGCCCAGACGGGATGGTCGGCATCGGCGAGGAGCTCCCGATCGCCGGCCGAGTCGCCGTAGGCCCACAGCGTGACCGCGGCACGTCCGCCGTGGCGGGCGGTGAGCCACTCGTGCAGCCGCGCGACCTTCTCGGGTCCGCGGCAGTTGGGACCGGCGAGTGCGCCGGTGAACCGACCGTCGACCGTCTCGAGACGGGTCGCGAGCACGCCGTCGGCGCCCAGCCGGGTGCCGACGCGGTCGAGGTACAGCTCGAACGAGGCCGAGACGAGCACCACCTCGTGGCCTTGCTCGCGATGCCACTGCAGGCGAGCGACGGTGTCGGGACGCAGCCACTCCCCCGCCACCACGTCACCGAAGCGGATGGCCGCGGCCGTGACCTCGGCGAGATCGCGGCCGCCGAACACCGCGCGCGCCGCGGCGGCCTTCAACGCGTCACGGTCGCGTCGCACGAGTCCGCGCAGCACGGCGACGGGCTGGCGGAGCAGGCCACCGATGGTCCCGACGGTGCCGCCGGTCCGGCGCAGGAACGGCACCACGCAGTCGCGGACCGTCAGGGTGCCGTCCACGTCGAACGCCGCGATCACCGGCACCGTCGACTCCTCGCACACGGGGGGACATCCTGGCACGCGGTCGGCGCGCGAGACTGCCGCCGTGCCGCTCCCCCTCGCGTCGGTTCGCACCGAACTGGCCTCGTTCCACCGACGACGGATCGAGATCCCGGTCGGCCCCGACGACCTGGTGCTCGACGTCGGCAGCGGCGACAAGCCGCACTGGCGGGCCGACGTGCTCCTCGACCGCTACGTCGACGCCGAGCACGCCGGGCAGCGATCGGGGTCGAGCGCCGCGCGCATCAGCCACCCGCTCTTCGACGCCGACGCCGCGGCGATGCCCTTCGCCGACCAGGTGTTCGACTACTCGATCTGCTCGCACCTGCTCGAGCACGTGGTCGATCCCGGTGCGGTGATCGACGAGCTGGTGCGGGTGTCGAAGGCGGGGTACATCGAGGTGCCCGAGGCGTCCAGCGCGAAGATCGTCGACTTCCCGAGCCACCTCTGGTGGGTCCGCCTGGTCGACGGGGTGTTGGTGTTCACCGCCAAGGCCGAGCGCAGCTTCGACCCCGAGATCGCGGCGTACCTCGAACGGTCGGGTCTCGAGCAGGCGGTCGCCGACCTCCTCGACTCCCGGTTCGACCACCGGGTGATCGCGCTGCCCTGGGAGGGTTCGGTGCCGTACCGGGTCGAGGGCCACCCACCCGAGGAGCTCGTCGCGGCGGCGCTCGCGACGGGCGGGCACCAGCGTGTCGGGCAGACCCTCGCCGTCCGGGCCGTCACGGCCGCGGCGGTCCTCCCCCGGCGCGGTCAACGTCGGCGCGATCCGGTGCACTTCGACGAGGTGGTGCGACCCGAGCTGCGCCGCGGTACCGGCGAGCTCCTCGAACGGCGCGTCTACCGACTCGACGGCTGATCGCCGACCGGCCCGCCGCCGACCAGACCGTCGAGCACCCGCCAGAACTCTGGCCAGCTCTTGGACACCACCCCGGGGTCCTCGACCTCGACCCCGGGCACGATCGCACCGATCACACCGAAGGCCATCGCCAGGCGGTGGTCGTGGTGGGTCGCGACCCGACCGCCGTGGAGCGCGGCCGGGTGGATCTCGAGACCGTCCTCGGTCTCGTCGACCCGCGCGCCGAGCGTCCGCAGCTCGTGCGCCAGGTCACCGAGACGGTCGGATTCCTTGCCGCGGATGAAGCCCACGCCGCGGATGCGGCTCGACGTTGTCGCCAGCGCGGCGACGGCCGCCACCGTCGGGACCAGATCCGACACGTCGGCCAGGTCCGCGTCGAGGCCCCGCAACGGGACCGCCACCGACCGCGACACCCGGACGCCCCGCTCGTCGCGCTCGACGGTGCAGCCCATCTCCCCCAGCAGGTCGGCGAAGCGGGCGTCCCCCTGCAGGGGGCGACCGCCCAGCCCGGGCACGGTGACCGAGCCGCCCGCCACCGCCGCGACCGCGAGTGGATAGCTGGCCGACGACGCGTCGGGCTCCACCCGATAGTGCGCCGGGCGGTAGGCGCCCGGCTCCACCCGCACGCGGACCGGGTCGATGCGGACGCCCTCGTGGCCGAAGGCCGCCATGACCGCCGCCGTGATCTCGACGTAGGGGCGCGAGACGAGCTCGGTGGTCAGCTCCAGGTCGAGGCCGTGGCGCAGCAGCGGCGCCACGAGCATGAGCGCCGTGACGTACTGGCTCGACACGTCGCCGCGCATCGCGACCCGGCCTCCCTCGGCCCGACCCGCCACCTCGACCGGCAGCGACCCGGGCGCGTCCAGGGCCGTCACCGACGCGCCGAGTGCGCGCAGGGCCTCGTGGAGTGGGGCCATCGGCCGGCGCCGCAGCGGAGGATCGCCGTCGATCACGTACGGACCCGGACCGAGCGCCGCGACCGCGGTCAGGAAGCGCGAGGTCGTCCCGGCCAACCGGGTCGGCACGGTGAGCGGTCCGGGGGCGAGTCGACCACCCGTACCCGCCAGGGTGACGGTCGAGTCGGGACCCTGGGTCGGCGGCTCGATCGGGATCCCGAGCCGCGCCAGGCCATCGACCATGGCCGCCGTGTCGTCGCCCGGCGCGCAGCCGAGGATCCGGCTCTCGCCCTCGGCGAGCGCAGCGCAGACGAGCGCCCGGTTGGCGATGCTCTTCGACCCGGGCACCGCGACCACCGCGTCGACCGGACCGCCCGCCGTGGGCACCAGGAAGGTCGAGGCGCCGTTCACGTCAGCGGGGCCACGGCCGGCCGGAAGCCCCGCGCCAGGAGCCCGCCGCGGAACAGGTCGGCCACATCCGCGTCGACGAGCACGACGGCCACACCGCGGTTGCTCTCGGCCACGTGGACGACCTCGAAGTTCGCGATGTTCACGCCCAGCTCGGCGGCCGCACCCGGCCGGTCGGGGATCGGGATCCGGACCTCGGCCACCTGCTCGGGATCGGTGATCCGCGAGGGCAGGTTGGTGCGGGCCTCGCGGGCCCGCGAGAGGCGACGCAGCAGATCGGCCCGGTCGTCGTCGGCCACGGTCCGTCGGACCTCGCTCAGACCGGCGATCAGGCCGTCGAGCGCGCCGACGATCGCCGTGCGGTTCTCCGCGCAGATGTCGAGCCAGATGTCGGGCTGGCCGCTCGCGATGCGGGTCATGTCGCGAAAGCCGCCGGCTGCGAGCCGCAGCAGTGCTGCGTGCTCTTCGGAGCGGTCCGCGGCGAGGCCCATCAGGGTCGCAGCGGTGAGGTGTGGGACGTGGCTGACCACGGCGACCACCTGGTCGTGCCGGTCGGGCGCCAACGCCACGACCTCGGCGCCGAGGGAGGTGACGATGCCAGCCACCCGAGAGAACGTGGCGTCGTCGCTGTGGGCGACCGGGGTCAGCACCCAGACGGCCCCGTTGAACATGTCGGGATCCGCACCGTCGAGCCCGTCGAGCTCGCTGCCCGCCATCGGATGCCCACCGACGAAGCGCGGGTCGTCGCACGCCGCGCACACGGCCGACTTCACCGACCCGACGTCGGTCACCATGCCGGAGGTCTCGGTCAACGCCCGCTTGACGGCCTCGGCGATCGCGAGGACGGGGACGGCCACGAACGTGATCTCCGCGGTGGGATCGAGGCCGACGGCGTCGACGATGCCGCGCTCGGCGGCGAGCGCCGCGGTCTCGGGCCGGGCGTCGTCACCGGTCACGTGCCAGCCGCGCTCGCGCAGTGCGATGGCGACCGAACCCCCGATCAGGCCCAGCCCGACCACGTTCGCGCGGGGGCCGGCGGGGTCGTTCACGTCGGCGGATCGTACTGGCGCGGGGCGGCCACGGCCTCGGCGATCGCCTTGCGCTCGACGGGGGTGAGCTCGCGCCAGCTGCCGGGTCGCAGCGAGCGGTCGGACAGCGGGCCGACCCGGGTGCGCACGAGGCGTCGGACCGGGTGCCCGACGGCCTCGCACATGCGGCGCACCTGGCGGTTCTTGCCCTCGTGGATCGTGATGCGCAGGACCCCGGGTGAGGGCTGCGAGACCTCGGCCGGAGCGGTCACCCCGTCGTCGAGTTCCACGCCCTCGCGCAGGCGGCGGATCGAGCCTGCCGTGACCGCACCGCCGGCGACGTCCACCAGGTACTCCTTGGGGACGCCGTGGCTCGGGTGCATGATGCGGTTCGCCAGCTCGCCGTCGTTGGTCAGCAGCAGGAGCCCCTCGGTGTCGGCGTCGAGCCGACCCACGGGAAAGACGCGCGGCGTGCTCGGCACGATCTCGATCACGGTGGGGCGACCGTGGGTGTCCTTGGCGGTCGTCACCACGCCACGCGGCTTGTTGAGCAGGTAGTAGACGAGCCCGGGCTTGGCGCCGACCGGGGCCCCGTCGACCTCGATGAGGTCGTGGTCCGGATCGACCCGGCGTCCCAGGATCGCGACCTCGCCGTTGACCGTGACCCGGCCGGCGGCGATGAGGTCCTCCGCGACGCGACGACTCCCCCAGCCCACCGACGCGAGCACCTTCTGGAGGCGCTCCCCACCCGGCAGCAGGGCGTGCTGTGCCGCCAGCTGCTCCCACAGCGGCGGCTCGGGGACCCGCTCCCCCGGTTCGGGGAGCTCGTCGGCGTCGTCAGCGTCGTTCGACATCATCGGTGACCGGGACGGCCCGGAGCCCGTGCTCGAGAGCCTCGACCACGTCGGCGCCGGGGATGAACTCGGCGATCGAGGGCAGATCGTCGAGTGAGTCGAGCCCGAGCTTCTCGAGGAAGGTCGACGTGGTGCCGAACAGCACGGCCTGGCCCGGACCCGAATCGCGGGCCACCTCGTCGACGTAGCCCCGGGCCACGAGGGTCCGCAACACCCCGTCGGGGTCGACGCCGCGGATCGAGGCGATCTGGGCACGAGAGATCGGTTGCTTGTAGGCGACGATGGCGAGCGTCTCGAGGGCGGCACCAGAGAGCCGGGCACGCTGGTCGTTGAGGACGAACCGCTCGACGTAGGGCGTGAGATCGGCTCGGGTCTGGTAGCGGTACCCACCGGCGACGCGCACCATCTCGAAGCCGTGGTCGGCCTCGGTGTAGGCCGCGGCGAGCTCTTCGCACCACTGCTCGACGAGGCCGGCGGGCTGCTCGAGCAGCTGGGCGAGGAGGTCGGTCGGCACCGGCTCGTGGGCCACCAGGACGATGGCCTCGATGGCCCGCTTGACCGACCCGACACGGTCGAACGGTTCGCTCGGATGATCTTCGGCCATGGTCATCCCTCGTAGACGTCGACGACGAGCTCGTCGGCGTCGACGTCCGCTCCACCGGTCCACTCGACCTCGATGTCACCGAACCGCTCGGCCTGCTCGAGGTGCACGACGCCCTGCTTGTAGAGCTCGAGCAGGGCCAGGAAGCGGACGATCACCTCGATCCGCTCGCCGAGCGACTCGGTGAGGCGGCGGAACGTGATCCGACCGACGCGGGGCAGCTCGTCGCCGAGCACGGCCCCGGCGTCACCCACCGTAACCCGGATCGGGTTGAATGG
>CAYRXQ010000052.1:0-16038 GCA_964428115.1 uncultured Ilumatobacteraceae bacterium
TGGTGGGATACCATGGTCCAGCACGGCGGCAAGGATCTGAGCTACCTGAACCTGTACGACACCGAGGCCGCATGGCGCCTGGTGCACCGCCTCGAGGGGCCCGGCTGCGTCATCGTCAAGCACGCCAACCCGTGCGGTGTCGCGGTGGTCACCGACGACCCCGACCCGATCGCCGCGGCCTACGTGCGGGCGAACGCCTGCGATCCGGTGAGCGCGTTCGGCGGCATCGTCGCCGTCAACCGCCCCGTCACCGTCGCCATGGCCGAGGCCCTCGCCCCGGTGTTCACCGAGGTCGTCGTCGCACCCGGGTACGCCGACGGCGCGCTCGAGGTGCTCCTGGCCAAGAAGAACGTCCGGGTCCTCACCGCCACCGCACCGTCACCGTTCGCCTTCGACGTGCGACCCATCGACGGTGGCCTGCTGGTGCAGCAGCCCGACCCGGTGTCGATCGACCGATCGACCTGGCGGGTGGTCACCGCCGCCACGCCCACCGACGCCCAGTGGAACGACCTGGTCTTCGCGTGGCAGGTGTGCGCCGTCGTGTCGAGCAACGCCATCGTGTACGCCAAGGATCGTCAGGCGTTCGGGATCGGCGCCGGTCAGCAGAACCGGCTCGACTCGGCCCGCATCGCGGCGACGCGTGCCGGCGATCGAGCGCTGGGCGGGGTGTGCGCGAGCGACGCGTTCTTCCCCTTCCGCGACGGTCTCGACGCTGCGGCCGCCGCCGGCGTGCGTGCCGTGATCCAACCCGGTGGCAGCGTCCGCGACGACGAGGTGATCGCGGCCGCCGACGAGCACGGCATCGCGATGGTCTTCACCGGCGAGCGCCACTTCCGCCACTGACCCCGGTGTCAGACACGCTGCAGCTGATCGCGCTGCAGGTCGGTGCGCTGCAGGTCGGTGTCTGACACCGGTGCGCTGCAGGTCGGAGCGCTGCAGGTCGGGCCGTCGGGTCAGGGCTCCACGGGGCGGGCCAGGTCGGCGACGACCTCGGCACCCGGGAGCGCCGCCAACGCGGCGGGCGCCACCAGCAGCTTGCGGTCGCGCGAGCCGCCGCCCACGATCACCCGGTCGAGCGCGGTGATCCGACCGTCGATCCAGATCGGTGTGCGGCCCTCGAGGCCGAAGGGCGTCACGCCACCCAGGATCATCCCGCTGATCGCCAGCGTCTCGTCGGCCGAGGCGAACGACGCCTTCTTGACCCCCAGGCGCCGGCGGACCGCGCCGTTCACGTCGAGCCGAGTGGTGGCGAGCACCAGGCAGGTCACGAACACCCTGGGCTCGGACTTGCCCACCACCACGATCGCGTTCGCCGACTCGTGGAGCCCGTAGCCGTAGGCCTCGCAGAACGCCGCGGTGTCGGCCAGTTCGGGGTCGCAGGGCACCACCTCGAAGGGCAGCCCCGTGGCGTTGGCGGCGGTGAGCACCGGATCGTCGACCGACATGCCCCTCGTTCTACCGCCGCGGCGGTCCGGTGGCGCCGGCGCGGCTGGGCATACCTAGTGGATCCGACCGCGTACCGATCGCTGCGAATGCGTACCCGGTACCGATGTGCCGGACCCGACCGCGGGCGCAGGATGAGCACGTGGCCCGGCCCTCCCCGGCGGGCCGCACCATCGACACCAGATCGCCCGCAACGAACCCACCGAGAGGACCCGCCATGCACCCCGTGCTCGAGCTCACCATGCACCAGTTCCAGGACCGGCACGACCGTTCCCGTCGTCCCGCCGATGCCGGGCACCCGACCCGGGTCCTGCCCCGCCTCGGTGGCCGCCGCCGGTGGGGACCACCCGGCCCAGCGGGTGGATCGGTATCGCCGGCCACCCGACCCTGATCCGCAGGAGCGATACGGTGACCACCGTGGAGCCCCGGATCGAGGAACCGACCCGGCTCGTCGGCCGCCGACCCGAGCTCGACCGCCTCCGCCGGCTCTTCGAACGAGCCGACGGGGTCGGCATCGGGCTCGTCGGCGGCGAGGCCGGGATCGGCAAGACGCGCCTCGTGCGCGAGGCGATCGCCGAGATCGATGCGACCACCGTGCGGTGGCTGCAGGGTGACCCCACTCGACGCGTCCGTCCCTTCGGGGTGCTCGTCGATGCGCTCGAGCCCGACGTGCGCAGCTGGGACGAGCTCCCCGCCGCGCTGGCCCCGCGTCGTCGCTCCATGGTGGCGCTCCTCGGTCCGGTCGCCCCACGGCTCCTCGCGAACCACGGGGCAGCCGACGTCGGTGCGACCGAGCCCGGGCCGTCCGAGGCCGACCTCACCGGTCCCGAGGAACTCGAGCGAGCCGCCGTCGACCTGTTGCGCCACCTCGCCCCCGACACCGGCCGGCTCGTGCTGGTGGCCGACGACCTGCAGTGGATCGACCCCGACACCGTCGTGTTCCTCCACCACCTCGTGCTCGGCGTGCCCGGGCTCGACGACGTCGTCGTGCTCGGCACCTATCGCGTCGACGAGCTGCTCGCCCGCTCCCCGCTGGCCGCCCTGCTGTCGGTGGTGGAGCGCCGGTCCGACGCCGTGAACCTCCGCCTCGACCGGCTCGGGCTCGACGAGGTCGCCGAGTTCGCGAGCGAGGCGTTCGGAACCGACGTCCCCTACCGAGCGGTCAAGGCCCTCCACCACCGCAGCGGGGGCAACCCGTTCTTCCTCGGCGAGTTGGTGGCGATGGCGCAGGACGCCGGGGTCGACGCGATCGCGGATCTCCCACTGCCGTGGACCGTTGCCGAGGCGCTGCGCGATGCGGTGCAGACGCTGGGCGACGAGGAGCGACGGGTCGTCGAGACCGCGGCCGTGCTCGGCCATCGGGTGCCCTTCGACCTCCTCGGTCGCGTCACCCGGCTGGAGGAGCGGGCGCTGATCGAGTGTCTGCGACCGATCGTGGCCGCCGGGCTGCTGGTCGAGGAGGAGACCGACGTCTTCATGTTCCGGCACGCGCTGGTCCGTGAGTCGGTCGTGAGTGGGCTGCTCGGCCGGGAGCGCCGCCGGCTGCACGAGGCCGCGCTCGCCGAGCTCCTCGCTGCGGGGTCGACCGATCACCTCGCCCTCGCCCGGCACGCCCGTGCCGCCGGACAGATCGATGTCCTCGGCGAGGCCGTCCGCGCCGCGGCGGGCGAGGCCCTGCGCGCCGGATCGGCGCACCAGGCGCTCGACATCGCCGAGTTCGGGCTCGCCGAGCTCCCCGACGACGTCGTGCTCGGTGCCGTCGCGACCCGCGCCGCCTGGCTCGTCGGTGCACTCGGCGATGCCGCCGCGCACGGTGCCCGTTGGGCCGCCGCAGCCGCGCTCGAGGAGGGTGCCGCCGCCGAGGCCCGGGCCCGACGGGTGCTCGTGCGGGTGGCCGTCGAGTCGGGTGACGAGGTCGCGCAGCGCCGCGAGCGGGACCGGTTGGTGGCCCTCGTCGACGAGCTCACCGACCTCGGCGAACGGTCGGCCGCGCTGGTCGACCTGGCCCAGGCCGAGATGCTGCTCGAGCGCACGGACACCGCGCTCGACTTCCTCGACCGGGCCGAGGCCGACGCCACGGCGACCGGCAACGAACGGGTCCTCGTGCAGGCGCGCATCGAGCGCTGCTCGATCGAGGCCCGGGGCGGGCGGACCGAGGTGATCGGTCCGATGCTCGACGCGGTGTCCCGGGCAGAGGCCCTCGGCGAGCACCTCCACGCCGCCCGAGGGCTCAACAACATCGCCCACCTGCTCCCGATGACCCAGCGCCGTGCCCAGCTCGACCGCATGAAGGCCGACGCCGAGCGCGCCGGCTTCGCGTTCCTGGCCTCCACGGTCTACGCCCAGCAGCTCGCCGACCTGGCCTCCCACGAAGCCGACCGGGCCGAGCTCGAGCGGCAGCTCGCGGATGCCTGGCGCTGGTGCCGTGCCGGCTATTGCAGCCGAGAACCGCTCTGGCTCCGATACTTCGACGCGCTCCTCGCGGCGGAGTCGGTCGATCCGTCCACCGTGACGGTTCACCCCACCAGCGGACGCGGCGGTGAGGCCGGTCCGCGGGTCGATCTGGTCGATCTCCACGTCGGGCTCCTGCAGGCTGCGACCGCCGGCGAGGCCGAACGTGCCCTCGACCTCGTGCGCTCGCTGGCACGGCTCTCGCCGGACGCGCTGCACCCGAGCTCCGACGACTGTGACTCCTCCCCGGTGGCGACGGTGGTCGATGCGGCGCTACGCGCCGGCGTCGCCCCGCAGGATCTGCTCGCGGTGATCGACCCGGTCGACGGGCTCACCGACGGGTCGCGCCTGGCGCTCGCGCTCCTCCTGGCCGCGACCGGCGACCGCGCACGCGCCGAGGAGGCGATCGCCGGTGTGGGGGAGGAGGCCGCTGCCTGGCTCCGGGCCGAGGGGTGGCTCCGGCTCGCCGAGCTGGCATTGCGCGATGGCGACCCGGACGCGGCGTCGGGGTTCGCGCGGCGCGCCCGGGAGCTGCTCGTGCGCTGGCCAGGCCGTCGGCGGGAGCGGGCCGACGCGCTGCTGCGGCGGCTCGAGCGACGCAGCGTGGCCGACGACAGCCACGACCTCTCGGCACGGGAGCTCGACGTGGTCGCCCTGCTCGTCGAGGGACTCACCAACGCCGAGATCGCCGAGCGGCTGTACATCGCCCGCAAGACGGCCGCCGTGCACGTGTCGAACATCCTCACCAAGCTCGGACTGCGCTCCCGTGGCGAGGTCGCCGCGTGGGCGGTGCGCACCGGGGTCGTCGCACCCGCCGGCCGCCGGGCCGGCTGACAGCCCTGATGGCGAGCCTGATGACGGTCCGGATGACGAGCCGGGTGATGCGACCCTGCGGAAGGGCAGGGATAGCCTCGCGAGCACCATGGCCCGGATCGCCGACCTCCTCGCCGCTGGGCGTACGTTCTCGTTCGAGTTCTTCCCGCCCAAGTCGGACGCGGCACAGCTGACGCTGGGGCGCACCATCGCGGAGCTCGAGCCCCTCGCTCCGAGCTTCGTGAGCGTGACCTACGGCGCGGGAGGATCCACCCGCGAGCGGACGCACCAGGTGGTCGAGTGGGTGCGGCGCGAGACCTCGATCACGCCGATGGCGCACCTCACCTGTCAGGGCCACACCCACGCCGAGATCGCGACGATCCTGGATCACTACGCGCAGGCCGGGGTCGAGAACATCCTCGCGCTCGGCGGCGATGTGCCCGCCGACCCCGCCGAGGTCCGCCCCAGCGACTACCGCCACGCCATCGAGCTCGTCGACGACGTCGCCGCGACCGGCGGGTTCTCGATCGGCGTCGCCGCGCACCCCGAGGTGCACCCGCGCTCGCCCGACCGTGCCACCGATCGCCGCATGCTCGCCACCAAGCTCGCCCGTGCCGACTTCGCGATCACGCAGTTCTTCTTCGAGGTCGGGCACTACGTGGCCCTGGTCGAGGAGCTGGCCGAGCTGGGTGTCACCAAGCCGGTGATCCCCGGGATCATGCCGATCACCAACGCCGCGCAGATCCACCGGATGGCCGAGATGAGCGGGGCGGTCATCCCGACCGCGATCGTCGAGCGGCTGCAGGCCTCCGAGGACCACGACCACGTCCGCAAGGTGGGGGTCGAGGTCGCCACCGAGCTCGCCGCCGCCCTGCTCGAGGCCGGTGCGCCCGGGCTCCACTTCTACACCCTCAACCGCAGCTCCGCGACCCGCGAGATCTACGCGAACCTCGGCCTCGGGGTGGCCTGACCTGGTGATGGTCGGGATCGGTCGCTCGTGACCACACACACCGACGCCACCCGTGCAGCGCCGACCGTGGCAACGGCGCGCCCCGGCGATGCCGGGCACACCAGCGCGGCTCGACCGATCAGCTCGGTGCCCTACCTGCCCGGCCTCGACGGCGTCCGGGCCCTCGCCGTGGTCGCGGTCATGGTGTACCACGCCAACGGCTCCTGGCTGCCGGGTGGGTTCCTGGGCGTCGAGGTGTTCTTCGTGATCAGTGGCTACCTGATCACGCTGTTGCTGGTGGCCGAGCAGGAGCGCAGCGGCCGCGTCGACCTCGGCCGGTTCTGGATGCGACGGGCACGCCGGCTGCTCCCGGCGCTGTTCGTCATGCTGTTCCTGGTGGTCGTCTACACGGCCCTGTTCCGCAACGACGCGCTCGGACAGCTCCGGGGCGACGTCATCGCGGGCCTCGCGTACGTCTCGAACTGGTACCAGATCTGGGTCGGAGCCGGGTACACCGCGTCGGGCGACTTCGCGCCGCTGCGACACCTGTGGAGCCTCGCGGTCGAGGAGCAGTTCTACCTCGTGTGGCCGCTCGTGATGGCCGCCCTGCTCAAGATGGGACCGCGCCGCGTCGCCCGCGCTGCCACCTGGATGCTGGCCGGGGCACTCGCGATCACCGCGTTCACGGCGCTGGTGATCCCGACCGGTCGTCTCGGCGCCTGCGACGTGACGCCCGACGCGTACTGGGTGGTCGGCGAGCGCTGCATCTCCAAGCTCGACACCCTCTACCTGTCCACCGTCACCCGCGCCGGCGGGCTGCTGCTCGGCGCCGCGTTCGCGCTCGTGTGGCGGCCCGTTGCGATCATGCGCAGCCCGCTGCGGCGTCGCGGCGCCGTGCTCGACCTGCTCGCACTGCTCGGCCTGGTCGGGCTCGGCGTCATGGCCTGGCGGGTGCACCTGGTCACACCCGACGGCGCCGACCTGTTCCTGTTCCGCGGCGGGTTCCTCCTCACCGGGCTCGCCACGATCGCGGTGATCGCCGCGGTCACGCATCGCAGGGCCTTCGCCGGACCGGCCCTCGGCAACCCGCTGTTCCTGTGGGCCGGCACCCGCTCGTACGGCCTGTACCTGTACCACTGGCCGATCTACCAGGCGATCCGCAAGGTGGCCGGCAACCCGCTGTCGCTGTCGCAGTTCCTCGTCGCGATGGTCGCCACGGTCGCGATCACCGAGGCCTCGTACCGCTACGTCGAGACGCCGATCCGCAAGGGCACGCTCGGGGCCTGGTGGCAGGGGCTGCGGCGGTCGCGCGATCCGCTGCCGCGCCAACTCGTGGTCGGCACCGGCGCGATCGTCGTGGTCCTCGGACTGTTCGCCGGAGTCAGCCTGGCCACCGCCCCGGTGCGCCAGAACGAGATCGCCGAGGCGCTCGACCAGGCCGAGGGAGCGACCACCGGGCTCGACGAGCTGCTCGGCACCAGCGGTGGCTCGGGCACCGGCGACGGGACGGGCACCGACGACCCCGGCGACGGCGGCGGCGTGGCCACCGACCCCTCGTCACCGGGCGACACCCCGGGCACGGTGGCGCCGGGCGACACGACCGCGCCGGGTGCGACGACGGCGCCCGGTGAGGGCTCGGTCCCGCCCACCACGCCCGCTCCCAGCACCACCACCACGACCACCGCGCCGCCGGCACCGATCCCGTACCTCGCGCTCGGCGACTCGGTGATGAAGGGCGCCGCACCGGTGCTCACCGAGGCCGGCATGGTGGTCAACGCCGAGGAGAGTCGACAGATGGTCGACATGGTGCCCGTGGTCCAGCAGCTCCAGGCCGAGGGTCGGTTCGGCAACGCGGTCGTCGTCCACCTCGGCACCAACGGGCCCATCGGCACCGACACCCTGAACGCGTTCATGGACGCCCTGTCCGGGGTGCCGAACGTGATCGTCATGACGGTCAAGGCCGATCGTGGCTGGACCGCGGGCAACAACGAGAAGATCCGTGGCCTCGCCGGTCAGCGTCCGAACGTGATCGTGCTCGACTGGGAGGCCAACGCGGCGGGGTGCCCCGGTGACTGCTTCTACAACGACGGCATCCACCTGCGTCCCGAGGGACAGCGGTTCTACGCGCAGCTGATCTTCGACATCCTCGGGATCGGGTGACCGACCCACGGCCTCGCCGGGGGAGCGTGATGGACCACCACACCGACCACCACACCGACGACGGCGCGCCCCCGGAGACGATCCCGGTCGTCGGCTTCACCGCCTGGCGCACCGGCTTCCTGGCGGCGCTGCGCGAGGGGCGCGACAGCGTGGTCGCGTGTGGGACCTGCACCGCGTGCTGTCGGTCGGCCCAGTTCGTGCACATCGCCCCCGACGAGACCGAGGCGCTCGCGCACATCCCCGCCGCACTCCGGTTCCCCGCACCCGGCATGCCGCGCGGTCACGTGGTGCTCGGGTACGACGAGCAGGGGCGGTGCCCGATGTTGGGCGAGGAGGGGTGCACGATCTACGAGCACCGGCCGCGGACCTGCCGGGTCTACGACTGCCGCGTCTTCCCAGCGGCCCAGGTCGCTCCCGACGCAGACCAGCCGCTCATCGCGGCGCGGGCGGCGCGCTGGCGCTTCGAGCACGTCGACGCCGCCGATGCCGGAGCGCACGAGGCCGCCGCCTCGGCCGCCGTCGCGCTCGTCGCCTGGCGCGACCGCCGGGCCGACGGTCCCGACCGGGGGACCTCGGCCGAGCCGGTGCGCGTCCCTCGCACAGCACTGCAGGTCGCCGTGCGAGCGGTCGAGCTCGCGCCGGCCTTCGAGGGCTCGGCCCTGCCGTCGGACGGCGAGCTGGCCGAGATGCTGCGTCACGGGGTCGCCGATCCGCCCCCGAGCTGACGCGGATCGGTGCGGACGTGCTCGCGGTGGCGGCGGCGACCTACGCTCGCCCTATGACACAACCAGTTCGCGTCGCCGTCACGGGAGCCGCCGGTCAGATCGGCTACTCCCTGCTCTTCCGCATCGCCTCGGGCGCCATGCTCGGCCCCGACACCCCCGTGGCCCTGCAGCTCCTCGAGATCACGCCGGCCCTCGGCGCGCTCGAAGGCGTGAAGATGGAGCTCGACGACTGTGCGTTCCCGCTCCTGACCGAGATCGTGTGCACCGACGACGCCGACGTGGCGTTCGGTGATGCCGACATCGCACTGCTCGTGGGCGCCATGCCGCGCAAGGCCGGCATGGAGCGCAGCGACCTGCTCACCGCCAACGGTGGCATCTTCAAGCCGCAGGGCCAGGCCCTGTCGCGCTCGGCCAAGCGCGACATCAAGGTCCTCGTGGTCGGCAACCCGGCCAACACCAACGCCCTCATCGCGCAGCAGAACGCCGCCGATCTCGATCCGGGCCGCTTCACGGCGATGACCCGCCTCGATCACAACCGCGCCAAGACCCAGATCGCCCAGAAGCTCGGCGCGCCGGTCAGCGAGGTCACCAAGATGACCATCTGGGGCAACCACTCGACCACGCAGTACCCCGACCTGTTCCACTGCGAGGTCGGCGGTCGCAACGCCTACGAGGCCGTCGGCGATCACGCCTGGGTCGAGGGCACCTTCATCCCGACGGTGGCCAAGCGCGGCGCCGCCATCATCGAGGCGCGCGGCCTGTCGTCGGCCGCCTCGGCGGCGAACGCGGCGATCGACCACATCCGCAACTGGCAGCTCGGCACGGCAGCCGGCGACTGGGTGTCGATGGCGATCCCGAGCGACGGCAGCTACGGGGTGCCCGAGGGGATCATCTCGAGCTTCCCGTGCACCTGCGAGAACGGCGTGTACTCGATCGTGCAGGGGCTCGAGATCGACGACTTCAGCCGCGGCAAGATCGACGCCACGGCGGCCGAGCTGGTCGAGGAGCGCGACGCGGTCCGCGAGCTCGGCCTGATCTGATCGCTTCCACCGGTGCGACCCGGGCAGCCGGGTCGCACCGGATCGGGCGGCGCAGCCGGGGCAGCCCGGTCAGCCCGTTCAGTCCGGTCAGCCCTCGTCAGCCCTGCTCGGCCCGCAGCTCGAGCCCCATGCCCGCGGCGGTGTTGCTCAGGCTGAGCCGATCGCTGTCGATCTCGTAGAGGACCTCGCCCGTGAGCACGGTCGTCACGGCGGCCTCGAGCTGCATGGCCGTCTCCTCGCACATCATGCGGGTGAGCGCGATCGGGCCGAAGGTGATCGTGCCCTCGCCGAGGGTGACGGTGCCCGAGCCGGTGTTGCAGCCCGCCTCGACCGCCACGCTGCCACCCGAGATCGTGATCGCCGCGGACGCGCCGTAGCCGGTCACGGCCTGGTCGTCGACCACGCCCTCGACCACCCAGCGGGTGTCCTCGAGCGGCAGGTCGGGACGGGCCACCTCGCGGTCGACGAGCTCCACGGTGACGGTGTCTTTCGAGATGGTTCGCGTGTCCCCGTCGAGCCCGACGGTCGGGCTCGACGACAGCAACGTGCTCAGCCAGGTGTCGAGCTCCATGAGCTCGTCCGCGCAGGCCATCATCGTCGAGGCCATCGGCGACACCACCAGGGTGCTGCCGTCGAGCTCGTAGCCGCCGCTCATCGAGTTGCAGCCGCCCTTGGCGCCGACCCGACCGTCGAGGAAGAAGATCTCCACCTCCTGCTCTGGCGCCGGGCTCCCGGCGATCCCGTCGGTCACGAAGCGACGACCCTCGAGGGTCAGCGCCACGTCGGGGAGGGTGTCGTCGGCGTCGGCGGCGGGGGCGGGGCCGTCGTCACCACAGGCGGCGAGCGCGAGGGCGGCGACGGGGAGGAGCAGGAGCGCGAGCTTCATGATGGTTCCGACGTCGTCGACGGTGTCCGGGTTCCTGAGCGTTCCGCGTGCGAGCCGATCAGCTCACCGCGACGCGACAGGCCAGCCGCATCATGTCGTCGACGCCCCGCCGCAGGTCCTCGTCGGAGATGCGCTCGGTGTCGCCGGTCTCGCCGAGCAGGTCGCTGACGGTCATGACCGCGAGGGCCTCGATCCCCTTGACCGCGGCGATCGTGTACATCATCGCCGCCTCCATCTCCACGCCGACGTGACCGAGCCGCTTCCACCGTCCGAAAGTGGTGGGGTCGGGGTCGTAGAACACCCCGCTGGTCACGATGGGCCCGACGTGGACCCGGTCGCCGTGCTCGCGGGCCAGGCGGGCGGCGGTCTCGGCGAGGGTGAAGGTGGCCGTGGGGGCGTAGGTGTCCATCTGTGCGTAGCGCAGGGGGGTGGTGTCCTCGGCGGTGGCGCTGATGGCGATCACGGTGTCGCCCATCTGCATCCCCGGGAGCAGGCCGCCGCAGGTCCCGACGCGGACCAGCCGGGTCGCGCCGAGCATCACGAGCTCCTCGAAGACGATGCCGGCCGAGGGGCAGCCCATGCCCGTGCTCTGCACGCTGATCGGCGACCCCTCGAAGGTGCCGGTGTAGCCGAGCATCCCGCGCTCCTCGTTCACGAGGCGGGCACCGGGATCGAAGAAGTGCTCGGCGATGTAGGTCGCCCGGCGGGGGTCGCCGGGGCACAGGACGTTCGGGGCGTAGTCGCCGGGTTCGGCGCGCAGGTGGATCGGCATCTCGCCAGCGTAGGACGCTGTGGCTACTTGAGGAACTTGCTGGTGGTGTTGTCGGCCAGCACGGCGCCGCCGGTCTGGCAGGTGGCGCAGTAGTGCACCGTGTAGCCCGAGTAGGTCACGGCACGGATCTCGTCCGCGCACACCGGGCAGGGCTCGCCGGTGCGGCCATGGACGGCGCCGGGTCGGTCCTTGGAGGGACTCATGTCGGGTTGCTGCCGCTCCCAGGCGAGCCCCTCGTCGATACAGGCACGGATCGCCTCGGCGAGGCGGCCGGCACCGTCGAGGTCGAAGGATCGGGTCATCGCGAACGGCGAGAGCCGGGCCCGGTGGCAGACCTCGTTGGCCAGGCGTCGACCGATGCCGGCGATCGCCTGCTGGTCGCGCAGGAAGCCGTGCACCCGCCGGTTCGCCAGCTGGAGCCGCTCCAACAGCTCGGCCGCGCCCAGGCCGTCGGCCTCGGGACCCAGCCGATCGAGGGGCGCGGTCGTGTCGACGGCATCGGTGGGGAGGCACCAGACCCCGGCCCGCCGCTCGCTCCCGGCCTCGGTGAGCAGCAGGGCCGGACCGTCGTCGAACACGAACCGCGCCTGACCGCCGCGGGGCTTGGCCGACTGCTTCTGGTCGACCAGGAGCCGGCCGCCCTGCATGAGGTGCACGGCGAAGGTCACCGGGTCGAAGCGCAGCAGCAGGTACTTGCCGCGTCGACCCATGCCGCGCAGCTCCTCACCGACCGCGGCCTCGGCCGGCGGGCTCGCCGTCTTGAGCGCGGTGAAGGTGAGGGGGACGAACCGCTGGAGCCGCCGACCGACGAACGCGCCGTCCAGCCGCTCGGCATGGGCCTGGATCTCGGGCAGCTCGGGCACGGCAGGGTCGACCTCGCGGCTGCGGCCTCAGGAGTAGTCGGTCCGCGGCCGGACCGCGCCGAACACCGCGTCGAGGGCGCCGAACACCGGCTGGGATGCCAGGAGGAGCTCCTGGTCGCCGCGCAGGCGGATGCGCCCGGTCATGAACGCCTCGTGCGCGTTGAGTTCCCCGGTCGCCACACCGACCGCCGTCTCCCACGACTGCTCCATGACGACGTCCTGCGGCTCGGCCGGCCCGGCGCCGAACTCGGCCCGCCCGTCGCCCACCTGCAGGTGGTAGACGACGATGCCCTCGGGGCCGTCGGTCACGATCTGGGTGACGCCGATGCGGTGCGAGGTGGCCAGCGCGGCCAGCGTCTCGTTCTCGGCCACCTCCCGGGTGAGCTCGCGGATCCAGTCGAGTCCGAGGTACCGCACGGTCCCGGCGGCCTCCTCGGGCCCACGGTCCGGCTGCGCGGGGGCATCGGGTGCGTCGTGCGACGCGTCGTCGTGCGGCTGGTCATCGTGCGGCGCGGTGTCCATCGGGTCCCTAGTCTGCCCCACGATGCCGCCCGATCGTGTCGACGAAGGCGCCCACCCGGGTGCTGCGGTCGAGGAGTGGCTGTTCGTGGCCTGGACGCCCGACGGTCGGGCGGGCGTCATCTCCGGGCACCGCATCCTCGGCCGGCGGGCCTGGTACTGGGCGGCGCTGGCCGCGCCGGACGGGCGCGTCTTCCACGTGCTCGACGGCGACGTGCCCGTCCGTGCCGATCCGTTCATCGTCAAGGGCGAGGCGCTGTGGGCCGAGCACACCTGCGACGCGCCGATGGAGCAGTGGTCGATCGGCAACGAGACCTACGCCGCCGCGCTCGACGACCGGGCCGAGGCCCTCGGGCGGGCGTACGGCGAGCCGACCGCGATCGGCTTCGACCTCGAGTGGTATGCGACGGCGTCGCCCACCGCAGTGGCCGACGGCTACGAGCAGCCCGGCGTGGTCCACGGGGTGGTCGACCTGGCGGGGGCGCCGCGCACCGAGCTGGTGGAGGTGCCGGCCCATCGGTGGCACCGCTGGCGGATGGACGACGCGTCGCTCGACCCGGTGACGCTCCCCTCGGCCGGGGCCCATCGGGGTGCCTGGGCAGCGTTCGGCTTCCCCGACGGCACCTCGGCCGACTGGGTGGTCACCCCCGAGGGCTGGCGTCGTCGGGCGTCGCGGCCGCGCCGCTCGTGACCGCCGGCTGCTGATCCGTCGGCGCCGCGGGCGGCAGGTCACCGGTGGCCTCGGCTGCGCGGTGCGGTCCTGCTGTCGGGGCCCGACGGCGCGACCGACGGACGATCAGCAGGACCACGCCGAGTACCACCAGCCCGAGCACGAGGAACGGGCTGAGCAGCGCGAGCACGATCACCGTGCCGGCGACCACCGAGGCGAACGCGTCCCATCCGTCGCGGAACGCTGCGGCGATACCGTCGTCGTCCTCGTCGGCCTCGACCTCGATCGCTGCGGGGATGACCTCGATGGTCAAGGTCGCCAGGGCGACGCGGTCGGACAGGTTCTGCTGGGTGGCGAGCAGCTGCTCGAGGCGGATCTGGCGTTGCGTCAGCTCCGACTCGATGAGCACCACGTCGGACAGGTCGGTGGCCTCCTCGAGCAGGGAGCGGACCCGCTCGACGCTGGCCCGGGAGTTCGCGATCTGCACCTCGAGATCGGTGAGCTGGTCGGTCACGTCCTGGGCCGACTGGGTCACCGAGACCACGGTGCCCAAGCGGTCGAGTCCGGCCACGATCCGCTCGAGCTCGGCGGGTGGCACCTTGACGACCAGGTAGGCGTAGCCGCGGGCCGGGCGGGGCACGGACGGCTCGTCGCCCTCGGGGGTCGGCGCGTCGGGGTCGTCGTCGAGGTACTCGATCTGGCTCGAGGCCACGCCGCCGCCGGCCGCGGCGACCGAGCTGGTGATGCCCTGGACCGTGGCCCGCAGGTCGTCGCTCTCGAGCGTCACGCCGAGCTCCACGATCACGTCGCGCCCGATGCTGCCCAGGTCGAGGTCGACGGCGGCGTCGGGGCTGGGCGCCTCGCGCTCGGCGGCCTCGTCACGGGCACCACCCGCGTCGCCCGCAGCGGGGTTGAGCTCCTCGGCCGGTGCCTCGGGAGCGAACGAGGCGCTGTCGTCGTCGCTCCCGGCGCAGGCCGATGCGCCCAGGAGCGCGGCGACCATCACGAGCCCGGCCGCGACGACCCGGCGATCACCCCGGCGGGCTCGACGCCGCGTCGTCCGGTCGGTCCCGCCCTGCGCGTGCGCCCCGGTCACCATGGCAGCACCTCCTCGACTTCCGTCACGTCCGTCGTGTCCCATGGTGCTCCGACGCCGGCGGGACCCGCCAGGTTCCAAGGTCCCGACCTCACCGCCCTCGGCCGTGGCACACTCGATGCCCCGATGGCCTACGAGCGCGACATCCTCGACGAGTTCGCCGAGCAGCGGCGACCCACCCGCTACCCCGAGGTCGAGGTGCGCCTCGGCCTGGTCGTGGAGGACCGGGCCAGCGGCTGGCGCGGCCAGGTGGTGCGCTGGAACGTCGAGGCGGTGACCCTGCGCGATGCCCGCCAACAGCTCCGGCACTTCACCTGGAAGCCGGGCGGGTTCCTCGTCGACGGTCGCCACGTGTCGTTGGTCCGCCCGGCGGCTGCGCCCGTCGCACGCCAGGTGGTCACGGCCTCGGGGTCGATCGCCGGTGACGGCGCCGCAGGTGGCGGCCGGGGCGCCGCGGTCGCACGGGCCAGTCGGATCTGGGTGGAGGGTCGCCACGACGCCGAGCTGCTCGAACACGTCTGGGGCGACGACCTACGCGAGCTGGGGATCGTGGTGGAGCCGCTCCACGGCGCCGACGATCTGGCGGCCGCGGTGCGCGAGTTCGGGCCCGGTACCGGGCGCCGGTTGGGCGTGCTCCTCGACCACCTCGTCGAGGGGTCCAAGGAGTCACGGATCGCTGCCACCGTGCGTCACCCGCAGGTCCTCGTTACCGGGCATCCCTTCGTCGACGTCTGGGCCGGGATCCGTCCGTCGGTGCTCGGGCTCGACGCGTGGCCCGACGTGCCCCGCGGCGTGCAGTGGAAGGCGGGCCTGTGCGCCGCGCTCGGGGTCGACCTCGAGGGCTTCTGGCCGCGGCTGCGCAACCGGGTGCGGACCTACGCCGATCTGCGACCCGAGCTGGTCGGTGCCGTCGAACGCCTCATCGACTTCGTCGCCGACCCCGACTGACCCCTGACGCGCCGCAACCTGCAGCGCTCCGGTGTCAGACACCGGGCGCTGCAGGTCGCGGTGGTGGGTGGGCCGGGGCCCGTCGGATCAGACGAAGGCGGGGGCGAAGATCAGGGCGACGATCGTCATCACCTTGATCAGGATGTTCATCGCCGGGCCGCTGGTGTCCTTGAACGGGTCGCCGACGGTGTCACCGACCACGGCCGCCTTGTGGGCGTCGGAGCCCTTGCCGCCGTGGTGGCCGGACTCGATGTACTTCTTGGCGTTGTCCCAGGCGCCGCCCGAGTTGGCCATGAAGATCGCCAGTGAGAAGCCGACCACGAGCGCACCGGCGAGGAAGCCGCCGAGGGCGTTCACGTCGACGAACCCGATCACGAGCGGCACCACCACGGCGATGCCGCCGGGGATGATCATCTCGCGCAGCGCCGCGGTGGTGGAGATGTCCACGCACTTGGCGTACTCGGGCACGGCGTTGGGATCGCCCTCGCGCAGGCCCGGGATCTCGCGGAACTGGCGACGCACCTCTTCGATCATCTGGTTCGCGGCACGACCGACGGCGTCGATCGTGAGCGCCGCGAAGACGAACGGGAGCATCGCGCCGAGGAACAGCCCGATGAAGACCTCGACCTGGCCGACGTCGAGCGAGAGCACCGTGCCCTCGACCAGCAGCGAGGCCTCGAAGGCCTTGAACAGCGCGAGCGCC
>CAYRXQ010000053.1:0-15931 GCA_964428115.1 uncultured Ilumatobacteraceae bacterium
AACCGTGACGACGCCGTCCTTGCCGACCTTGTCGATCGCGTCGGCGATGACCTCGCCGATCGAGCTGTCGGCGGCCGAGATGGTCGCGACGTTGGCGATGTCGCTCTTGTCGTCGACGTCCTTGGCCTGCGCCTGGATCGACTCGACGGCAGCGGCGACGGCCTTCTCGATGCCCTTCTTGAGGCCCATCGGGTTGGCGCCGGCAGCGACGTTGCGCATGCCGTTGTGGACCATGGCCTGCGCGAGCACGGTGGCGGTGGTGGTGCCGTCACCAGCGATGTCGTTGGTCTTGGTGGCCACCTCCTTCACGAGCTGGGCGCCCATGTTCTCGAACGGGTCGTCGAGCTCGATCTCCTTGGCGATCGAGACGCCATCGTTGGTGATGGTGGGTGCACCGAACTTCTTGTCGAGCACCACGTTGCGGCCCTTGGGGCCGATGGTGACGCGGACCGCGTCAGCGAGCTTGTTGACGCCGGCTTCGAGCGCGCGGCGGGCCTGTTCGTCGAACTTGAGGATCTTCGCCATGTGTCAGCTCACTTCTCCACGATCGCGAGGACGTCGCGGCTCGCGAGGATGAGGAGGTCCTTGCCTTCGACGGTGATCTCGGTGCCGCCGTACTTCGAGTACAGGACGGTGTCGCCGACCTTGATGTCGAGGGCGAAGTGCTTGCCCTCGTCGTCGCTCCAGCGACCGGGGCCGACCGCGAGGACTTCACCCTGCTGCGGCTTCTCCTTCGCGGTGTCGGGGATCACGAGGCCGGACGCGGTGCGCTCCTCGGCTTCGTTGGGCTTGACGACGATGCGGTCATCCAGCGGCTTCAGGTTCATGGGTGCTTGCCTCCATTGGCGGAACACGTACGGGTAGTCGGATTAGCACTCGACTCGTGCGAGTGCCAAGGGTAGGGCATCCGACCCGCCGTTAGCAACCGGGCACCGAGAGTGCTAACGCCGGTCGGCGAGCGCGAGGTGCGCCGAGCGGCGACGGCGAGCCTCAGCGAGGCGGTGCGCCGAGCAGGTCGACGCCGGCCCGCTGCGCGAGCACCACGAGCTCGGCGAGCGGCAGCCCGACCACGTTGCTGACGCTCCCCCGCACGGCCTCGACCAGCACGCCACCGGCGCCCTGGAGGGCGTACGCCCCGGCCTTGTCCATCGGCTCGCCGGTCGCCACGTACCACGCGGACATCGCCGGGGTGATCCTCGTCATCGTCACCGAGGTCGTGACCACCGTGCTCACCACGACCGCCCCGTGCCCGGCACCGCCGGTGGGCGCGCCGACCACCTGGACCGCCAGCCCGGTGTGCACCCGGTGCATGCGAGCCGACAGGGCCCGCAGCATCGCGGTCGCCTCGTCGGCATCCTGCGGCTTGCCGAGGATCCGCCCGTCGAGCTCGACCGTCGTGTCGGCGGCGATCACCGTCGCGGGGCCGGCGGTGCGGGCCGCGACGGCCTCGGCCTTCTCACGGGCCAGCCGCTCGACGTAGCGGTGAGCGTCCTCGCCCTCGTGCGGGGTCTCGTCGAGGTCGGCCGGCACCACCTCGAACGTCACGCCGAGCCGGGCCAGCAGCTCGTGCCGCCGGGGCGAGGCCGAGGCCAGCACCACCGGCGCCGGAGCGGCACCGGTCACGCCCTCATCCACCCGAGACCGCCATGACCGTGTCGTCGTCGGGCACGGCGAGGTCGTCGAGGTGATCGAGGTACCCCGCGGGCAGTGCCACCTTGATCGGACCGTTGGCGTGACCGCGCTTGATGCGGGCGCCACCCTCCACGAGCACGGCCGTGCGATCGAGCGGAGCGATGAGATCCTCGAGCTCGGCGAGGGTCGACACCTGCGAGAACCGGCGCCGCATCTCGGGCCCCACCGGGTAGCCGGTCAGGTACCAGGACGTGTGCTTGCGGAAGTCGCGCATCGCCAGGTCCTCCCCCATCAGGTCGGCGAGGAGGCGCGCGTGATGGGCCATGACGTCGACCACGGGGCCGAGCAGGGGCGGCGCCGGGACGGGTCGACCCGAGAGCGCCTCGACGAGATCACCGAAGAGCCACGGCCGACCCAGGCAGCCGCGGCCGATCACCACACCGTCGCAGCCCGTGGTGTCCATCATGCGAACCGCGTCGGCGGCCTCCCAGATGTCACCGTTGCCCAGCACCGGCACCTCCGGCACGGCCTGCTTGAGCTCGGCGATCGCCTCCCACCGGGCGTCGCCGGCGTAGTGCTGCTCGACCGTCCGGGCGTGCAGCGCGATCCACGTGACCCCCTCCTCGGCACAGATCTCTCCGGTCCGGACGTCGGTGCGCAGGTCGTCCCACAGGCCCATCCGGAACTTGGCGGTCACCGGGACCCCGCACGGGGCGGCTGCCCGGACCGCGGCACGCACCACCGCCCGCAGCAGGTTGGGCTTGGCGGGCACGGCGGCCCCACCGCCCTTGCGGGTCACCTTGGCGGCGGGACACCCGAAGTTCAGATCCACGTGGTCGACCAGCCCCTCCTCGCAGACCCGATGCACGGCACGGCCCAGCATCTCGGGGTCGCTGCCGTAGATCTGCAGGCTGCGCGGCCGCTCCTCGGGGCCGAAGGTCATCATCCGGTCGGTCTTGGGGTTGCGGTGCACCACGGCGGTGGCCATGACCATCTCGTTGACGTAGACCAGGTCGGGGGCGAACGACCGGCACACCGACCGGAACGCGGCGTTGGTCACCCCGGCCATCGGCGCGAGCACGACGGGCGCCGAGGGTGTGAACCCGCCGACGCGCAGTGCCAGGCGGTCACCCGCTGCTCCCCTCACGCCGTTCGACGGTAGCGGGGCGGGTCACTCCACCGGGCGCAGGGCGCCCGTGCCGTAGGCCGAGACGAGGTGGGAGACCACCACGTCCCCCTCGACGAAGGACCGCACCTCGCGGGAGAGCTCGTCACCGGCCATGGTCCGCCGATCCCGCTGACGAAGGTGCTCGGCCCAGGTCGCCACCACGAACGTCTCCACGAACCGGTCGGTGTCGGCGAGGTCGCGGAACAGACCCCACTGGTCGGCACCACGTCGGCGGCGATCGCGCTCCATCCGCTGCATCGCGGTGGCGAAGGCCTCCTGCTGCTCGGGCGGCACGCGGTAGGTGATGGTGACCAGCACCGGACCGGTGCCGGGTTCGGGCTCCAGGTTGACCATCGGGTGCCCCACACCCGACGGTCGCAGGTCGAGCTGGTCGACCGCCCCCAACCGCCACCGCACGACGGTCGTCGCCCCGAGCGCGAGGGCGAGCGCCGCCACGAGGTGCGCGCCCGGGATGCTCCACGCGGCCAGTGCGCCCCACAGCGCACTGCCGAGCGCGATCCCACCCGCCAGCACCACCAGGTACAGGCCGAGCCCACGGGCCCGCACCCACCACGGGAGCGCACGCTGCGCCGCCACGTTGAGGGTGACGGTGACCGTGGTCCACGCGCCGCCAGCCACGGCGAGCACCGGGCCGAGCACCCACACCGTGGTGATCGTGC
This sequence comes from uncultured Ilumatobacteraceae bacterium, assembly GCA_964428115.1. Classification (GTDB taxonomy): domain Bacteria; phylum Actinomycetota; class Acidimicrobiia; order Acidimicrobiales; family Ilumatobacteraceae; genus CAYRXQ01. Next base: position 3,481 of record CAYRXQ010000053.1, read on the forward strand.
CGGTGAGCACGATCGCGGCAACCATCACCACCGACGAGAACACCACGATGCGATCACGGCTGAGCACGGCGTCGAGGCGCGGCCGCAGGATCGCGGCCACGACCGCCCCACCCCCGAAGCAGGCGAGCAGCAGGCCGAACCCACCCGAGCCCATGCCCAGCCGATCGCGGACCACCGTGGGCAACAGCGCCTGGATCACTGCGGCCGCCGGCGCGAACGCAGCGGTCCGCACGAGGACACCGCGCAGCGCGGGGGCGTTCGCGCCGTAGCGCCACCCCGTGCGGACCGCTCCGGTGAGCGTCTCGGCTGGGAGTCGATCGGTGCGGCGCTCGGGTCGCCACCAGACGAGCACCGCCAGCACGCCGAGGAACGACGCCGCGTTCACGCCGAAGGCCCACGCCGGGCCGGCGGCCGCGACCAGGGCCCCACCGAGTGCCGGTCCGATCGACCGGCCCGTGTTGAACGTCAGGCTCGAGAGCGCGACGGCCTGCGGGAACTCTTCGGGTGGGACCAGATCGGGCTGGATCGCCTGCCAGGCCGGCCCCATCAGGGCGGCCCCGGTCCCCATCGCGAAGGTCAGCCCGAGCAGCACCACCGGCGTCACCAGGTCGAGTCCGGTGAGCACGGCGAGCGTGCCGGCGCACACCAGCATCCAGGTCTGGGTCCCGAGCAGCAGCGACCGGCGGGAGACGATGTCGGCGAGCGCGCCGGCGACGAGCCCGAACAGGAGCACCGGGAGCAGGGTTGCGGTCTGGATCAGGGCCACCAGGGTGGGCGACGAGGTGAGGTCGCCCATCAGCCACGAGGCGGCCACCGCCTGGAAGAAGGAGCCGATGTTCGAGCCGAGCTGCGCTGCGAACAGCGCGGCGAACACGGTGTGTCGCAGCGGCGCCCAGGGCGACATCCGACCGCCCGACTCAGCGGGTGGGGCGGACACGGGCATCGATCCGATCGTACCGAGGGCATCGGCAACGCCGAGTCGTCCCGGGGGCACGAGCACGTGCGCCGACGCGCACCGACCCGGTGACGATGGTGGTCGTCACCGGGCCGGTCGGGGGGTGCGTGTCCGGGCGGGCGATCGAGTCGATCACCCGGCGGCGCTCAGCCGAGGCAGGTCAGTCGTCGTCGCTGTCGTCGTCGTCGCTGTCGTCGTCGCTGTCGTCGTCGCTGTCGTCGTCGTCGCTGTCGGGCGAGACCGGGCTGATCGGCGAGTCGTCATTCGAGGAGTCGCTCGCGCTCACGGGTGAATCGGCGCTCACGGGCGAGTCCACGCTCACCGGCGAGACGGGGCTCATCGGCGAGTCGTCGCTGGAGGAATCGCTCGCGCTCACCGGCGAGTCGGCGCTGACCGGCGAGCTCGGGCTGTCGTCGATCGTGACCGACGGAGCATTCGACACCGAGTCGTCGTCGCCGACGGTGTTCGCCGTGACCGTGTCGTCGGTGACGGTGTCCTCGGTGGTGGTCGTCGACCGGTCCGACGACGAGGCGCCGACCGAGGCGATGGTCGTCGTGGTCGGGGCCTCGACCACCGTCGTGGTCGTCTCGGCGACCACCGGGTTGCCGATCGGGGACGAGTTCACGCCGTCCTGCTCCATGCGGTCGCCGACCTCGGCGAGGCGCAGCTCGTCGGTGCCGGCGAAGGCGAATCCGCCGAGCCCGACGCCGAACAGCACGCCTGCGGCAGCTCCGAGCTTCCAGTTGATCGTCTGCTTGTTCATGATCCGTCCTCCGTTGGGGGGTGTCGAGGTGATGACACCGTTCTCGCAGCGGCGGATGGCAGGACGGTGAAGCCGACCTGAGACTTCTCTCATCTCGCGCGACGCCACGCAGGACGTCGCAGCGCGCCGCGGTCAGGGCAGGAGCGGCAACCGGAGGTTGGGAGACGCCCCGACGTCGAGCGGGGTGGGTCCGTCGCTCGCCAGTCGGTGCCACGCCGCCGCGGCGATCATCGCCGCGTTGTCGGTGCAGAACTCGCGGCTGGGGAGGAACGCCCGGATGCCGTCGGCGGCACAGGCGTCGAGAAGCGCCTCGCGCAACGCGGAGTTCGCCGCGACCCCGCCGCCGAGCACCAGCCCGCGCGCACCGACCTGTGCGGCGGCCCGACGGGCCTTGGTGACGAGCACGTCGACGACCGCAGCCTGGAACGACGCCGCGACGTCGGCCGTCGCCACGTCGGGGTGCTTGCGGACGTGGTTCACCACCGAGGTCTTCAGACCACTGAAGCTGTAGTCGAGGCCGTCGTGGAGCATCGCACGGGGGAACCGGATGGCGGTCGGGTCACCGCGCATGGCCTCGCGATCGATCGCCGGTCCGCCCGGATAGCCGAGCCCGAGGAACCGGGCCACCTTGTCGAAGGCCTCGCCGGCGGCGTCGTCGATCGTCTGGCCGAGCAGTCGGTACCGACCGTGCCCCTGCATCTCGACCAGCATCGTGTGACCACCCGAGACCAGCAGCACCACCAAGGGGAACTCGAGGGACGGATCCTCGAGGAACGCGGCGTAGAGGTGCGCCTCCATGTGGTTCACGCCGACGAAGGGCACGTCCCAGGCCAGCGCCAGTGCCTTGGCCGCCGAGACCCCCACCAGGAGCGCGCCCACCAGGCCGGGGCCGACGGTGGCCGCCACCACGTCGATGCGCGACTCGTCGACCCCGGCCTCGACGATGGCGCGGGCGACCACGGGGTTGAGGGCCTCGAGGTGGGCGCGACTCGCCACCTCGGGCACCACCCCGCCGAACTCTGCATGCAGGTCGACCTGGCTCGACACCACACTCGACACGACGTCGTCACCGCCCATCACGAGAGCTGCCGCGGTCTCGTCGCAGCTGGTCTCGATCGCGAGCACCAGGGTCTCGGGCCCCACCGTCACCGACCGCACGCCAGCTCCTCCAACCGGATCGCGTACTCGGGGGTGGCGAGGTCGTGGCACCACATGACGATCGCGTCCTCCGTGTTCTCGTAGTAGCGCGTGCGCACACCCGCCGGCGCGAACCCGAAGCGGCGATAGAGCTCTTGGGCACCGGTCGACGACACCCGCACCTCGAGCGTCCAGGCCACACAGCGGCGACCGATCGCGTGCCGGGCGAGCGCCACCATCAGCTCGGTGGCCACCCCGGTGCGTCGCTGCTCCGGGGCGACCGCCACGTTGGTCACGTGGGCCTGATCGCCGTCGGGGTCGGGTGTGATCCACAGCCCGGCATAGCCGACCACCGACCGACCGCGACGGGCGACCACGTAGTGCCGGGAACCGCCACGCACCTGGTCGAGCTCGCTCTCGAACACCGCTCGACTCCACGGCTTGGGGTAGGCCGCGCGTTCGATCGGCATCACCTGCGCCAGATGTCGACGCCGCATGGGCTCGATCACCACCCGCTCGGTCTCGAGGCCGCCCAGCAGTCGTGCCAGCACGCTCATCGGGTCGCCGCCCGGGTCGCCCAGTTGATCTGCGCGTCGGGGGCCCGCAGGTACTCGGGTTCGATCTCGCGCGGGCTGACCCACTCCTCGCGCAGCGCACGCGCATGGGCCAGCTGGACCAGCGCACCCACCGAGGGATGCCGGTCGCCCGCGACCTCGCACCGGTAGCCCTCCTGGATCTGCTCGCGGTAGCGGTGCGCGCCGTCACCGACGCACAGCGTCTCCTGGCTCCGTGCCAGCAGATCGGCCACCAGGTCGTCGACCGGGCCGACCGTGGGCGGCACCACCTGCTGGACGCCACCGGGCACCTGTCGGTACATGGCCCAGAACACCTCGCCCTTGCGGGCATCGATGACCGGCACCACGACCCGATCGGTGTGCCGGGCGGGGAAGGCGAGCAGGTCGAGCGAGCCGATCCCGATCATAGGGATGCGCAGGGCCTGGGCGAGCGCCTTGCCCGTGGCGATCCCCACTCGCATCCCGGTGAAGAGCCCGGGCCCGACGTCGACCGCGACCACGCCGATCTCGTCGAGCCGCACCTCGGCCTGCCGGCACACGAACTCGATCGCCGGGGTGAGGATCTCGGCGTGTCGGCGGCCGCGCGCGACCTCGAACGAGGCGAGCACGCCGTCGTGCCCGCCGAGCGCCACCCCCACCTGCTCGGTGGCCGTCTCGATGCCGAGGATCAGCATCGGTAGGCCTCGAGCTCTCGGGTCAGGCGGTCCCAGCGCGTCGCCCACGTGGAGCCGACCGGGGTGACCTCGAACCATCGGTGGCCGTCGTCGCCAACGCCGTCCGCGTCGTCGACCGCACCGTCCGTCGGACCGCCGGCGTCGTCCGGGCCGTCGAGCTCGTCCGGGACGTCGTCCGGGACGTCGAGGTCGTCGAGGTCGTCGAGCTCGTCGAGCGTCTCGATCCGGACCTCGAGGTGGTCGCCGAAGGCTGCCGAGGCCACGTCGCCCCACTCGACCAGCACGATGCCGTCGAACTCGGCGAGCTCGACCAGCGCCAGGTCGGCGACCTCGTCGGTGCGGTCGAGTCGGTAGAGGTCGGCGTGGTGCAGCGTCACCTCACCACAGGGGTAGCTGTGGACCAGCGTGAACGTGGGCGAGGTGATCGGCTCGGTCACACCCAGCGCCCGGCCGAACCCCTGCGCGAAGGCCGTCTTGCCGGCGCCCATCTCGCCGGCCAGCACGATCACGTCACCGGGACGCGCCAGGCCGGCCAGCACCGCCGCCACCGCGTGGGTCTCGGCCAAGGAGCCTGCTCGGAGTCGCACCGCTCGGGATGCTACGGCCCGCGGACGCCGCCGACGAGTGCCGCTCGGTCGGCGCCGGTGCCGACGTAGCGGCGCGGGAGCCGCGGTGCGAGCCCGCACACGATCTCGTAGCCGATGGTGCCGAGCCGCTCGGCCCAGTCCTCGGGGCGGATCCGCTCGGAGCCCTGTGCGCCGAGCAGCACCACCTCGTCACCCACCGCCACCGGCGGATCGACTGCGCCCACGTCGACCGTCAGCTGGTCCATCGTGACGACCCCCCCGATGGGGCACCGGCGGCCACCCACGAGCACCTCCCCGCCGGTCGCCGACAGCCGCCGCGGCACGCCGTCGGCATAGCCGAGGGGCACCGTCGCAACGAGGGTGTCGGTCGCGAAGGTGTGCCGATGGCCGTAGGAGATCGACGACCCCGCCGCGACCCGCTTCACGAACGACACCTCGGCGCGCAGGGTGAGCGCCGGTCGCAGGTCGCGGCAGTGGTCGGCCACGCCGGGGCCCGGCTCGATCCCGTAGACGGCGATCCCGGCACGCACCAGCGACCGGCGCGCCGCCGGCCACGCGAGGGCGCCGGCCGAGTTGGCTGCGTGCACCAGCTTCACCTCGCCGGGATCGGCGAGATCGGCGAGATCGGCGAGCACCCGGTCGAAGCGGTCGAGCTGCTCGATGGTGGTGTCGGCATCGGGCTCGTCGGCACGAGCCAGATGGGTGAACACGCCCTCGAGGCGCAGCCGCGGCGAGGACCGGATCGCCTCGACGACGGCGGTCACCGCCGCGGGCGCGGCACCGACGCGCTGCATGCCGGTGTCGACCTTGACGTGCACCGGATGCACCCGACCGTCCGGCACGGCTCGGGCCAACGCCTCGACCCACGCAGCCCGGTAGGCAGTGGCGATGAGATCGTGCTCCACCAGATCCGACAGCTGACGCTCGGGCTGCTCGCTGAGCACCAGCACCGGTGCGGTGATCCCGGCGGAGCGCAGCGCGATCCCCTCCTGGACCAGTGCGACGCACAGACCGGTGGCGCCCGCCGCCAGGCAGGCGCGGGCCACCGGGACCGCCCCGTGGCCGTAGCCGTCTGCCTTCACGACCACCCAGACCGCAGCCGGCGCCACCAGCGTCGCCAACGAGCGCACGTTGGCCGCCACCGCGTCGAGGTCGACCACCACCTCGGCGGCGCGGCTCACCGGAGGCCGAGCCGTTCCCACACCGCGGGGAGCAACCCGAGCAGATCGCTCGCGACCAAGCCGCGCGGTGGACCCGCCGACGCCGCGGCGCCATGGATCCAGGCCCCGGCGGCGGCCGCCTGTGTGGCCTCCACCCCGACCGCCAGCAACGCCCCGATGATCCCGGACAGGACGTCCCCCGAGCCGGCCGTGGCCAACCGCTGGTCGCCCTCGGTGACCACCACGACCCGGCCGTGCGGATCCGAGACCACGGTCGTCGGGCCCTTCAGCAGCACCGTGGCACCGGTGTCGACGGCCAGACGACGCGCCGCATGGATCCGATCGGCGCCCGGCGCCACCCCGGTCAGCAGCGTGTACTCGCCGTCGTGCGGCGTGATCACGGTCGGCACCGTGCGTCGCCGCAACATCGTCGGCGCGCCGTCCTCGTTCCAGGCGAGCGCGAACAGCCCGTCGCCGTCCACCACCGTGGGCACCTCGGCATCCGCGACGAGCCGCACCACCGAGGGGACGGTGTGGTCCTCGCGCCCGAGGCCGGGTCCGACCACGAGCGAGCGGAAGCGGTGGAGGTCGGCCAGCACGGCCTCGGCCCAGTCGAAGCCGGCGATCCGACGACCGACCACCTCGATCGGCGCAGGGGCCTCGACGCCGGGACTGGACAGGTGCACGATGCCCGCACCGGCGCGCTGCGCGGCACCCGACACGAGCCAGGCAGCCCCCGTCATCCCCGGGCTCCCGGCCACCACCCGGACGCCGCTCTCCCACTTGTGCGCGTCGATCGGCCGTGCGGGCACCCAGGCCGCGACGTCGGCGGCCTCCACCAGGTGCACCCGGGCGAGCCCGACGTCGAGGCCGATGTCGGCGACCTCGATCTCGCCGGTGCACCGCGGGCCGTCGCCGAACAGCAGCCCCGGCTTGGCCGCGGCGAAGGTGACCGTGCGTCGGGCCCGCAGCACCCGGCCCGAGGCGAGCCCCGTCAGCCCGTCGAGGCCGCTCGGGATGTCCACCGCCAGCACCGGCGTGCCCGAGACCTCGGGCGCTCGCCACTCGCCTCGGAACCCCGTGCCGAAGGCGGCGTCGATCACCAGATCGGCGGGCGGCAGCACGGCCGGGCAGGTCTCGGCCGGGTGCACGCGGACCCGGACCCCACGCCCCGAGAGCACCGCTGCGGCGGCCCGGCCGTCGGCGCCGTTGTTGCCCGGGCCGGCGATCACGTGGACGGTGCGCCCGTAGGTCCCGCCCAACATGGCCAGCGCGGCCGATGCCACCGCGGCGCCGGCGCGGGCGATGAGCACCTCGACGGGGTCGGGGCTGGCCGCGTCGACGGCCCGCATCTCCTCGGGCGTCAGGACGGGGATCACGTGGTCAGGTTACGCGGACGGGCCCAGACCGATCACTCGGCCAGGACGTACGCCACGGCCACGAGGTCGGAGTGGCTGAGGCTCAGGTGCCACCGCACCACGCCGGCGGCGCCCGCGAGCTCGGCGGCCCGCCCCTCGACCGCGAGCGATGGTGCGCCGGAGTCGGCCCGGCGGACCCACACGTCGTGGAAGCCGAACGCCCCGAGCCCCAGTCCGAGCGACTTCATCACCGCCTCGCGCGCCGCGAACCGGGCCGCCAGACCGGGCACCGGATCGACGCGCCCGGCCAGATCCTCGAGCTCGGACGGACGGAACAGCCGCGTCCGCATCGAGGGCGTCCGGGCGAGCACCGTCCGGAACCGGTCGATCTCGACCACGTCGACACCGATGCCGATCACGTGCGCCAGCCGATCAGCTCGGGGGCCGGCGCCAGCGGTCGGCGAGCGCCGAGACGGGCTCCACGAGGAGGTCGATCACCGGCACGTCGGTGAGCAGCGACTCGTCGAAGGTCCCCTCGGTCTCGGTCACCCAGTCGACGAGCCGGTCGTAGCGATGGTCGTAGCCCTGCAGCACACCACGGACGACGGCGGCGTCGAGACGATCGTGGAACCGGACGTGCAGCAGCGTGATCCCCACGCAGGTCCCGGCCTTCACCTCGGGCACGAACACCACGGTCCGCCCGTCGCTGCGCCCGGTCGCGACGAGCACCTCGCGCTGGTCGGCGACCCGTCGCTTGGTCCCGACGAGGGCCGGGTGGTCGTCGACGCGGCTCGGCACGCCGAGCGACAGCCCGCCGCGGTCGACCACCGAGATGGACGTCCCGTCGATGCCGTAGCGGGTGAACCCGGTGACGTCGGCGACCGCCGGATCGAGATCGGCCAGCACCTTGAGCGTGCGGTAGCTGAGCACGTCGCGCCCGGCGCCGGCCCCGAGCACCGCCTGGACGAGCACCCGGTCGAGCACGCCCTCGTCGCTGCGCGAGATGCCGACCGTCACGGTCTTGGCCTGGTGCTTGATCGCGTCGATGGGCCGGGTCAGCTCCTCGATCGCGCGGGTGAGGGCCGAGACGACCTCGTCGAGCAGCGTCACCGGTGTGCCGACCTTGCCGGACCGCCGCTGGTACTCCTCCACCGGACGCTCCGAGAGGAGGTCGCGCAGCACCGCCGTGAGCCGGGCTGCCGTGCTGGCCTCGAGCTGCCCGTCGTAGAGCCCGGTGGCGAGCCCCTCGCCGAAGCGGTCGATCGACGGGCCGATCCCGGCGACCACCGAGTCGATGACGGCATCGGCCGAGGGGTGATCGGCGACCGCCCGCTCGATGAGCTCACGGGCCTCGCGCAGCGGGAGCGCCGAGGCGTCGATGGCCCGGGCCGCCTCGTAGCCGAACAGGTGACCGACCATCGCCGACAGCACGAAGCCGAGCGCCGGATCGACCGGGGGGACGTGGATGGTGGCCGCGGCCGAGTACCGGGTCTCACCCTCGTCGGCGACCACGATCGGGAGCGCCTTGTGCGCCCGGAAGATCGCCGTCTCCTTGGCCACGTCGTCGGCCGTGCTCCCGCGCAGCCCGGCCGCACACACCAGGATCAACGGCTCCGAGGAGAGGTCGATGTGCTTCTTGTCCTCGGTCGCGTCGCAGGCGATCGACTTGTAGCAGAGCTCGCTGAGCTTGATCCGCACCTCTTCGGCGGCCACCCGGTTGGGTCCGTTGCCGACCACGGCCCAGTAGCGCCGGGACGGCGCGAAGCGCTGCGCCGCATCGGCGATCACCTCGCGCCGGGCGATGACCTCACGCATCGCGTCGGGCAGCGTCCGCAGCGAGGTCAGCACGGCGTGGCGGCGCCGATCGGACCCGACACCGGCGGCGTCGGTGATGGCACATGCCAGCAGGGCGCCCGCCGCGACCTGGGAGTAGAAGGCCTTGGTGGAGGCGACGCTCATCTCGACGTCGCGCCCGTCGGAGGTGAACAGCACCCCCTCGGCCTTGTCGACCAGGTCGCTCCCCCGTCGGTTGACGATGCCGATCACCGCCGCACCTCGCGACCGCAGCAGGTCGACGGTGCGATTCGTGTCGGTGGTGGTGCCGCTCTGGCTCACGGCGATGGCGAGCGTGTCGCTCATGTCGAGCCGCATCCGGAACCCCGACAGCTCGGTGGCCGTGATGGCGTCGATGTCGAACTCGTCGTCGGCGAGATCGGTGAGGATCGAGGCCGTGCTCTGCCCGGCGACGGCCGCGGTGCCCTGGCCGATGACCCGGATCCGGCGGATCGTGCCGGCGGCCAGGCGGGCGGCGATCGACGGCGGCAGTGCACGATCGCCGACGTCGGCCGCGAGCGTGCCGTCGGCGGCCTCGACGATCTTGCCGCGCAGGGTGGTGGCGAAGCTGCGCGGTGCCTCGTGGATCTCCTTGAGCAGGAAGTGGGGGGAGGCGCCGCGGTCGATGTCGCGCGTCGTGACCTCGGCGGTCACGACGTCGCGCTCGCCGACCGGGTGCTCTCGCCCGTCGTAGCCCAGACGGCGGATCCCGGCCAGCGTGCCCGCCCCACCGGCCGACAGCACCAGGATCTCCCCGCCCTGCTCGCCGTCCATGCGGACGTACCGGTCGGTCTCCTCGACCACGCCGTAGGGCTCGCTCGCCACCACGAAGCGGTCGTCGGCCAGGCCGACGTAGACGCCCTGCCCGCTGCCCCGCAGCGCCAGCATGATCGTGTCCGGTGCGGTCGCGCTCGCCGCGGCGATCGCGACCGAGCCCTCGAAGGAGGCCACGGTGCGACGGAACGCCTCGACCACGTCGCCGGCCCCGCCACCGGCGGTGCAGTGGCGTGCGACGAGCGCCGGGATCACCTTGGCGTCGGTCGTGATCTGGCCGTGGATGCGCAGGCCGTACTCGGCGCGCAGGTCGGCGTGGTTGTCGACGTCACCGTTGAGCGCCGCCACCACGTAGGGGCCGGCCGCGCCGCCGGTGACCTCGAGCTCCTCGCTGTTGAGCGGGTGCGTGTTGGGCTCCGAGATGATCCCCACGCTCGCCCAGCGCGTGTGCCCGACGATCGCGACCTGTGCGGTGGGCGACGACAGCGCCCGTCGCAGGAGGGTGTCGGCGGCGATCGCGGTGCGCAGGACGCGTGTGTTGTCGCCGAGCTCACCGATCTCGGCTGCGGCCTTGTAGACGAACGACAGGCACCCGTCGACCCAGCGCACCGAACCCGAGCGGAACAGCGAGTCGCGCCGACGCTCCTCGACCAGGCCGGCCACCACGGGATCGTCGGGGGCGAGGTCGTGCGACCACACGAACAGGTGCAGTCCGGCCGAGTCGCGGCCCCGCACCTCGAGGCGGTCGATGGCGGCGAGCGCCTGCTGCACCGAGAGGTACCCGGCCAAGGCGCCGACCCCGGCGTCGCGACCCGCGAGCGTCGCGACCTCGCGCGCCGTGCGGAGGCGGTCGTCGCGCAGCGCCCAGGCGGCGTCGCGGATCGCGATGGCCGCCGCGTTGCCCTGTTCGAGCTCGTCGGCCGGCAGACCGCCGGCCTCGAGCCGCTCCTCGAGCGCACCGACGAAGGCGTCGACCTCGTCGAGACGGGTCTCGATCGCCGCGACCAGCTCCAGCCGATCGACCAGCAGCTGGACGCCCGGGATCCCGCGCAGCGTCCGATCGACCGCGGCGATGCCGGCAGCGAGGGCTGCGGCATCGGGACGGGCGGCGAGTGCGGCGTCGAGCCCCGTCAGCACCTCATCGGCGGTCGGGACGGGACGGGTGGAGGGACGGCTGACGATGCCGACGATGCCGCACATGGGGGTCGAGGTTACCGAGGGGGTTCCGCGCCGTCGGCGCGGTCCGATGCAGCGTCGAGCTCGACGACGGCGAGCGCGAGCCGTTCGGCGTGCTGGAGGGCCAGCTCGTGGGTCGGCGCCTCGACCATCACCCGCACGAGGGGCTCGGTCCCGCTGGGCCGAACGAGGATCCGACCGTGGTCGCCGAGCTCGACGGCCGCGGCGGCGAGCTCGTCCGCGAGCAGCTCCGCGACGTCGGGCCGCCGCCGGGCGACCGCCACGTTGACCAGGACCTGGGGCAGCTGGGTCATCGACGTGGCCGCCACTGCCGACATCGGTCGCCCGTCCCGGACCAGGACGTCCGCGAGTGCGAGCCCGGTGAGCAACCCGTCGCCGGTCGCGGCCAGGTCGTGGAAGATGATGTGACCGCTCTGCTCGCCACCGAGCGAGTAGCTGCCGGCGCGCAGGGCTTCGAGCACGTGGCGGTCACCGACCGGCGTCTCGACGACCGTGATGCCGGCCTGCTCCATGGCCAGACGGAACCCGAGGTTGGTCATGACGGTGACGACCACGGTGTCGTCGCGCAGCACGCCCCGGGAGCGCAGGTCGGCGGCACAGATCGCGAGGACGTGGTCGCCGTCGACGATGCCGCCGCGCTCGTCGACCGCGATCAGCCGGTCGGCGTCCCCGTCGAGGGCGAGCCCGAGATCGGCGCCCAGCTCCTGCACCACGGCCGCGAGCGCGGCGGGATGGGTCGCGCCGCAGTGATCGTTGATGTTGCGACCGTCGGGTGCGGCCGAGACCACCGTGACCTTCGCGCCGGCCCGTTCGAGCACCGAGCCGGCGATCGCCGACGCGGCGCCGTTGGCGGGGTCGACCACCACGTGCAGCCCGGCGAGCGAGCGCCCGCCGAGCACCGACAGGACGTGGTCGAGGTAGTGCCCGAGCTCACCTGCGGCGGCATACCCGGCCGCATCGACGATCGTCGCCGGCTCGGTCGGAGGTCGATCGAGCGTCCTGCCGGTGAGCTCGGCCTCGATCCGCTGCTCCACCTCGTCGGGCAGCTTGGTGCCGCCGGGGGCGAACAGCTTGATGCCGTTGTCGTGGTGCGGGTTGTGCGAGGCCGAGACGACCACGCCGATCGCGCCACGGCGAGCGGCCTCGAACGCCACCGCCGGCGTGGGCACCACCCCGAGGTGGTGCACCTCGATGCCCTCGGCCGCCAGCCCCGCCGCGAGCGCGGCCGCGAGCATCGGCGTGGAGACGCGCGTGTCACCGCCGATGACGGCACGGGGAGCGTCGAGCACGCGGCCCGCTGCCCGCCCGAGGGCGAGCGCGAGCTCGGGGGTCAGCTCGACGTTGGCGAGACCGCGGATGCCGTCGGTCCCGAAGCGCATGGTGATCGACCGTGTGGACCTGGTCGACCGGGGATCAGCGCTTGGTGAACTGCGGCGCC
>CAYRXQ010000054.1:0-2382 GCA_964428115.1 uncultured Ilumatobacteraceae bacterium
CTCAGCGCGCCGGTGTGCTCAGCGAGTGGTGCGCTTGGCGGCGGCCTTCTTGGCCGGGGCCTTCTTCGCTGGGGTCTTCTTCGCTGCCGACTTCTTGGCGGCGGCCTTCTTGGTGGCGGCGGCCTTCTTGGCCGGAGCACCACCCTTGGCGATGATCGCCTCGCGGCGGATCGCGAGCAGCTCGTAGGCCCGCTCGGGGAGCATCTCCTCGATCCGGTCGCCCTTGCCGATCGAGGCGTTGGTCTCGCCGTCGGTGACGTAGACGCCGAACTTGCCGTCCTTGGCGACCACCGGGCGGCTGCTCACCGGATCGGCGCCGAACTCGCGCAGCGGGCCCGCGGCCGCCAGGTTGCTGCCGCCCCGCTTGTAGACCTTGGGCTGGGAGAGGATCGCGAGCGCCTCGTCGAGGGTGATGGTGAGGAGCCGCTCCTCGTTGTCGATGGTGCGGAAGTCCTTGCCCTTGACGATGAACGGGCCGTAGCGGCCGTTGTTGGCCTGGATCGGTTGGTCGTCGGCCGGGTCGACGCCGAGGGTGCGCGGCAACTGCAGGAGCGCCTCGGCCTCGTCGACGGTGATCCGCTCGAGCGTCATCGTCTTGAACAGGCTGGCCATCTTCGGTTTCTCGAGCCCGGGTGGCAGGTCGTCGGGGGTGCCCCACTGGACGTAGGGCCCGTAGCGACCGTTCTTGGCGAACACCGGGTACCCGTCGAGCTGCCCGATCGGCTCGTCGCTCTTGGGTGCGGCCAGGAGCTCGACGGCCTTGTCGATGGTGAGCTCGTCGGGGGCCAGGTCGTCGGGCACGCTGGCGGTGTCCTCGCCGCGCTTGACGTACGGCCCGTACTTGCCGGGCTTGACCACGATGAGCTCACCGTTGGCGTCGGCGCCGAGTGGGAACGTGTTGACCTCGGCCGCGTCGATGTGGTCGAGGTTCTCCTCGACGAGTCGCTTGAGGCCCGGCAGCGGGCCCTCGTCGCCGAAGTAGAAGCGGCGCAGCCACTCGTCCTTCTGACCGGTGCCCGACGCGATGGCGTCGAGGTCCTCCTCGATCTTGGCGGTGAACTCGTAGTCGACGAGGTCGCCGAAGTGGCGCTCGAGCAGCCCGACCACGGCGAAGGCGGTCCAGGTGGGCACGAGCGCGGTGCCCTTCTTCCACACGTAGCCGCGGTCCTGGATGGTCTGGATGATCGACGCCCACGTGGAGGGCCGGCCGATGCCGAGCTCCTCGAGGCGCTTGACCAGGGTGGCCTCGGTGTACCGGGCCGGCGGGCTGGTGCTGTGGCCGTTGGGCGTGAGCGAGGCGACGGGGACGACGTCGCCGGCGACGAGCGTGGGCAGGAGCGCCTCGCGCTCGCCTTCCCCCTCGGCCTCGGCGCCGTCGGTCTCGCCCTCGAGCGAACCGCCGGCCCGGGAGCCGGTGCGCCGCTCCTCGGTGACCGCCCGGTGGCCGGGGAAGGTGATGGTGGTGCCCGAGGCGGCGAACTCGCAGTCGGTCGACTCATGCGTCGAGACGGCGCCGAGGCGCACCGACACGGTCGTGCCGGTGGCGTCGGCCATCTGGGAGGCGAGGGTCCGCTGCCAGATCAGGCGGTACAGCGCGAGCTCCTGGCGGTTGAGCTCGCCCTCGACCTGGCGTGGCGCGCGCAGGGGCGTGGTGGGCCGGATGGCCTCGTGGGCCTCCTGCGCGTTCTTGATCTTCGACGCGTACTGCTTGGGCTGGGGCGACAGGAACGCCTGCCCGAAGTCGCTCGCCACCTGGGCGCGCACCGCGGTCATGGCCTCGTCGGAGAGCACCACGTTGTCGGTTCGCATGTAGGTGATGAAGCCGCGCTCGTACAACCCCTGGGCGAGGCGCATGACCTGCGAGGAGGACAGCCGCAGTCGGCGCCCGGCCTCCTGCTGGAGGGTCGAGGTCATGAACGGGGCCTTGGGCGAGGAGCGGTAGGGCTTCTCGTCGACCGAGCGCACGGTGAAGGTGGCGCCGTCGAGCCCATCCGCGAGCGCGCGGGCGCGGGCCTCGTCGAGGGCCACGGCCTTGGCGGCGACGACGCCGTTCGAGTCGAAGTCCTTACCGCTGGCCACCTTGGTGCCGTCGACCGCGACGAGGGCCGCGGTGAACGCCGGGCTGGTCGAGGTGAGCAGGTCGATGTCCCAGTAGTCGGCGGCGACGAAGGCGATGCGCTCGCGCTCGCGCTCGACGATGAGTCGCACCGATGGGCTCTGCACCCGACCGGCCGACAGGCCCCGGTTGACGCGGCGCCAGAGCACCGGGGAGACCTCGTAGCCGTAGAGGCGGTCGAGGATCCGACGGGTCTCGGCGGCGTCGACCAGGCCGTAGTCGATCGACCGCGGGTTGTTGACGGCGTGGTCGATCGCGGCCTTGGT
>CAYRXQ010000054.1:2392-7391 GCA_964428115.1 uncultured Ilumatobacteraceae bacterium
CTGCACCCGGCCGGCAGACAACCCCCGTGCAATTTTGGCCCACAGCAGCGGCGACACCATGTAGCCGACGATCCGGTCCAGAAAACGGCGCGCCTGCTGGGCATTGACGCGATCGGTGTCCAGGTTACCCGGATCCTTGAAGGCCTCCTGGATGGCACGCTTGGTTATCTCATTGAACACCACGCGGCGATATTTTTCGGGTTCGCCCCCAATTGTCTGCAGCAGGTGCCAGGCGATCGCCTCCCCTTCGCGGTCTTCGTCGGTGGCGAGGTAGAGCTCGCTGGCGTCCTTCAGGGCGGCCTTGAGATCCTTCACCACCTGCTTGCCGCGCTCGGTGAGCTCATAGGTGGGCTTGAAGCCGTTGTCGACGTCGACGGCCAGCCCCTTCGACGGGAGGTCGGCCACGTGACCGACCGAGGCGCGCACGTCGAACGTGTCGCCGAGGAACTTGGAGATCGTCTTCGCCTTGGCGGGGGACTCCACGACGACGAGGGGCTTGGCCATCGGTGCCTTTCGCTAGGGCAAGTCCTGGCGGCTTGTCAAGGCGTGAGTGTGCCCGAGGGGCACGTCAATCCGGTCACGACCAGATCGAGGAGTGCGTTCATGTGCTCGGTGTTGGGCACCTCGCCGCGCAACATGAAGCGGTAGATCAGCGGCCCCTCGACCACGTCGAGGGCCAGGTCGAGGTCGATCCCGGGCGCCAGCTCGCCGCGCAGCTGCGCCAGTTCGAGCACGTTGCGCAGCGGTTGGTTGCGCTGGTGCATCATCGCCATCAGCGTGTCGTGCAGCGACGGGTCGTCGTCGGCGGCCTGGATCAGGCCGAGCATCATGCGGCGGCGGCCGGGGATGTCGGCGGTCGGGAGGATCTGCTCGTAGAGGGCCTGCAGGTCGGAGCGCAGCGCGCCGGTGTTGGGGGTGGGGAGCGCCTCGATCTGACACGCGATGGTGTCGATCAGGAGCGTCTGGGCGCTGGGCCAGTGCCGGTAGATGGTGGTCTTGGCCACGCCGGACCGTCGGGCCACCTCGTCGACGGTGAACCCGAGGACGCCCTGCTCCACGAGCAGATCCGCGGCGGTGTCGCGCACCTTCTGCTGGGCGATCTCGCTCCGGTTCACTCGTCACCTCCGATCCACATCACGCTACGGCAGGGTAGCGATCACATGCTCGGTGCGACGTGTCCTTCGCCACACTCCGTGGATTTGTCGGCGGGAACGGGTGGACAGTACCGCTACGGCTGCGTAGCGTTGCCGTCGTGATCGTCCCCCCTCGTCGCTCGGCCACCCCCCGGCCGAGCGGCACCCCCTCGAACGGAGTCCGCACGTGATCGCACGTCTCGGCCGTTGGTGCTTCCGCCACCGCTGGCCCACCCTCATCGCCTGGCTCGTCGCGCTCGTCGGCATCGGTGCGTTGGGCAACGTCATCGTCGGCCCCGCCTTCTCGAGCGAGTTCGAGATCCCGGCCTCCGAGAGCGCCTCGGGCTTCGAGGTGCTCGACGAGTTCTTCGCCGAGCAGGGTGCCGGTGGCCGGTCGGGCTCGATCGTGTTCCGGGCCGAGCAGGGCGTGACCGATCCGGCGGTCGTGGCCGCGATGGAGCAGCTCTTCGTCGACGTCGACGCGCTCGAGGGCGTCACGGTGATCAGCCCCTATGGCGAGAGCGGGGTCCGTCAGATCAACCCCGACGGCACCATCGCCTACGCCACGGTCAACCTCGACAGCGAGCTCGACCAGACCGAGATGGGTGAGGTCGGCCAGTCGATCGCCGAGCTGTCGCCGACGGTCGACGGGTTGACGGTCGAGGTCGGCGGGTCGTTCCTGGCCGAGTTCGAGCCGCCCAAGTCGGAGCTGATCGGTCTCGCGTTCGCGATCGTCGTGCTGATCCTGTCGTTCGGCTCGGTGCTCGCGATGGGCCTGCCGATCGGCATCGCGCTGTTCGGCGTCGGGACCGGGGCGAGCGTCGTGGCGCTGTTCAGCAACATCGTCACCGTGCCCGACTTCGCCACCACGCTGGGGGCGATGATCGGCATCGCGGTCGGCATCGACTACGCGCTGTTCATCGTGACCCGCTACCGGGAGAACCTGGCGACGGGGCAGTCCTTCGAGGAAGCCGCGGTCCACGCGATGGACACCGCCGGTCGGGCCGTCGTCTTCGCCGGCATGACGGTGGTCGTCTCGCTGCTCGGCATGCTCCTGATCGGCCTCGAGTTCATCTCGGAGCTCGGGATCGGCGCCGCCACCACCGTGGCGGTCACGATGGTCGCCTCGATCACGCTGCTGCCCGCGTTCTTGGCCTTCGCCGGCCACCGCATCGAGGTGACCCGTTGGCGCGGCATCATCGCGGCCGCCTTCGTGGCCCTCGCGCTGCTCGGGCTCGGCTTGTCGGTGCAGCCGCTGCTCGTCGGGCTCCCACTCGCCATCGTCACCCTGCTCGCCGGCTTCGCGTTCGCGCCGCTGCGACGTGAGCTGCCGCCCCGCAAGACCAAGCCGATGCGCGAGACCCTGCCCTACAAGTGGAGCCGCCTCATCCAGGCCCGTCCGTGGACGGCGCTGCTCGGTGGCACCCTCGTGCTGTTGCTGCTCGCGGCCCCCGTGCTGTCGTTGCGCCTGGGGTTCTCCGACGAGGGGAACTTCAGCGAGGAGACCACCACCCGGCGGGCCTACGACCTGCTCGCCGAAGGCTTCGGCCCGGGCTTCAACGGCCCGCTGGTCGTGACCGCCACGCTGTCGGGCCCGTCGGACGCCGAGGCGCTGCCCGGGCTCGCCGCGGCGATCGGCGCCGATCCGGGCGTGGCGTTCGCGTCGCCGCCGATCCCGAACGATCCGGCAGCACCACAGGCGGTGCTGCTGCAGGTGATCCCCACCACGGCTCCGCAGGACGCCGCCACCGACGAACTGGTCGAGCGGCTCCGCAACGACCTCATCCCGGCAGCCGTCGACGGCACCGGCCTCGAGGTGTTCGTGACCGGCTCGACCGCGGCGTCGATCGACTTCACCGCCTACCTCTCCGAGCGCCTGGTGGTGTTCATCGGCGTGGTGCTGGTGCTGTCGTTCGTGTTGCTCATGATGGTGTTCCGCTCGCTGCTCGTGCCGCTCAAGGCCGTGATCATGAACGTGATCTCGATCGCCGCGGCCTACGGCGTGGTCGTGGCCATCTTCCAGTGGGGCTGGGCCAGCTCGCTGTTCGGCGTCGGTCCGGCGCCGATCGAGCCCTTCGTGCCGATGATGATGTTCGCGATCGTCTTCGGCCTGTCGATGGACTACGAGGTGTTCCTGCTGTCGCGGGTCAAGGAGGAGTACGACCGCACGGGTGATGCGCGCGAGTCGGTGGCCGACGGGCTCGCCGCGACGGCCCGGGTGATCACCGCGGCCGCCGCGATCATGATCGTGGTGTTCGGTGGCTTCCTGCTCGAGGACGACCGGATCATCAAGCTGTTCGGCGTCGGCCTGGCGGTCGCGGTGTTCCTCGATGCCACGCTCGTGCGCATGCTGCTGGTGCCCGCCACGATGGAGCTGCTCGGCGACAAGAACTGGTGGCTGCCGGGCTGGCTCGACCGCCTGCTGCCGAACCTCAACGTGGAGGGCTCGACCGGCCACGACGAGGACGGCCGGTCCGACGATGCGGTCGGCCTGCCGGTGGTCCCCGCTGGCCTCCCCGAGCACCTCGAGGGCGCAGTCGACGGCGACGGCGATCCCGACCTGCAGCTCACCTCGCGCTAGGCGCGGACCGCGAACCGCGGGCCGCGCCAACTCTGGGCTGCAGGATCGATCGCATCTGACCGAATCTGCAGCCCAGAGTGTGTCGCCTGGATTGGGTCGCGCGGTCGCAATCCCTCGTGGTGCTGGCGGTGCCGTCGCATACGGTGACGCCGAGATGGGTGCACCGGACACGGCGTTGGGCTGGGACGACCGCTTCGACGCGTCCTGGGCCGAGTTGGGGCGCCCCGGCGTGCCGGGTCGGGTATCCCGGCTCGACCGGGGGTGGTCGAGCGTCATGCGGCACGCCGCCGACGACGATCCGCTCCGCATCCGCAACATCGGCGCCGACGTCGCGGTCGGTGACTGGGTGGTGCCCGATGCCGACGGTGAGCGGGTCGAGCACATCGTCGAGCGGACCTCGGCCTTCGTCCGTCGGGCCTCGTTCGAGGGGAGCCGGTTCGAAGCGCACACCCTGGCGGCCAACATCGACGTCGTCTTCCTCGTCCACGCGCTGGGGTCGCCGCCGAACCAGCGTCGTCTCGAGCGCGAGCTCGTGCTGGCCTTCGACTCGGGGGCCACGCCGGTGGTGCTGCTGACCAAGACCGACCTGGTCGACGACCCCGAACCGATGCGGCACGAGCTCGCCGAGGTGGCGCTCGGGGTGCCGGTGCTCCTGGCCAGCGGCCTCTCGGGTGACGGGATCGAGGCGATCCGTGCGCACGCCGCCGGGCACGGGACCTTGGCGTTCCTGGGTGCGAGCGGGGTGGGGAAGTCGACGCTCGTGAACGCGTTGGTCGGGCGGGACGTGCAGGCGACCCGGGAGGTGCGCGACCACGACCAGCGCGGTCGGCACACCACGGTGGCGGCCGAGCTGGTGCGGCTGCCCGACGGTGGATGGATGATCGACACTCCCGGGGTCCGGGCCCTCAACCTGTGGCTGTCGGGTCATGGCATCGAGCGCGCCTTCCGGGACGTGTTCGAGCTGATGGATCACTGTCGGTTCCGCGACTGCAAGCACGACCAGGAGCCAGGGTGCGCGGTGACCGCCGCGATCGCCACGGGCGCGCTCGATCCGGCCCGGATGCGCAGCCTGGAGCGGTTGGTGGCCGAGGAGGCTGCGCTCGAGCACGAGCAGCGCGAGTTCGAGCGTCGTGCCGACCGTCGACGTGCCCCGCGCCGCGCCGGCAATCGTCCCGACGACGGCGCCGACGAAGAGCGCGCCTAGCTCCGGTGTCAGACACGCTGCAGCTCATCGCGCTGCAGGTGGTGGAGCTGCAGCGCGACCAGCTGCAGCGTGTCTGACACC
>CAYRXQ010000054.1:7401-15380 GCA_964428115.1 uncultured Ilumatobacteraceae bacterium
GCCGCGCCGATCGACGGCGGCGCCGACGCGGCTGTGCAGGACGGCGGCGACGCCGGGACGGACGCCGGCCCGACGCTCTCGGGGGACGCCGGGACGTTCATGGTCGTCCGGGTCGGCGCTCCCGGTGGTGGCGCTGACCCGCCACCAGCTCCAGGGTGTCTCACACCTTTGGGGGCCGTTGGGGGCTGGGGGGGCGGGGGGGGGTGGGGGGGGGGAGCATGGGGGCATGAGCGAGCTGGCGCCCAACGGCAAGCCGGTGGAGTCGGTGTGGGACTACCCGCGACCGCCCCGGGTGGAGCGCGTCGACTGGCGGATCCGCGTGGTGCATGCCGGCACGGTCGTGGTCGACGCGCCCGAGGCCTGGCGGGTGCTCGAGACCAGCCAGCCGCCCGCCTACTACGTGGATCCGGGGTACGTGAAAGACGGTGTCCTGCGCCCGAGCACCCGGCAGACCTTCTGCGAGTGGAAGGGCGTCGCCGGGTATGCGGACGTCGTGGTGCCCGATCCGGCCGACCCCACGGGCACCGTGGTCGTGGTCGATGCGTGCTGGTCGTATGACGTGCCGAGCCCTGGGTTCGAGCCGATCGCCGGGTGCTGGGCGTTCTACGCGCAGCGGGTCGACGAGTGCTCCGTCGACGGTGAGGTGGTCGCGCCCAACGACGGCGCGTTCTACGGCGGGTGGATCACGGCCAACGTGACGGGGCCGTTCAAGGGTGCACCGGGCACCTCGCACTGGTGACGAGGTCGCGGTGACGACGCGCGTGCGACGAGATGCCGGTGACGGGGCCCGGTGAGCCCGCCGCTGCGCAGTATCGTGCGCCCGTGATCGACGGGCGGCGACGGCGACGGAGTGCGTCGTAATGCATCGTCGACGCAACTCGGTCGTCACCCGGCTGGCGGCTGCCGTCATCGGTGTCGCCGCGTTGGCCGTGTTCGTCGTGAGCGCCGTCGGTCTCCGCAGCGGCGTCGGCGCGAGCGAGCGGTTGTTGGCCGATCGCCTCGCCGCCGCGCAGGGCACGCGCACCGTCGAGGTGCGGGGCCTGCTCGCCGGCTCGGTCGCGATCGCCGACCTCCTCGGGGAGAGCTCGCTGGCCATCGATGCCGTGGCCCGCTTCTCCGACGGTCTCGAGACGCTCCCCGTCCCGAGCGGCGCGGAGCTCCAGCGTGAGCGCACCGAGCTCCTGGCCTACCTGGCCCGGGAGGTCGTGCCGGGGGCGGATGCTGCAGTCCCTCGTCGCATCGGCCCGGCCGACCTGCTCCCCGGGACCGACACCGGCGTCCATCTTCAACACCGCTTCCTCGTGGCGGCTGATGGTGACGACCCCAGCCAGGTGGTGGAGGTCGGTGACGACGACTGGTCGGTCGCTCACCGCGAACTCCACGCCGGTCTGCGCGACGTCGCGGTGCGCGCCGGTGCCGACGACCTCCTCCTCGTCGACCCGAACGGGGTCATCGTGTACTCGGTGGCCAAGTCGATCGAGTTGGCCACGTCGGTGCTGACCGGTCCCACCAGCAGCGAGGCGTTCGCCTCGGAGATCCGCCGGATCGCCACCTTGCCCGATCGGGTGGTGACCGTGACCGATCTCGCCGTCTCCAGCGCCACGCTCGGCCTGCCGGTGTGGCACGTGGTCGCGCCGATCAGCGACGGCTCGGGGGTGGACGGCTGGGTGGCGCTCCGGTTCTCGGCCGAGGTGCTCGCCACGACCCTGGCCGGCGACGACGAGTGGGTCGATGACGGTCTCGGTCGCACCGGCGAGGTGCTGCTGGTCGGGGCGGACAACCGTGTCCGCAGCGATGTGCGGGCGCATCGGGAGGATCCGGCGGGCTACGTCGAGATGGCGACGTCGGCCGGGACCCTCGAGCCGGAGGAGGCCGAGCGCGTCGCCCTCGGCGGGACCACGGCGCTGGTCGCGCAGGTCGACGGAGACGTGGTGCGTGCCGCCGCGACCGGACGAGGGGGCACGACCTCGATCGACCACCTGGGCCGCGCCGTCCAGGTGGAGTACGGCCCCCTCGGGGAGGTCGGCGCGCAGACGCCGGAATGGGTCCTGGTGGCCCAGCTCACCTCGGCCGAGGCGACCGACGAGCTGGACGGCTACCGCCGCACGCTCCTGATCGTCGGTGTCGTCGTGGTGGTCGTGGTGACGTTCCTCGCCGCGGGCTGGGCCTCGCGGCTCCTGCGACCGATCCGCGAGGTGGGCGATCGGCTCCGGCAGCGCTCGACCGCGGGCGCGTTCGATCCCGACGCGCCCGGTGGTGGACCGGTTCCCGAGGCGTCCCGCGAGGTGGACGATCCCGATGCGGCAGGTCGGCGCCGATCGCCGGCGCCCGTGCTCTCGTCACCGGAACCGGCCGCTCACGCCGGTCGCGTCGACGAGTTCCGCCGCATCGTGATGAGCTTCGACGCCATCGACGCAGGTCTCGCCGAGCGCCGCCGGGCTACGTCGAGCGCCGATGCCGAGCGGCGCCGGTTGCTGCACACCCTGCTGCCGGCCTCGGTCGCGGCCCGTGTCGAGGCCGGCGACCGATCGGTGGTCGACCGGGTGGCTGCGGCCTCGATCGCCGTGGTCGTGGTCGACGGCGGCGCCCAGCGACTGGCGCGCGGTCGGCTCGAGGCCGTGCTCGAGGTGATCGACGGCGCGGCGGCGCAGGTGGGTGCGGCCCGGGTGAAGATGGTCGGCGACAGTTGCTTCGTCGCCGTCGGACACGATCGACCGCTGTTTGACCACTCGCCGCGGGCCGTCGCCTTCGCCCGTCGCGTGCTCCTCGACCTCGCGACCGATCCGGCATGCGGTGGTGTCGCGGCGTCGGTGGGGGTGGCGACGGGTCGGGTCGACGTGGGCCTCGGCGGCGCGTCACGACTGGTCTACGACGTGTGGGGCGAGACGGTGACCATGGCGTACGGCATGGCGCGCGCGGCCGAGTCGGGCACGATCCGGGTCACTGCGGCGACGCGAGGGTTGCTCCCCGCCGAGCTGGCCGAGGGTGCCGACGCGCTGCCCGGTGACGTGTGGGTGCTGTCGGCATCCGGACCGACATCGGCGGCGGCAGTGGCGGCGGCAGCGGGGGCCGGCGCGACCGTCGACGCGACCGTCGACGCCGGATCGTCGGGGGAGGGCGAGCACTCGTGATCGACTGGTTCGAGGGCGTCGACGTCACGTGGGCCATCGTCATCGTCGTCGGGGTGCCCATCGCCGTCGTCGTCCTGGGCGAGGCGGCCGAGCGTCTGCGGCAGCGCAACTCGCCGCTGGCTCCGGCGGTGCGCCTGCTGCGGTCGTGGGTGCTGCCTCTGGGCACGGCCTACCTGTTCCTGCGGACCCTGCTCGAGCGCGGCAGCGTCGACGTCGGTGGGCGCGTCCTCGCCACGGCGGTCGTGCTCACCGCCGCGGCCGCCGCGACCATCGCGATCCGCGTCGCCGTCGACGGGATCAAGGCCCGACCGCGCAGCGGCGGACGTCGTCCTCCGCCGCAACTGGTGCTCGCCCTGCCCCGGCTGCTCCTCGCGCTGGTGACGTTGTGGTTGTTGCTCGGTCAGATCTGGACCGTCGACCTCTCCCGTGCGCTCACCGCGCTCGGCATCGGGTCGCTGGTGGTCTCCTTCGCCCTCCAACCCACGCTGAGCAGCCTGGCCTCGGGGCTGCTGCTGCTCGGCGACCAGCCGTTCCGCACGGGCGACTGGATCCGGGTCGACAGCATCGAGGGGCGGGTCCTCGACGTGAACTGGCGCACCTCGCGCCTGATCGATCGCAGCGGCAACGTCGTGATCATCCCGAACGGTCAGCTGGCCGGTGCCACGCTCGTGAACTACGACCTGCCGACCTCGGTGACCCGGGTGGTCGTCACGCTGCAGGTGGCCTACGCGAACCCGCCGACCCGTGCCAAGGAGATGCTGCTGGCCGCCGCGCGGTCGACACCGGGTGTGCTCGCCGATCCTCCGCCGCGGGCCCAGATCTCGGTGGTCGACGACCCGTTGATGACCTACGACGTGCACCTGTGGATCGACGACTACGCCCGCGCGCCAGCGGTGCGCAGCGACTTCGGGTCGCTCGTCTGGTACTGGTCGGAGCGGATGGGGGTGCCGCTCCCGAGCCCGGCGCAGGACCTCTACCTGTGGGACGGTCCCGCGACCGCTGCGGCCAAGATCCCCGACCGTGCCGAGCTGGCGCGTCGGGTCTCGGTGGCGCCGCTCCTCGCCGGGCTCCCGGCCGCGGCCGTGGACCGCTTGCTCGACGGCGCCGTCGCCCGTCGGTTCGCCGTGGGCGAGACCGTGGTTCGCGTCGATGCGGACGCCGCCGATCTGGTGGTGCTGCACGAGGGCCGTGCGGCCCTCATCGCCGAGGACGCGGACGGCGCCCGCTCCACCGTGCTCGAGCTCACCGCCGGCGAGGTCGTCGGGACGATCGGACGGGTCGCGGGCGCGGCCTCGGTCGGGGTCGTCGCACTCGAGGACTGCGAGGTGGTGGTGATCGACGCCGTCACCGCCGGGGTGGTCGTCAGTCAGGCCCCCGAGCTCGCCGACGCGCTCGAGCAGGTCGGTGCGGTCCGACGGCGTCGTGTGACCCGCCTGCTCGCCGGTGCGTCCCCGGGGGGTGAGCTCTCGTGAGGCGGGCCCGATCGCTGCGCACGGTCCTGGCCGTGGTGATGGTCGCGGTTGCTGCCGTGGCGATGTTCGTGGTCGGCGCGATCGACCACCAGGTCACCTCGTCGCGCCTCCGGGCGACCGCCGAGGACCAGCTCGAGGCGCTGCTGCATGCCCGCTCACGGGCGATCGTCGACGGCTTGGAGCGCATCCGGGCCGAGGTCTCGATCCTCGCGGCCGATCCGACGGTGGCCGCCGCGGTCCGTGAGTTCGGCGCGGCGATCGCCGAGCTCGAGGACGCCGGGCCCGAGCTCGTCGACGACGCGCAGCGCGCGGCCGTCCGGTCGGTCTATGCCGGTGGGCTCGCCGATCCGGCGCGCACCGAGGCCCTGATCGCCGCCGGGCTGTCGGTCCCCGAGGTCGACGACCTGGTGCCCGCCGATCCGGTGGCCACCTACCTGCAGTACCACTACCTGGCGAGTGCACCCGAGGACGCGGCGGCCCGCGTCGCTGTCGACGACGCAGGTGACGGATCGACCTGGTCGCAGGTGCACGCCCGGCGGCATCCGTTCCTGCGCGACGTGGCCCGGTCGTCGGGGTTCCGCGACGTGCTCCTGGTCCCGCTGGGGGGACGGATCGCCTACACGGTCGGCAAGAGCGCTGACCTCGGGGTCGACCTGGGGTCGACGGGGTTCGACACGAGCGCGCTCGCGCAGCTCGGCAGCGAGTTGATCCAGGCACCGGTGGGCGAGGCGGCGCTGATCGACTTCGAGCCGTACCTGGGTGGGCTCGACGGTCCGGCGCTCCTGGTGGCCGCGATCGTGCGCGACGGCTCGGAGTCGGTCGGGGTGATCGTGGTGCAGATCCCGCCTGACCAGCTGACCTCGCTGATGACCGGCGGCGGTCGCTGGGCCGAGGTCGGTCTGGGGGAGACCGGTGAGACCTTCGTGGTCGGACGCGACCTCCGGTTGCGATCCGATGCTCGCGGGTGGATCGAGGATCCGCAGGCGCATCTCGATCGGCTGCGGTCGAACGGTGACGAGGAGGTCGCCGACGCCGTCGCCGCGATCGGCTCGACCGTGCTCGTGCAGCCCGTCGCGACCGAGGCGGTGGAGACCGCGCTCGGGGGTGCCCGGTTCGTGGGTTCGAGTTCGGACGCATTCGGTGAGACGGTGCTGGCGGTCGCTGCGCCGTTGCCCGTCGTGGGACTCGACTGGGTGGTGGTGGCAGAGATCTCGCGCGACGAGGCGCTCGCCGAGCTCGACGGCTACGTGCGCGACGTCCTCGTGCTCGCGGCGGTGCTCGTGCCGTTGGTCGCGCTCGCTGGGGTGGTGTTGGCCGCTCGGGCGACGCGTCCGGTCGGCCCGCTCGTGGCGGCGGCCGAAGAGGTGGCGGCGGGCCGGCTGCACGTCGATCTCGACGACCCGAGCCGCGACGAGTTCGGTCACCTTGCCCGCGAACTGCAGCGGCGCGCCGCCGGGCTGGCCGCCGAGGATGCGGCGCTCGAGCAGCAGCGGCGGTCGATCGACGAGTTGCTGCTCGCCGTGTTGCCGGATCGGCTCCTCGATGCCGTGCGGACCGGTCGTCTCGACATCGGCGACCTCGCCGACACCGCCACCGTGATCACGCTGACCATCGACGGACTGGGCGCAGGTGGCGCTGGTGGCACAGGCGGCGCAGGCCGCCCAGGTCGCGCGGACGGCGCCGCCGCTGGCCATCCCCCGAGCCGGGCCGGTGGTCTCGGGTCGGAGGATGACGACCAGCTCTCACCATCGGTGGCCGCTGCGGCCGGCGACGATCCAGCAGCCCAGGTGGCGGCCGCGCTGGAGTCGTTGGCCCGTGAGCACCGGGTGGAGCGGGCGTGGTCGTCGGCCGACCGTCACCTGTTCCTCGCAGGGCTGGGGCGGGTCGAGGAGCACGGTTGCGACGACGCCGTGGCGTTCGTGGCCGACGCGATGTCGGCGATCGCGGCCATCGCCGCCGAGGCCGAGCTCACGGTGTCGGTGCACGGCGCGCTCGCAGCGGGCGACGTGGCGACCGGGATCGTGGGTGGCGGCCGGGTGTCACTCGGGGTGTGGGGCCGGACGGCCCGCGTGGCGCTGGCCCTCGACGCGGCGGCCGAGCGCGGGTCGGTGCTCGTCCACGACAGCGTGCTCGACCGACTGAGCGGGTCGATCGGGTCGGTCAGTACGAGCGTGTCGAGCGACCGTGGTCGTTCGGCGGCTGCCGCGCTGCCCGATGGGCCGATGCGCTCGGTGAGCGACGCGACCGAGGAGCTGGGCGCACTGGTCTGGCGACCGCTGGATCAGCCCACCTCGAGCCGGTAGTCGCCGTCGTCCTCCGGCGTCCAGCGGTGGACGTCGACCACCGCGGCCACGGGGATCGGTCCGTAGACGTGGGGGAACAGGTCGCGGACGCCGTCCGCGGGCGGCTCCTCCACCACGGGGTCGTCGAGCGCCGCCGGGTCGATCACCAACAGGAGCAGCTCGGGGACGTCCGCGTAGAAGCGGTTGGCGACGCCTTCGGCCTGGTGGGGGTGCGAGCAGTGGATGAACCCCTCGTCGTCGAGGGTTCGACCCCGGGTGCTGGTGGTGTAGACGCCCGCGGCGACCGCGGCAGCCCAGTCCTCGGGCAGCGCGGCGTGGAGCAGGTGACCCGGAGGGACGTGCACGAACATGACCCGGGATCGTACGGCCCTCCCTTCCGGGGGCGATGAGCCATGTGCGGCGCCCGCCCGCTCATGGCTCATCGTCGGTTGTGCCCGGTGAGCGGTGTGCGGCGCCCGCCCGCTCATGGCTCATCGCCGGGGTGGTTCCCGTCGCAGGCTCAGAGGGTGCCGGCGTCGAGGCGGGCGAGGACCTCGACGGCCCGCTCGCGCACCGCCGGGAGATCCGAGAGTCGCTCCGCGGCGCGCACCTGGCGGGCGACGCGGGCGTTGCGCACGAACCGCTCCTGGTGGCGGGCGAGGAAGTCCCAGTAGAGGGTGGTGAAGGGGCAGGCGTCGGGACCGGTGCGCTTGGTGCGGTCGTAGCGACACCCACGGCAGTAGTCGCTCATCTTGTCGATGTAGTTGCCGCCGGCTGCGTAGGGCTTGGTCGACATGCGGCCGCCGTCGGCGTGGAGGGCCATCCCGATGACGTTGGGCAGCATCACCCACTCGGCGCCGTCGATGAAGCTGGCCCACATCCACTCCGTCATCGCCCACGGGTCGACGCCCGCGAGCAGGGCGAGGTTGCCGAGCACCATCAACCGTTGGATGTGGTGGTTGTAGGCGTGGTCGTGGAGGGCCTCGAGGCAGTGGGCGACGCAGGCCATCTCGGTCGTCGCCGCGCCAGTCAGTACCGGGGGTAACGGTCGGTGGGCGCCGAGCTCGTTCGCTGATCGGTACTCGGGCATCCAT
>CAYRXQ010000055.1:0-15205 GCA_964428115.1 uncultured Ilumatobacteraceae bacterium
GGAAGACCACCGCGGCGACGAGCGTGGTGAACACGAGTTCCAGGTTGAGCAGCAGCGAAGACGTCGCCGGGGGCACCAGGCCCAACCCCACGGCCAGGAGCACCGGCGAGATCGCACCACCGACCACCACCGCCACGGCGAGCCCCGGACCGCTCCGGCGCAATGCCGTCCGCGACGGCCGCACCCGACCGACCAGGGGGGCCACGGCGATCGCAGCACCCAGGTACAGCGCGCCGGCCAGCGTGAACGGCCCGAGCTCGTCGGTGAGCCGGGCGGCGGTCGGCGCCGAGATGCCGAACAGCACCGCCGCGAGCGCGCATCGGATGATCCCGACGCGACTCATGCCGCGCCCCGAACCTCCGGCCAGCGGGGCCGGAGCGGCCAGGGCTGCGCCCTCACGCGCGATCCGACCAGACCCGCTGCGCCACGTCGGCCCACAGCTCCCGGTACGCCGTGGCCGCGGCGCTGCGCGGCGCGAACGCCCGGACCGGGGCTCGCTCGACCCCCATCCGCTCGATCACGCTGGCGTTCGGCACGATCGTGGGGAGGAAGCCCGGCACGCCGTCGGCCAGCTCGGCGATCACGGCGCGGTGCAGCGATCGACGACGGTCGGCCATCGACGCGAAGGTCAACAGCAGCGGCGGGTCGGGCAGCTCTGCCAGGAACGAACGCAGCTGGTCGAGCGTCCGCCGGGCCAGCGTCGAGGGGATCGTCGGCACCACGAGCGCGTCGGAGGCCTCGAAGACGGCCTCGCTCGCGAGGGTGATGCCCGGTGCACAGTCGATGATGACCACGTCGTAGGCATCGTCGAGCCCGCGCAGCAGGCGGCGCAGACGACGGGTCGGCCGCTTCGCGTCGTCGAGGTGCAGGTCGAGGTGCCGCAGCGAGAAGTCGGCCGGTACCACGTGGAGCCCCGGCTCGTCGGTCCCGCGGATGTGGCGAGCGAGATCCCCCGATGAGCCGACGAGGCGCTCGGCGCCACCCTTCACGACCGGTCGGACCCGAACCACGTAGGTGGCAGCCCCCTGCGGATCGAGGTCCCACAGCAGCACCCGTGACCCGGCGGCGGCGGCCTCGTGCGCGAGGTTCACCGCGGCGGTCGTCTTCCCCACACCGCCCTTGATGCTGTACGTGGCGATGACCTTCATCGGTCGAGCGCCTCGAGCGCAGTGACGAGCGCCTGTTCGGTCGCCGGCGTGTCGTAGGCCGCGAACCGCTCCGCGAACTCCCGTCGCGCCGCGACGCGGATCTGCTCGAGGCGTTCGGTGAGCTGACCGAGCGCGAGCAGGGTCTCGGTCGGGACGCCGGCGTCGTGGAGCTCCACGGCGATCTCTCGGATGACCGCGACGTGGACCTCGGCGTCCTGATGCTCACCGAGGTTGTCCTGGAACGCCTTGAGCCGCCGGACGAACCGGTCCCGTGGTGTGGCCGGGAGCAGCGATCCGAAGCACTCCAGCAGGTAGCGCAGCTGCTTGGCGTCCTTGCGGAGATCGTGCACCCGTTCGGCCGGCGTGTCGTCGTCGATCCGGCGGCCGTTCTCGACGAGCGTCGACTGGGCGCGTTCGATGCGCCGGCGAACGACCCTGGCGAGCGCTCGCCGCCCATGGGGACCGGGGTTCGCACCGGCGTCGAGCGCGGCCAGATCGGCTCGCCAGTGTGCCAACAGTTCGGTCGCCGACGGCTCGCTCATCGCCGCGTCGAGCGCGGCATGGGCGTCGGCCTGGCGCTGCACCAACAGTTCGCGGACGGGCTCGAGCGCGGCGACGGCTTCCGCGCCGAGCGGGTCGACGTAGCCCGCCCACTCGATGAGGTAGACGTCGAGGTCACGGGCCGGCCCGGTCAGCCGACCCAGGTGGGCGAACCCGGCCCGCCCCTCGTCCACGAGGTCGGGCGGCAGCACCCGTCGCATCTGGCCCACCACGGCACGGGTCCGCCGCACCGCGACGCGCAGGTCGTGCAGGAACTCGGGATCGACGTGCCGGACGGTGCCGGCCCAGTTGTCCTCGATGGTCGCTGCGAGGTTCGCGAGCACGTCGCGGACTCCCTCGAGCGCCGGCATCCCAGGGTCGAGCGGCACGGTCGGCGACCACACTCGTCCACCCAGCTCGACCTGTCGCAGCCGGGCCAGGACATCGACGACGTCGCCCGGTTCCCGCGTCAGACCGAGGCGCTCGAGCGCACCGGACACCCGGCGGGCAGCGCGTTCGGCACCGAGCACACCGTGGACCTCGACGGCGCCGAGGGGGGCGGGGCGGCTGGTCGTCGGGTCGACCTCGACGACCTCGATGTGGTCGGAGCGGATCACCCGGGCGACGACACCGCCCTCGGGGCCGAGGAGCACGCCCTCACGGCGGTCGGCGGTGAACCGCAGCAGCGGCAGGAGGGCACGAACGTCGACGAGGCGGTCGAGCCGGTCGCGCAGCGCGCCGGCCGGAAGGTCGCGCACCAGGTGCGGAACGGCCGTCGTCTCCAGTCGGGCCGGGACGATCTCGGGCCCGTCGAGCACGAGCGTGGTGGTGTCGTGTTCGTGGGCGACGAGGCGCAACCCGGCCCGGTGCAAGCGACCGTCGACCGTGTCGAGCAGGGTCGAGGTGACGCCGGCGGCAGGGCCCATCGCGATCCCGAGTGCGTCGAGGGCGGCGTCGGCGGTCGGATCGTCACCTGCGTCGAGGAGGAACGTGACCGTGGTCGCCTCCATGGGCTCCCGACCGTACCCCAGCGGGCCGGAACGGCGGGAAGCCACTACCGGGCCCACACCCGTCGGGCGGCGCGATCGGCGGCCTCGGCGCCGGCGAGCTGTCGCAGGAGCAGGAGTCCGTCGATCGTGGCGATGGCAGCCTCGGCCTCAGCTCGTCGACGAGCCGGTGTGCCACGGAGGAACGCGGCGGCCCACACGATCCAGGCCTCGATCAGTTCGGGGACCAGGGTGCGGTACGGCGCTCGGCCGGCAGCCGCCAGACCGGCCGCCTCGAAGAACAGGGCGAAGACGGGGTCGGCATCCGCGCGGGCGAGGATCGGCCATGCCGCCCGCACCATCGCGACGTGGTCCTCGGCCCGGTCGGCGAATGCCGGCGACAGGGTCTCCTGCAGGCGGACCCCCACGGCGAACAGGACCGCACCGAGGAGATCGTCCTTCGACGGGAAGTAGTACACGACGACCCGATCGCTGATCCCGAGCCGCCGAGCGACGCGACCGAAGGTGAGCTGGCTCAGCCCGTCCTCGAAGGCCGCAGCGACGGCGCCCTCCAGGATCTCGGTCCTCGTGTGCCGGTACCCCATGGCAGTGGGGATCGTACCGGGACGGTGGAACCCGGGCCGGCCTTGATCGCAGTGACCGCTACATCTATGTTCGTAGTGATCACTACAACTACGACACCGAGGAGCGCCCCATGACCATCACCGCACCGGAGGCCGCCGACCTGTTCCGGCGCCCGCCAGACCGCTTCCTCGACGTCGGCGCCGGCGAGGTCGCCCATCGACAGGTCGGTCGAGGACCCGACGTCCTGTTCGTTCACGGCTGGCCGGTCTCCGGCGCCACGTTCCGGACGCTGCTCCCCCACCTGAGCGATCACGTCACCTGTCACGTGATCGATCTCCCCGGTGCCGGTTCCAGTCGGTTCACCGCGACGACCTCCCTGACGGTCGACGATCACGTCCGCAGCGTGCGACGGGTCGTCGACCAGCTCGGCCTCGACTCCGTCGCGGTGGTCGGCCACGACAGCGGCGGGCTGATCGCGCGCCATGCGCTCGCCGGGGATCCCCGAGTGCGCTCGTTCGGGTTGCTCGACACCGAGCAACCCGGAGGTCTGAGCCGGCGGTTCCGGTCCTTCCTCACCATGCGGCGGCTGCCGGGCGTCGGCGCCGGCCTCGGATGGGTCGCCGGTCGATCGCGGATCCGCCGACTCCGACTCGTGCTGGGCGATGCCTTCGCCGACCCGTCGTTGCTCGACGGCGAGTTCGACGAGTTCTTCCTCCAGCCACTCCACCGGTCCCTCGAGCATCGGCACGCAGCGGTCCGCCTGCTGCGCAGCTTCGACGTCCGCCTGGTGCACGAGCTCGCCGAACTGCACCGCCGGATCGACGTCCCGGTCCACCTCGTGTGGGGCGAGCGGGACGCCTTCTTCCCGGTGGCGGCCGCCGAGGAGATGGTCGCCACCTTCCCCGACGCTCGCCTCACGGTCATCGACGGCGCGGGCCTGTTCGTCCACGAGGAGCGCCCCGCCGAAGTCGCCCGAGCCCTGCTCCCCACCCTCACCAGCGGGTGACAGGAAGATGTAGCATTCCTGCTACGTAGTATTTATGCTGTCGGCGTGGGACGGAAGCCGAAGACCGCCGATGGCGAGCAGGTGTTCAACCGGATCGCCCTCGCCCGCGAGGCCCATGGGCTCAGCCGTCAGGAGCTCGCCGATGCGGTGGGCGTGCACTACCAGACCGTCGGCTACCTCGAGCGAGGTGAGTACAGCCCGAGCCTCGTGCTGGCACTGCGGATCGCGCGCGAGCTGCAGGTGCCCCTCGAGGCGCTGTTCTCGCTCGAACCGCTCGACGACGAGCCGCACCGCGACGAGCCACACCGCGACGGCCCGCACCACGACGACCCGCACCACGACGACCCGCAGCCCGCGAGCCGCGGGCGGAGCTGAGGAGGAGACGATGTCCCGTTGGACCGAGGCCGCCGCACGGAACCGGGAGCTGGTGGCCGAGAACGCCGAACGCGTGCTCGCCGACACGACCTACGACCGCTTCCGCAGCCCGACGGCCCTGCGTGTCCTGGTGATCGCCACGAGTGCCGTGATCGCCGGCATCCCGGTGGCCTGGCTCGTCGGCGGCTCCATCATCGGCGTGCTCGTCGTCATCGGGTGGGTGGCCCTCCACCTGATCCTGCGCGTCGCCGTGCGCAGCCAGGCCGATCTCCCCGACGAGGTGCTCGACGAACGGATGCGCGCCGAACGCGATCGGGTGTACCTGGGCGCCTTCCGACTGCTGGCCTCGGTCACGTTCCTCGCGGCCAACGCTGCGTTCATCGCCGTGGCCTTCGGCGAGGACCGCACGATCACGTTCGACTACGACAGCGTGAGCGCCGTGTTCTGGACGCTGTTCGCCCTGATGATCAGCGCCCCGAGCCTGGTGCTGGCCGTGCACAAGTGGCCCACCGGCACGCGGTGAGGCCGCGGCCGACGGCCGGCGACGCACTACGTTGCGCGTCATCACGCATGCATCGCAGCCCGTCGCGTCAGATGTCCCCGCAGCTCCCGCTGCTGACGAGCGCGCCCGACGCAGCCGCCTGGTGTTGATCACCGGGGCTGCCGGCGACATCGGGCGCGCGGCAGCACTGCGCCTGGCGGCGGACGGCTGGCGCGTGGCGCTGAGCGATCATCCCGACACGACCGACGCGCTGGAGGAGACCCGTCGCCTCGTGGTCGCGAACGGGGCCGAGGCCTGGGCAGGTCCGTGCGACGTCACCGACGACGATGCCGTCGCCGACACGGTCACCGCGTGTTACCTCGAGTTCGGCACGCCGAGCGGGCTGTTCAACAACGCCGGCTACCAGGGTCGGTTCGTCACGGTCCCCGACTACCCGAGCGACGATGCCCGCAAGGTGCTCGAGGTCAACGTGATCGGCGTGCTCCAGGTGATGCAGCACGTCGCTCGCTCGATGATCGCCGCCGGACTCCCCGGCACCATCGTCAACTCGGCCTCGATGGCCGGCGTCGGTGGCGCCCCCAACATGGCCGCCTACTCGGCCTCGAAGGCCGCCGTGATCGCGCTCACCAAGTCGGCCGCGAAGGACCTCGCACCGCACTCGATCCGGGTCAACGCCATCTCGCCCGCCTTCGTGGGGCCGGGCAGGATGTGGGACAACCAGGTCGCCCGGCAGGCGGCCGCCGGGAGTCAGTACTTCCCAGCCGACCGCGACGAGGTCGCCGCGCAGATGATCCGCTCCGTGCCGCTGCGCCGGTACGGCTCGACCGCGGAGGTGGCCGCCGTGGTGGCGTTCCTGCTGTCGCCCGACGCGTCGTACGTGACGGGCCAGAACCTCGAGATCAACGGCGGCTCCGCCTGACGCCGCCCGGCAGGCAGACGGCGGACGGACGGCGAGCAGGAAGGAACGAGCGGTATGGCAGCGACATGGTTCGACGACGCAGTGCTGTACGAGATCTACCCGCAGTCGTTCGCCGACTCCGACGGCGACGGCATCGGCGACCTGCGCGGCGTGATCGACCGCCTCGACCACATCGCGTCGCTCGGGGTGAACACCATCTGGTTCAACCCGTGCTTCGAGTCGCCGTTCGTCGATGCCGGCTACGACGTCGCCGACTACCTGCGGATCGCCCCGCGTTACGGGACCAACGACGACATGGTCGAGCTGGTGGCCGGGGCGGGGCGCCGCGGCATCCGGGTCCTGCTCGACCTCGTGGCGGGTCACACCTCGATCGAGCATCCGTGGTTCCAGGAGGAGCTCCACGCCCCGGGCCCGTCACCGCTCGGCGACCGGTACGTGTGGTCCGAGACGGAGCCCACGAGGCGGTGGGCCTCCGACCTGGCCGGGACTCCCACCTGGGTCCGGTCGCCGGGTCCCCGGCAGGGGTGGTACCTCAAGAACTTCTACGACGAGCAACCGGCCCTGAACTTCGGCTGGGTCAGCGGCCCAGGCCCCGAGCCGTGGCGCGACGCCATGGACGACCCCGGGCCACGCCGGAACCTCCAGGCCCTGATGGACATCATGGCCTTCTGGCTGGATCGGGGTGTCGCGGGGTTCCGCGTCGACATGGCGTTCTCGCTCGTGAAGGACGACCGGCCCGAGGACCGTGGCCACGAGACGAGCGCGACGCTGTGGCGTCGCATCCGTGCGTGGCTCGACGAGTCGTACCCCGAGGCCGTGATCATCCCCGAGGGCATCGAACCCCGCACCGACGGGCCGTTGGCCTTCGACGCCGACTTCTTCCTCGTGATCCACGCGCAGCACTCCTCGCTGTTCGACAACCGGTTCGCCGGGCGCTTGCCCTGGCGCGGCGAGGGTGAGCCCTTCTTCGACGCCGACGGACGGGGGTCGACCCAGGTCTTCCTCGACAGCTGGGCCGCGGCCACCGCCGTCCCGGGTGGACGCCGCGTGGTCATGAGCACCGCCGACCACGACTTCGACCGCCTGTGCTGCGGACCGCGCGCCGCCGAGCAGCTGGGCACGGCGCTCACGTTCCTGCTGACGTGGGGCACGATCCCGTGCATCTACTACGGCGACGAGATCGGGATGCGCTACCAGGTCGGTCTCCCCGAGGTGGAGGGATCCATCTGCAACATCGGCTACAACCGGTCGGGCTGTCGGACGCCGATGCAGTGGGACGACGGCCCGAACGCCGGCTTCTCGACCGCCGATCCGGATCGGCTGTACCTGCCGATCGACCCCGATCCGGGACGCCCCACCGTGGCTGCGCAGGAGCGCGACCCCGGCTCGACGTTGCACCTCGTGCGGCGTCTGCTGGCGCTGCGGTCGGCGACACCCGCGTTGCGAGTCGGCCCCTCGACCCGTGTCGTGCACTCGAGCTACCCGTTCGCCTACGTGCGCGGCGAGTCGCATCTGGTCGTCGTCAATCCCCGGCGTGAGCCCGCGACCCTGTCGACGCCCCTCGCGATCGGCGCCACCGAGCTGCTCGGCCACGGCGTCCGGCTCACCGACGACGTCGTGACCGTCGACGGCTTCGGCTACGGCGTGTTCGCGCTGACGGTCGGCGCCGACCCGACCTGACCGGCGCCTCTCCGACGACCTGCAGCGCGCCGGTGTCCGACACCGAGCGGCAGCGCTGGGAGCTGCGGCGCGGGGAGCTGCAGCGTGTCTGCCACCGTCAGGGGAGCAGGGTGGTGCAGGTGGGAGACGGGAGCTCGAGGTGGGAGATCGTCGGGCCGACCGCGGAACCGTCGGGCGACAACGGGAGGAGCGCGAGGGCGTGGCTGCGCTCGTTGGCCACGACCAGGTGGCGGTCGTCGGGGAGGAGCACCATGTCGCGGGGCCAGCGGCCGCCGCACTGGAACGAGCCGCGAGCGGTGAGACCGCCGCTCGGGTCGAGGTCGAACACGGCGATGCTGTCGTCGCCGCGGTTCGAGACGTAGACCCGGTCCCCCGACGGGGACAGCCGAATGGCGGCGACCAGGTTGTCGGGCGCCCCGGGGGGCAGGGTCGTGTGGGTGGTGACCGCGGTCAGCTCGCCCGTTGCCGGGTCGAACGAGTACGTCGACACCGAGTTGGCGAGCTCGTTGGCGACCACGACGAGGCGACCAGCGGGATGGACCACGAGGTGGCGCGGGCCGGCACCGGCCGGCACCTCGGCGTCGCTGCGGTGCTCGAGCGCTCCGGTGGACGGATCGAGGCCGTGGACCGCGACCCGGTCGGCACCGAGATCCGCGAGCAGCAGGTGACGACCATCGGGGCTGAACGCGACCCCGTGGGCGTGCGGGCCGCGCTGGCGGTCGGTGATCGGGCCGCTGCCGTCGTGCTGCACCACGGCGACGCTGGCACCGAGCCCGCCCCTCGGATCGATCGGGACCACCGCGAACGAACCGGAGCTGTAGTTCGCAACGGCGAGCCATCGGCCGGCGGGGTCGACGGCGAGGTGACACGGGTGATCACCCTCGCTGGGTCGATCGACCGCCGCCGTGAGGCGCAGCCCCTCGGCATCCCGGTCGATGGCGAACCCGACCACGTGGCCGGCTCGCCCGTCGCTCTCGGCGCCGGTCTCGCTGACCGCGTACAGGCCGGTGCCGTCGGGCGTCGACGTGAGGTACGACGGGTTCACCACCCCGGACCAGCTCGCGACGAGCGCCATCTCGCCCGTCGAGGTGTCGATCTCGACGAGGTGGATCCCCGCATCATCGGCCGATGCGTACGAACCGACCACGAGTCGGTGGCGGTGTGAGCCGAGGGCAGCCACGATCATGCGTCCTGGTCGCCGACGCGCTGCGCTCGCACGTCGCGGACGATCGCCACCGCTCCGGCCGCCAACGACTCGACCTGCGCCCAGTCGCGGGCCGCCATGACCGAGTGGGCGACCATCCAACTCCCGCCGCAGGCGGCGACCGTCGGCAGCTGCAGGTACTGCTGCAGGTCGGCGACACCGATCCCGCCCGTCGGGACGTAGCGCAGCCCGTCGAACACGGCGCTCACGGCCCGGAGCATGTCGGCGCCACCCGCCGGCCCAGCGGGGAAGAACTTCACGACCTCGAGCCCGGCCTGCTGGGCGCGTCGCATCTCGTTCGGCGTCGTCACGCCGGGGAGCACGAGCACATCGTGGTCCAGACACCACGCGACGACCTGGTCGTCGAAGACCGGCGACGCGATGAACTGGGCGCCCGCTCCCACCGCGGCGGCGGCCTGGTCGACGTCCAACACGGTGCCGGCGCCAACCAGCAGCTCGGGCGACGAGGCGCCGACCTCGCGGATCGCCGCCAGCCCCGCGCCGGTGCGCAGGGTGATCTCGACCAGCGGCAGGCCGCCCGCCGCGAGTGCGGCACCCACCTCGATTGCGTCGTGGGCGTGCTCGATCGTCAGGACGGGCACCACACCCCGGTGCTCGAGTGCCGCGAGCGTCGCCGCTGCGCCGGGCGTCACGGCGTCCACGAGGTGCCGTCGGGCCAGCGGCTCTGCGTCCACCCGATCGTCCTGACCTCGATGGGGAAGCGCGCGGCCAACTCCTCGTCGATGTCGATGCCCAGCCCTGGCCGGTCGTTGGGCCAGAGGTGACCGTCGCGCAGCTCGGGCGTGCCGGGGAAGACCTCGAGCAGCGCGTCGCCGAACCCGATGACCTCCTGGATCCCGAAGTTGCGCGAGGACAGGTCGAGGTGGAGGTTGGCCGCGTGACCAATCGGCGAGACGTCGCCGGGGCCGTGCCAGGCCGTTCGCACACCGAACGATTCGCACAGGACCGCGAGCTTGCGCGCCGGGGTGATGCCGCCGAGCTGCGAGATGTGGGAGCGGATGAAGTCGACGAGCTGCTCCACGACCAGGGTGCGCCACTCGAGCGGGTGGTTGTGCAGCTCCCCCATCGCGATCGGGGTGACGGTCTGCTGGCGGAGCCGTCGGAACCACTCGACCTGGTCGGGTGCCAGGGGATCCTCCAGGAAGAACAGCCGATGCGGCTCGAGGTCGCGCGCCAGGCGGATGGCGTCGATCGGGGCGATCCGCTCGTGGATGTCGTGGAGCAGGTGCAGCTCCTCCCCCGCCGCGGACCGCACGTGGTCGAACAGCGCGCGGACCGAGCGGACGTACCGATCGGGGTCGTAGTAGGCGCCGGGGAACGTCCGTTCCGCCTGCGCCCGGATCGGCCCGAGCGCCTCGGCGCGTCGGTCGACGGTGCCGCCGTGACGGGTCGCGCCGTACCCACCCATCTGACAGCGGACGGCCAGGTACCCCTCGTCCTGGTAGCGCTGCACCCGATCGAGGACCTCGGCGGGCTCGGTGCCGTCGGCGTGCCGGTAGACCAGGGCGGCCGGGCGGCACCGCCCACCGAGCAGGTCGTACACCGGCATGCCGGCGACCTTGCCCTTGATGTCCCACAGGGCCATGTCGACGCCGCTGATCGCGTTGTTCAGCACCGGCCCGTTGCGCCAATACGAGTTGACGTACATGAGGTGCCACAGGTCCTCGATGTTGGCCGGGTCGCGGCCGATCAGCAGCGGAGCGAGGTACTCGTCGACGGCCTGCGCGACCAGGGTGGGGCGCTGCGTGAACGTGGCGCACCCGAGCCCGAAGAGGCCGGGCTCGTCGGTGTCGACGCGGACCACGACGAGCGCGATCCCGTCGGGCGCGGTGAGGATCGATCGGACGTTCGTGATGGTGGTCATGGTGCCTCGTGGGTCCAGCCGAGCAGCTCGGTCGCCTTGCTCGAGTCGAAGAAGGAACGGTGGCCGTCGAGGTCGCCGTGCAGCGGGACCTCGCCGTAGTGGCGGGCATGCAGCTCGAGCGACGGGACGTCGGACATCGTGTCGGGGGCCACGACGTACATCACCTCGTGACTGCGGAAGTCGGCGGCGATCGCCGCGAGGCAGGCCCTCGCCGCGGCATCGCGGGTCGTGTACCCCCAGAGCTGGCGGGCCACCGCATCGGGCATGACCTCGTTCCAGACCGTGGCCTGGGCCCGGTCGGCCACGATGCCGTGGAGGCGCAGGCTCGAGATCGTGACGTCGTCGAACTGGCGGGCGATCGCGTCGGCCTGCTGCTCACCGATCCACTTCGAGAGGCTGTACGGGTCCTCGGCGTAGGTCGGGTGGTGCTCGTCGACGGGGAAGTAGTCGTAGCGGGCGTGCCGGCTGAACCGACCGCCGATCGCGTTCACGCTCGACGCCTGGCAGATCCGCCGGATGCCGACCTCGACCGCGGCGCGCAGGGCGTGGTAGCTCCCGAGCACGTTCTGGTCGTGGACGACGTGATCCGGATGGTGCCCGGGCCCGGTGATGGCAGCGAGGTGGATCAGGGCGTCGCACCCCTCCAGCGCCGTGCGGAGCGCGTCGTGGTCGGTCACGTCGGCGTGCACCCGGGTGAGCTCCCCATCCGCATCGGCGTCAGTGCCGGCATCGGGACCGACGCCCCGGACGTCGATCGCCACCACGTCGTGACCGGCGGCGCGTGCCCGCTCCACGACATCCCGGCCGATGCGGCCGTTCGCTCCGGTGACTGCGACCTTCATGCCTGGCGTCCCACACCTTCGATCGATGGCACCGAACGGCCCACGGCACCGCTGCTGGACGGGCGGTCCCTGCCGGCGGTCCGCCGGTCCTGGGAGCGCTCCCAGTGGCATGGTAACCATGTCGCGTCGCCACGTCGCGACCACGACCGCGGCGTCCGATCCGGGCGCCTCACTACGGTGACGCAGGCAGGGCAGGGCAGGGCAGGAGGTTCCACGATGGAGTCGTCGACCGGAGACCAGGACGTCGTCACGTTCGGCGAGACGATGACGGCGTTCGTCGCCCGTGACGACGGCCCGGAGTACGTCGCCGTGACGGCCGGCGCCGAGTCGAACGTCGCTGCCGGGGTGGCCACCCTCGGGCTCCGGGCGCGATGGGTCTCCCGCCTCGGCGACGACCCCCTCGGGCACCGCATCGCAGCCGAGATCGCCGGGCGCGGCGTCGACGTCGCCGTGGTCCACGATCCGGTCCACCCGACCGGGGTCATGACCAAGCACGTCGTCGGCGACGCCGCGATCCGGCGCTACTACCGGAGCCAGAGCGCAGCACGGGGGCTGTCATCGGCCGACCTCGACCGCATCGGCGGCACGTCGTGGATCCACGTCACCGGCATCACCTGTGCGATCTCGCCCTCGGCGAACGAGCTGGTCGACGCGGTGCTCGAGCGCCGCGGTGACCACGGCGCCCGGGTCTCCTTCGACGTCAACCTGCGACCGAGCCTGTGGACCAGCGTGTCGGCGGCGGCCGAGCGCCTCCTTCGCGCCGCCCGGCGCGCCGACCTCGTGTTCATCGGCGACGACGAGGCCCTCGCCCTGTTCGACACCACCGACGAGCGGGCGCTCGCCGAGCTGGTCCTTCGCCGCGACGACCAGGAGTTGGTCCTCAAGCGTGGCGCCGGTCCGACCACGCTGGCCACGGCCAGCGGTGCCGTCACCGAGCCGTCGCTCCCCGCCGACGTGGTCGACGTGACCGGGGCCGGCGACGCCTTCGCCGCCGGCTATCTCGCCGGGCGTTGCTGGGACTGGCCACCGAGCGCCCGCCTCCGGCTCGGCCATCTCATGGCCTCGCGGGTCATCACCACGATCGAGGATTCGAGCCCGCCGCTCACCGCTCCAGAGCGCGAGACCCTGACTCCCGATGGCCTCGCTGCCCGCTGGGCATCGGTCGACCAACGATGACGTGACGAGGCTCGCGTTTTCGACCACCTGCTACAGTATGAGCATGCTCAAGGAACGCCTCCAGGTGCTGATCGATCGTGAGCAGCGCGAGCGGCTCGAGCGGGAGGCCTCCGTGCGGGGCACCTCCGTCGCGACCCTCGTTCGGGAGGCGATCGATCTGACCTTTCCGCCGGCACTCCCTCGGCGCCGCAGCGCAGCCGATGCGATCCTCGACGCCGAGCCGATGCCCGCCCCCGAGCTGGCCGATCTGCGCCAGGAACTCGACGAGCTCCGAGGCCGGCGCGGGTGATCCTGATCGACACCACGGTGCTCGTCTACGCCGTGGGAGGTGACCATCCGCTGCGGGATCCGTGTCGGATGGTCATCGGCGAGATCGGAGCGGGTCACCTGGCGGCGACCACGACCATCGAGGTCGTCCAGGAGTTCGCACATGTGCGCGCCCGGCGCCGCGGACGCGCCGACGCCCGGCAGCTGGCGCTCGAGTACGTCGATCTCCTGTCGCCGCTGGTCCAGCCAACCGAGACCGACCTCGCGCGAGGACTCGAGCTGTTCGAGCACCACGACGCGGTCGGTGCGTTCGATGCCGTGCTCGCCGCGATCGTCCTCGAGCGTGACCACCTCGCCGGCCTGATGTCCGCCGATCGTGCGTTCTCGACGATCACCGGTCTCACCCATCTCGATCCTGTCGCTGAGTGGCCCCGGGGGTGAGCGACGACGACTCGACGTCATCGGCCGGGTCGGCGGGGTCATCCGGTACGTTCGCGCCGTGAAGATGCTCCGCTGTCCCCGATGTGGCGGGGTCACCGTCCTCGAGTCGCTCGACTGCACCAGTTGTGGGTGCACGGTCGGCTTCCATCCACCCTCGCTGAGCATGGTCGAGGCGCTGCCCGACGGTGTCGAACGCGACGGTCGGACCTGGGTGCCGTGCTCGAACCGCTCGTGGCGATGCAACTGGCTCGTGGCCGACGACGCCGGCTCGGCCCAGTGCTCCTCGTGCCGGCTCACCCGCCAGCGCCCGGACGCGTCCGACACGATCGCGCTCGAGAAGCTCGCCAACGCGGCCGTGGTGAAGCGACGCCTGCTCGTGCAGCTCGCCGACCTCGGGCTGCCGATCACCCCGTTCTACGAACGAGAGGGTGGGCTGGCGTTCGATCTGCTGTCGACGAACTCGGGTCAGGGACGGGTGACGATCGGGCATGCGAACGGGGTCATCACCATCGATCTCGTGGAGACGCTCGACGACTACCGCGAGGCGCTGCGGATCCGGTTGGGCGAGCCGTATCGCACGATGCTCGGACACTTCCGCCACGAGGTCGGGCACTACTACCAGTGGGTCCTGGTCGAGCAGACCGACTGGATCGAAGAGTGCCGCGGGCTGTTCGGTGACGAGCGAGCGTCGTACTCCGATGCGCTCGACCGGCACTACCGCGAGGGCGCGCCGACAGGTTGGGAGGAGTCGTTCATCTCGGAGTACGCCACCATGCACCCCTGGGAGGACTTCGCCGAGTCGTTCGCCCACTACCTCCACATCACCGACACGCTCGGGACCGCCTCAGCGGGCGGGCTCGTCCTGCAGGCCGACCGCGTCGGGGGTCTGGTCGCCGACGACGTCGTCCCCCGCGCCTCGTACCACGATGCGCCGATGAGCGAGATGCTCGCGGACTGGCACTGGATGTCGCTGCTGTTCAACCGGGTCAACCACTCGATGGGCCGCGGCGATCTGTACCCGTTCAACCTGTCCCCACCCGTGGCGCGCAAGCTCGACTTCGTCCACCGGGTCGTCGTCGACGCCGCGCGCAGCACCGCCGGGGTGCCGATCCTCACCTGACGGGCACCGACCGGCTCAGATCAGCGTGCGCGTGATCGCCGCGTCGCGCTGACCGCCACCGCCGCACGGGGGCGGAGGTGCCGACGACTCGCCGTGGCGGCCTCTCCGCGCTCGCTGACCACCGTCGGATGCGGAACTTCGGCCCTGGCGGTGGCGGCCGGTCGGCGCGCGCGATGCGGGTGTGAAGGTGCGGTTCCTGCTGGCGGTCGGTCTGCTGACGATCACCGCTGCCTGCACGACCGAGGAGGCCGCACCACCGCGAACGACCAGCCCCGCCACGGCGGTCACCACGACGACGACGACCGTCCCCACCACCACGGTCGCACCGACGCCACCACCGGCGAGCGCTCCAACGACCACGCCAACGCCGACGCCACCGACCACCGCACCACCGACCACCGCACCACCGACCACCGCACCACCGACCACGGCGGCGCCGTCGAGCGTTCCGTCGGTCGCGGTGTGGCGGATCCCCACCGACCAGCGCGTGGTCGCACTGACCTTCGACGCAGGGAGCGACCTCGGGTAC
>CAYRXQ010000056.1:0-14998 GCA_964428115.1 uncultured Ilumatobacteraceae bacterium
ATCACGTGCTCGGCGCGCTCCTTGGGATGCTCCGACAGCTCCGCGGCCAGCCGACGGTCGTGCTCGTCGGTCGCACCGCGCTTGCGGG
This sequence comes from uncultured Ilumatobacteraceae bacterium, assembly GCA_964428115.1. Classification (GTDB taxonomy): domain Bacteria; phylum Actinomycetota; class Acidimicrobiia; order Acidimicrobiales; family Ilumatobacteraceae; genus CAYRXQ01. Next base: position 89 of record CAYRXQ010000056.1, read on the forward strand.
TCCCCGCGATGGGCCGCGAGACCACGGTTCGTCCCAGCAGTTGCACCATCGGCTCGGGCGAGGAACCGACGATGGTGACCTCGGGATGGCGCAGGAAGTACATGTACGGGCTCGGGTTGACCTGGCGCAGCACCCGGTAGACGTCGAACGGATCGGCGTCGAGCTCGAGATCGAACCGCTGCGACAGCACCACCTGGAAGATGTCGCCGTCGAGGATGTGCTCCTTGGCCACCGCGACCGCACGCTGGTAGGCCCCGTCGGGCATCGAGGAGCGCACGGCGGGCACGTCCTCGCCGCGGATCGGCGGCTCGACCGGCACGTACGGAAGCGGGCGGGCGAGATCGGCCACGGCAGCCGCCACCCGTTCGACGGCTGCGTCGTAGGCCCGGTCGAGCTCCTCGGTCGACATGCCGAGCGTGACCACGCTCTCGATGAGCGACACCCGCTGGCGCCAGTGGTCGAAGGCGGCGAGGGAGCCGATGACGCTCATCACCGCATCGGGGAGACGGCGGTCGTCGTGGGGCACGTCGGGGAGCCGTTCGATCTCACGGACCACGTCGTAGCCGAGGAAGCCCATGATGCCGCCGTGCAGCGGCGGGAGCTCGGGGATCTCGGGGCTGCGATGCACCGCGAGCAGCGCCTCGATCGCGGCCAGGATGCCCTGGTCGGTGGGCAGGTCCGCGGGGACCTCGCCGGTGATCGACACCGTGCCGTCGCGCAGCACGAGTGTGGCCGAGGGTGCGCGACCGACGAAGGAGAAGCGGGCCCAGCGCTCACCGTGCTCCACCGACTCGAGCAGGAAGCCCGGTCCGTCGCCCACGAGCTTGAGGAACGCCGCGACCGGGGTCTCCAGGTCGGCCAGCAGCTCGGTCCACACCGGCACGACCGTGTAGTCGGCGGCGAGCTGGTGGAACCGCTCGCGCGATGGTTGGACGCTCACGAGCCGAAGGAGCGGTAGAAGCAGGTGCGCTCACCGGTGTGGCAGGCGCCGGCGCCCTCCTGCTCCACCAGGAACAGCAGGGTGTCACCGTCGCAGTCGTAGTAGCCGGCACGCACGAACTGACGGTCGCCGCTCGTGTCGCCCTTGCGCCACAGCTCCTGGCGGCTCCGACTCCAGTAGACCATGCGACCCTCGGCCAGCGTCATGGCCAGGCTCTCGGCGTTCATCCAGGCCATCATCAGCACGTCGCGGTTCTCCACGTCCTGGGCGATCACGGGCACCAGCCCGTCGGCGTTGAAGCGGACGGCAGCGAGCTGCTCGGGGGTGGCGTCGAGGGGGGTGCCGGTGGGCATGGCGGCGAGTCTACGAACCACCGTGCCCGAGCCTGCAGGCCGTTCGTCGTGCACCGATGTTCGCCACCTGCAGCGCGGCGAGCTGCAGCGTGTCTGACACCGTCAGAGGTAGAGGCCGGTGGAGGTCTCGATGCGCTCGGCGGCCACGGCGTGGAGGTCGCGCTCGCGCAGCATGATGAAGTCCTCGCCCTGGACCTCGACCTCGTAGCGGTCGTCGGGGCTGAACAGCACCCGGTCGCCGACCTCGGCGGCCCGGACGTTCTGACCGAGCGCCACGACCTCGGCCCACACGAGCCGCTTGGCCATCTGTGCGGTGGCCGGGATGAGGATGCCACCGGTCGAACGACGCTCGCCGTCCTCCTTCGCGAGGCGGACGAGCAACCGGTCGTTGAGCATCTTGATCGGCAACTTGTCGTCGTCGGCGGCCACGGGGCGAGGGTACCGTCGGCCCGTGGAGCCTGCGCACTCGACCCCGGAGCACCGGACCACCGTCGGGTTCACCACCCGCGACGGCGTGGAGCTGGTGGGCGACCTGCTCGATCCCGAGGGCGGCGACCCCTGGGGGGTGTTCGTCATGTGCCACCCGCACCCGGCCTACGGCGGCGACCGTCATCACCCGCTCGTGGTCGCCGCGGTCGAGGGCGCCGCCGCGCTCGGGCTGCGGGCCCTCCGCTTCGACTTCCGCCGCGGCGGTGGTGATGCGATCGCCGAGCGCGCCGATCTGCTCGCGGCGATCGAGGTGGCCCTCGGAACCGACGTGCTGCCGGTCATCGTCGGCGGCTACTCCTTCGGTGGGTCGGTCGCGCTCGGCACGCACGACCCCCGGATCGTCGGCCGCGCCGCGGTGGCACCACCGCTGCCGATGCTGCCGGTCGACCCGCCCGACGTCCCGACCTTCCTGCTGGTGCCCGAGCACGACCGGTTCTGCCCCCCGGCGACAGCGGCCGAGCTGACCGCCGACTGGGCCGACACCGAGCTGCGGGCCCTCCCGATGGCCGACCACTTCCTCGGCGGCCGGGTCGCCGCGGCGGCCACCGAGCTGCTCGCCTGGCTCGCTCGGCAGCGCCCCGCCGCCGACTGAGCGACGCCGACCCGAGCCCCGGCTTCGGCCTCAGCGCTGGTCGCCCGCCGCCGGAGCCGCCCCGACGCGGTCGCGGCGCGGGCGGTCGATCCGCACGATCCGGCCGCCGTCGAGGTGGACGACCTGATCGCCGCGGTCGAAGGCCACCTCGCGGTGCGACACCGCGACCACCGTGGCGCCGGCTGCTGCGAGCTCGTCCCACAGGCGCAGCTCAGTCTCGACGTCGAGGGCACTCGACACGTCGTCGAGCACCACGAGCTCGGGCGCGTGCACGAGGGCGCGCGCCGTCGCCAGGCGCTGACGCTGGCCGCCCGAGAGCCGCAGCCCGCGGGGTCCGATGGTGGTCGCCGTGCCCTCGGGGAACCCGGCCACGTCCTCGGCGATCGCCGCCATCCGCAGGGCGCGCTCGATCCGCTCCGGATCGGCCGGGCCGAGCGCGACGTTCTCGGCGAGCGAATCCGAGACGAGGTGCGGCACCTGCGAGGCGAACGCCGCATTGGGCGGGACGAGGAACGCACCGCGGTCGTCGACGACGCGCCCGTTCCAGCGGACCTCGCCGGTGACCGTCGCCGCGGTGCCGTCGAGCAGCCCGAGCATGGCCCGCAGCAGCGTCGACTTCCCGGCACCGATCGGTCCGGTGACGATCGTGATCGAGCCGCGCTCGATCAGCAGGTCGATGTCGCGCACCCCGGGGGCATCGGGGCCGTCGCCGTGCGCCACCCCGAACCCGCGCAGCTCGAGCTGCTCGAGCGGCGCGCGCTCGGGTCGGACCACCTCGGGCCGCGTCCGTTGTGCGCGCCGGCCGATGGGGAGCGAGCGCGGGTGGGTCAGCGCCTCGTACTCGCCGTCGGGGATCAGTCGCGCCATCCGGTCGAACGCGACGGCCGCCTGCTTGCGACGGGCCAGCATCCGGCCGACCATCCGCGGCAGGAAGCTCAGCCACCCCAGATAGGCGGCGAACAGCGCCAGGGTGCCCACGCCGAAGGCACCGGTCGCGATCGCACCCGCGCTCACCAGGATCACGAGCGCCAGCCCGACGTCGGCCGCGCCCTGGCTGAAGGCCTGAACGCCCTCGTCGAGGACGCGGTCGCGCACCGCGGTCACCCGGCGCCGGTCGACGAGCACCCGCAGCCGGCGCAGCACCGGCTCGCTGGCGTCGTTGACCCGCACCGTGGTGGCCGCCGACACGACCTCACCGACGAACCCGGTGACCTCGCCCGCGGCCTGGCGGTCGGCGGCGCGGTAGGCCTTGATGCGGGTGTCGAGCGCGCGCGTCGCAAGCGCCACGGCGAGCAGCGGCACCAGCAGAACGGTCGCCGCGCTCAGATCGGCGGCACCGAGCACGAACCCGGCGATCACCGTGAAGACCACGCCACCGGAGACGTCGACCATCCCGTCGATGAACATCGCGACGTCCTCGGTGTCGTCGCGGAAGTGCGTGAGGGCCTCGCCGGCCGACTCCACGGGCGGACCCTGCTCGCGGCCACCCGAGGACAGCTGGGCGATCAGCAGGTTGGCGCGCAGGATCGTCTGCATGTGGACCCACACCCGGGTCCAGGCGAGCGCGGCCACGTGGATGACGGCCATCCGGGCGACCTCGAGCGCGACCAGGGCGGCGGCGGCGCGATACACCGCCGGGGTGTCGCCGCGCTCGAGCGCGGCGAACCCCTTCGACAACACCCAGCCGATGAGCGCAGGCAGGGAGAAGAACACCACGAAGGTGCTCCACCCGAGCCAGAACGAGCGCGGCTCGTGCTGGCTGACCCGCCAGGACAGACGCCAGACGTTCATGCGAGCACCTCCACGATCTCGTCGTCGATGCCGTCGATCCCGGCGATCGCGTCGGTGCCGCCGAGGTTGTCGCCGCGGCGGCGACCGGCAGCGGTCACCTCGTCGAGCGTCCCGCCGACACCCGCCGAGATCGTCAGGAGCCGGGCGTAGCGGCTCGTGGGGTCGGCCGCGAGGTCGGTGCGGGCACCGTGCTCTACGACGCGCCCGGCGTCGAACACGACGATGTCGTCGAGGTGTTGCAGGGTCGAGAGCCGGTGGGCGATGACGATGGTGGTGCGACCGACCACGAGCCGGGCGACCGCGGCTTCGATGCTGGCCTCGGTGGCGGGATCGACCCGCGCCGTGGCCTCGTCGAGCACCAGCAGATCGGGTTGGCGGAGCCACACGCGGGCGAGCGCGACGAGTTGCGCCTCCCCCGCCGACAGCCCGGCGCCACCCGAGCCGAGCCGGCGGTCGAGCCCGGAATCGGCGAGTGCATCCAACCCGACGGCTCGGAGCGCGTCGAGCACCTCGGCATCGGCGTGGCCGTCGGCGAACATCGTCACGTTGTCGCGGACCGTCCCGGCGAACAGCTCCACTTCCTGGGGGACCACGGCGACGCGCCGACGCAGCTCGGCCATCGGGATCTCGGTGATGGGCACGCCACCGAGCAGGATCGTGCCGTCGGTCGGCTCCACGAGGCGGACCACCAGGCGCGACCAGGTGGTCTTGCCGCTGCCGCTGTGCCCGATGGCACCGATCGATCGACCCGGTGCGACCTCGAGGTCGACGTCGTGGAGCACCGGCTCGCCGTCGCCGTAGTCGAAGTGGACCGAGCGGAAGCTCACGCCGAGCGGGCCCGCGGGCGGCGAGGTCACCCCGACGTCGAGGATCGTGGGCCGGACCGCCAGCAGGTCGAGGACGCGCAGCATCGCACCGTTCGCCTTCTGCACGGTCTCGAGCTGATGGACCACGTCCTCGAGCGGCCGGGCCACGAGCAGCACGTACTGGAACAGCAGGAACGCGGTGCCGACCGAGATCGAGCCCGAGGCCACGAGCGCGCCACCGGCCACCAGGGCCAGCACCGTGCCGCCGGCCACGCAGCCCTGCACCACCCACCACATCTGGAGGTACGCGTGCTCGCGCCGCACGGCACGGTCGAGCGCCCCGGCGGAGTTCTCGACGAACCGCCACAGCGCGTGGGCGCCGCCGCCGTTGGCCCGCAGATCCTCGCCCGCGGTGAGGTGCTCCTCGATCCCGCCGTACAGGCGCGCGTACGAGCCCATCTCCTCCGACGACTCGGCCACGGCGCGATGGCGGGTGCGGACCACCACGGCCGCGGCGGCCAGCACGTACACGAGCAGGCCGAGGGCCAGGATCGGTTCGATGACGGCGAGCACGCCGATCATCCCGAGCAGCAGCAGGGCCGCGCCGACGACGCGGGGCACGACGCTGCCGAGGAACTCCGAGACCGCGGTGACGTCACCGTCGATGCGCGAGATCAGCTCGCCGGCGGTGTGGCGGCGGTGGAACTCGTGGTCGAGCCCGAGCACGTGGCGAGCGAGTCGGATCCGCAGCTCGTTGGTGGTGCCCCAGGCGGCCACCGTCGCCGAGCGGGCCACGGCGACCGCCGCGACCTGGCCGAGCACGGCGACCACCAGGAGCACGAGCGCCAGCCGTACGACCGTGGCCGCATCGGTGCCGGCCGCCGCCCGATCCACGATCGCCCGCACGATGACCGGGCCGGCGAGCGCTGCGCTCGACCCGGCCGCCACGAGCAGCCCGAGCGCGATCCACCGCCGGCGATCGGCACGCAGCAGATCACCGAGGGCGCGCCATCGGGAGGGACCGGTCGGGGACATCCCGGCCAGTCTCGCCCGCTGGACCCGAGTCGCGGAACCGAGTTTCGGGTCAGGCGATGGCGGCGTCGATGCGCTGCTTCACCTCGGGGGTGATCAGCGGGACGACCTCGATGGCGGCGAAGTTGTCGACCACCTGACTCGCCCGACTCGCACCGGTGATCACCGTCGAGATGTCGGGGTTCGTCGCACACCAGGCGATCGCGAGCTGGGCCATCGTGCAGCCGAGCTCCTCGGCGATCGGGCGGAGGTGCTCGACGCGGGCGATCGCCTCGGCGTCGGTGAACCGGTCGCGCATCCACTCCAGGCCCGCGACGTCACCGCGCGAGCCCTCGGGGATCCCGTCGCGGTACTTGCCGGTGAGCAGGCCCGATGCCAACGGGCTCCAGATCGTGTTGCCGTACCCGAAGTCCTCGATGAGGCGCCGGTACTCGCGCTCAACCTTGCGCCGTTCGAGCACGTTGTACTGCGACTGCTCGGTGACCGGCTTGTGCAGGTGATGACGCTCCGCGATCTCGATCGCGGCGCGGATCTCCTCGGCGGACCACTCACTGGTACCCCAGTAGAGGGCCTTGCCGGAGGTGATGATGTCGTGCATCGCCCACACCGTCTCCTCGATCGGTGTGTTCGGATCGGAACGGTGGCAGTAGAGGACGTCGACGAAGTCGAGGCCGAACCGCTCGAGCGAGCCGTCGATCGCCTGCATGAGGTACTTCCGGTTGAGCGTGTTGCGCATGTTCGGGACCTCGCCGTGGATGCCCCAGAACACCTTGGTGGTCACCACGTAGCTCCACCGCGGCCACCCGAGCTGGCTCAGGACGCGGCCCATCTGCGACTCGCTCTTGCCACCCGCGTACGCCTCGGCATTGTCGAAGAAGTTGCAGCCCGCGTCGTAGGCGGTCTGCATGCACTCGAGCGCGATGTCGTCGCCCATCTGGGTGTCGAAGGTGACCCAGCTCCCGAACGAGAGCAGGCTGACCTGCAGCCCCGTTCGGCCGAGACGGCGGTATTCCATGGCAGGGTTCGGATTCGGCATGAGGCGGACCCTACCGAGCCGAGTGGCAGGTCGCGGGACGCAGACCCCGTCGCGTGGGCGCGACGGCGAGCCGACTCAGCCGAGTGGGCGGACCGTGACGCCGTGTGCCGCGAGGACGGCCTTGGCCTCGGCCACGGTGTGCTCGCGGAAGTGGAAGATCGACGCGGCCAGCACGGCGTCCGCGTGGCCCTCGACGATGCCCTCGGCGAGGTGTTCGAGCGTGCCGACGCCACCGCTCGCGATGACCGGCACGCCGACCGCATCGCTCACGGCGGAGGTCAGCTCGAGGTCGAACCCCTCGCGGGTGCCGTCGCGATCCATCGAGGTCAGCAGGATCTCGCCGGCGCCGCGGGCCGCGGCGTCCACCGCCCAGGCGACGGCATCGATGCCGGTCGGGGTGCGACCGCCGTGGAGGTACACCTCGAAGCCCGAGCCGTCGGCTCGACGCTTGGCGTCGATCGCGCACACCACGCACTGCGCACCGAACTCGGCGGCGATCTCGGCGAGCACCTCGGGACGCTGCACCGCCGCGGTGTTGACCCCGACCTTGTCGGCTCCCGCGCGCAGCATCCGCCGGGCATCGTCGAGTGACCGGATGCCGCCGCCCACGGTGAAGGGGATGAAGACCTGCTCGGCGACCTGGTACACCATGTCGACCGTGGTCTCGCGACCGTCGCTCGAGGCCGTGATGTCGAGGAAGACCAGCTCGTCGGCACCCTCGGCGTCGTAGCGAGCCGCCAGCTCCACCGGATCACCGGCATCGCGCAGGTCGACGAAGTTCGTGCCCTTGACGACCCGACCACCGGTCACATCCAGGCACGGGATCACCCGGGCGACCTTCACGGCGCCACCGTCCCGGGCTCGGTCCCGGTGACCTCGTCGAGTGCGTCGAGTGGGTCGAGTGCCTCGAGGGCGTCCAGGACATCGAGTGCCTCGCCGACGGTGAACCGACCCTCGTAGAGCGCCTTGCCGGTGATGATCCCGGCCAACCCGGGGATCGCCGCCAGCGCCCGCAGGTCGTCGAGCGTCGCCACCCCACCGCTCGCGATCACCGGCACCGTGGTGGTGGCCGCAGCGGCGCGCAGCCCCTCGACGTCGGGGCCGGTGAGCATGCCGTCGCGACCGATGTCGGTGATCACGAACGCCGACGCCGTCGGGAACCGATCGAGCGCGTCCACGAGCTGCACCCCGCTGCCCTCGGTCCAGCCGTGCACGGCGAGCTCCCCGTCGCGGTGGTCGAGCCCGACGGCCACGGCCACCAGGGCGGCGACCCGAGCGACCAGCCCGGGATCGCGGACCGCGGCGGAGCCCATCACGACCCGAGCGACCCCGGCATCGGCCAGGGCACGGGCATCGTCGACCGACCGCACACCGCCACCGGTCTGCACCCGGGCACGTCCGCCGACCGCTGCGGCCACCGCCGCGATCACCGAGCGGTTGACCGGGTCGCCGCTGCGGGCGGCGTCGAGGTCGACCACGTGGATCCACGGGGCGCCGGCCTCGGCGAACCCGCGAGCGACCTCGACGGGGTCGTCGCCGTAGACGGTCTCGGCCCCGTAGTCACCCTGGGTGAGCCGCACGACGCGCCCACCGCGCAGATCGATGGCCGGGAAGAGCTCGGGACCCGCGCTCATCGCCCCGCTCCCGGTGTCGCTGCCTCGTGCGTCGCAGCGGCCACGCCGACGAAGTTCTCGAGCACCCGCAGACCGGTGCTGCTCGACTTCTCGGGGTGGAACTGGGCGGCGAACACGTTGTCGAGCCGGAACGCCGCGTGCAGCTCGCCTCCGTAGTCGCAGGTGGCCGCCACGACCTCGGGGTCCTCGGGGACGCCGTGGAGGGAGTGCACGAAGTACACCCAGGCGTCGTCACCGAGGCCGGCCAGCATCGGGTCGTCGGGGCGCCGAAGGTGCAGGCGGTTCCACTGCATCTGCGGGCGCTTCACCCCGGGGGGGATCCACCGGACCGTGCCGGGGATGATCCCGAGGCCGTGGGCCGCGGGATCCTCCTCGCTGTCGGTGAACAGCATCTGCATGCCGACGCAGATGCCCAGGAACGGTCGTCCCGAGGCCACTGCGTCGAGTGCCGGCTGTTCCAGGCCGACCCGCCGCAGTGCCGTCATGCACGCGCCGAACGCGCCGACGCCCGGCAGGACGACCGCGTCGGCCTCGGCGATCAGCCCCGCATCGGCGGTGAGGCGGGCATCCGCGCCCACGTGCTCGAGGGCCTTGTGCGCCGAGTGCAGGTTGCCGATGCCGTAGTCGAGCACCGCCACCAGCGGGCGCCGTGCTCCCCCACTCGACGACACCCCGCCGGACGACACCCCACCGGATGACCCCGTCACAGGACGCCCTTCGTCGAGGGCACCCCGCCCGCCGCGTCGACGCGCACGGCGTCGCGCAGCGACCGGGCGAGACCCTTGAACGTCGCCTCGATGATGTGGTGCACGTTGCGGCCACGCACCAGCTCGACGTGGAGCGTCATCGCAGCAGCGGTCGCGAACGACGCGACGGCGTGCTCGGCGAGCTGGGGATCGAAGGCCGGCGAACCGAGCGGGAGGCACTCGGGCAGCGGCACGTGCCACTCGACGTGCGGACGACCGGACAGGTCGAGGGCGATGTCGACGAGCGCCTCGTCGAGCGGGTACCGGCCACTCGCGAACCGGCGGATGCCGGCCTTGTCGCCGAGCGCGTCGCGGAACGCCTCCCCGACGGCGATCGCGACGTCCTCCACCGTGTGGTGGGTGTCGATGTGGAGGTCGCCCTGGGCCTGCACCCGCAGGTCGAAGCCGCCGTGTCGACCGAGCTGGTCGAGCATGTGGTCGTAGAACGGGATGCCGGTCGAGACCTCGGTGTGGCCGGTGCCGTCGAGCTCGATCGCGACCTCGATCGAGGTCTCGGCCGTGCTGCGGTGGCGGGTGGCGGTGCGGCTCATGCGAGGACCTCCGTGAGGGCGGTGAGGAAGATGTCGTTCTCGGCCGGGGTGCCGACGGTGACCCGCAGGCAGTCGGCCAGGCGCGGCCAGCCCGAGCAGTCGCGCACCAGCACGCCGCGGTCGAGGAGGCCCTGCCAGATGGATCGCCCCGAGAGCCCGCCGACGCCGCCGTCGCCGGCACCGGCGTCGACACCGCCACCGGGGGACTCGCGTCGCGGGCGGAACAGCACGAAGTTCGCACCACTCGGCACCACCTCGAGCGGGAATGCCGCCATCGCTGTGCTGATCCGCTCCCGCTCCTCGACGATGCCGCGCACCCGGGCATCCATGTCGTCGACGTAGTCGAGCGCCAGGGTGCCGGCGAGCTGCTTGACGGCGTCGAGGTGGTACGGCAGCACCACCTTGTCGAGCTCGGCCACCAGCCACGACGGCCCGATCAGGTAGCCGAGCCGAGCCGCCGCCATGCTCCAGGTCTTCGAGAACGTGCGGACCACCACGAGCGGCCGGCGTTCGTCGACGAGGTCGAGGGCCGACCAGTCGGAGAACTCGGCGTAGGCCTCGTCGACCACCACCAGGCCGGGCGCGCCGTCGAGCACCTGGCGGACTCGTTCGGGCGGCTCCACCAGGCCGGTGGGGTTGTTGGGCGAGCACAGGAAGGTGACGTCGGGTCGCAGGGCGAGCACCCGGTCGACCTCGGCCGGATCGAGGGAGAAGTCGGCGGCCCGCTCACCCTCGAGCACCGTGGCGCCGGTGATCCGGGCGATGTGGGCGTGCAGCTGGTAGGTCGGTTCGAAGGTGGCGACGCTCCGACCGGGCCCGGCATAGGTCAGCAGGAGCGTCTGGAGCACCTCGTTGGAGCCGTTGGCGGCGAACACCTGGGTGGGGTCCACCCCGTGGCGTCGGGCGATGGCGGCACGCAGCTCCCCCGCCGCACGGTCGGGATAGCGGTGCCACTCGACCCGCGAGACCGCCGCGGCGAGCGCGTCCCGCCATGCAGCCGGCGGCGGGGTGGGCGACTCGTTGGTGTTGAGACGGACCTCGACGCTGACCTGGGGCGAGTGGTAGCCCTCGAGGGCGCGCAGGTCGTCACGGACGGGGATCACCCGCCGCAGGCTACCGACCGGGTCGAGCAGCGGATCGGTCGGTTCCACCTCGCCCCGGAGCAGCTCCGCGGGCGCCGGTAGGGTGCCGACGTGCCGAGCCCCGATACGTCGACGACCGCCGCCGAGCTGTCCGCCGTGAGCGACACCGTGGAGCGCTCCCGCGAGCGGGTGGCGCAGCTCGCCGAGCCGTACCTGGGCACCGAGCGCGAGGACGTCGTCGCGGCGATCTACGAGGCCGAGCGACAGCTCCGGTCGGCCGAGCGCGGCCTGCGGCGAGCCCTCAAGCTGCTCGGCTGACACGGGCCGAGCGACACGGGCCGAAAAACGCGGCGACGGCCCCGGAGGGCCGTCGCTCTGCGCTGCGACGGCGGGCGGCGGATCCCGGTCGTCGCTGACTCCAGGTGGCGGGAACCTGGAAGTTGGCGGGCATGTTACATGACCGCGCGGGCCCCGTGATGGTCGAACGATCACGACGTCGATCGTCGACGACGATGCGGGAGAGTGCTCGACGGGCAGATGTCCTCGAGCACGCATCGCTCGCAGGCGGGTGATCGGGCGCTGCACACCCTCCGGCCGTGCAGGATCGTGCGCAGGCTGAAGTCTCCCCAGGCCGCCGGCGGCAGGAAGGCGCCGAGCTCGTGCTCGATCTTGACCGGATCGGTCAGGGTGGTCAGGCCGAGCCGGTTCGAGAGCCGGATCACGTGGGTGTCGACGGGCAGGCCCGGCAGGTCGAACACCACGCTGCGGACCACGTTGCCGGTCTTGCGGCCGACACCGGGCAGGGTCACGAGGTCGGCCAGCTCGGTGGGGACCTCGCCGCCGAAGCGCTCGACCACGGCGGTGGCCATGCCGATCAGGTGCTTGGCCTTGGTCTGGAAGAACCCGGTCGGTCGGATGATCGCCTCGACCTCGGCGGCGTCGGCAACTGCGAGGTCGGCGGCGGTCGGGTAGCGATCGAAGAGGATCGGCGTCACGGTGTTGACGCGGGCGTCGGTGCACTGCGCCGACAGGATCGTGGCGGCCAGCAGCTCGTACGCGTTGGTGTGGTCCAGCTCGCACAGCGCGTCCGGGTACTCCTCGGTGAGGCGGGCCGCCACCTCCCGGGTCCGCCCCTTCGGCGTGCGCGGTCGTGCCATGACCGGGAGGCTACGGGCCGCCACCGCGGTGCGGCTCCCGGGCGACGCCCGCCCACCGGTACCCTCGCCCGGGTGAACCAGGTCGTCGTCCACGAGCGTCTCGATCCGACGCTCGTGGCGCGCGCACTGGCCCTCGTCGAGGTGATCGAACGACGGTCCGATCGACCGGCGCTGTCGGATCACCTGCGCCTCGACCTCCTCGGCGGCGACCGTCCGGGCGTGACGGCCGCCTCCCTCGACCATGACGGCGCGTCGGGCGAGTTGGCCGCCTACGCCCAGGCCTCCCCGGCCAACGGTGGCTGGGTCGTCGGGCTGGTGGTCGACCCGGCGATCGCCGACCGCTGCCTCGAGGTCGGCACCCAGGTGCTGTGCGCGCTGATCCGCGGGCTGCGCACCGCGAACGGGGATGCGGCCCTCGACACCGACACGATCACGTGGTGGGTCTCCGACCCCGACGGCGAGCGAGCGGCCGTGGCTGCCGCACTCGGCCTGCGCCCCGAGCGACAGCTCCACCAGATGCAGGTCGCGCTGCCACTCGACGTGCATGGCAGCGTCACGACCCGCCCCTTCGTCCCCGGCGTCGACGACGCGACCTGGCTCGCCGTGAACAACCGAGCCTTCGCCGACCACCCCGAACAGGGCGCCTGGGATGCCGAGCTGCTCGTGCAACGCTGCGCCGAGCCGTGGTTCGACCCCGAGGGCTTCCTGCTCCACGAGCGAGACGGGCGACTCGCGGCGTTCTGCTGGACCAAGATCCACCACGATGCCCGCCCCGTCATCGGCGAGATCTACGTGATCGCGGTCGATCCCGACTTCCACGGCATGGGGCTGGGCCGAGAGCTCACCCTGGCCGGGCTCGACGTCATCGCCCGACGTGGCATCACCGTCGGGATGCTCCACGTCGACGCCTCGAACACCCCGGCCCTCACGCTCTACCGGTCGCTCGGCTTCGAGGTGCACCACACCGACGTCGCCTTCGCCGGCACGATCGCCGAGTTCACCCACGCGCGTTCGGCACACGACGCGCAGACGCCGGCCCCCTGACCGCCCTGACCGCCCTGACCCTGGCCCCAGCTTCGCCCGACCTACGCCCGACCTGCTCGCCGTCACCCTGGAGGCACCCCATGACCGACACCTCGATCCCCACGAACCAGCCTGCCGACGAGCTCCCCCGCTGGAGCATCGCCGACGTGTTCGAGTCGCTCACCTCACCGGCGTTTCGCGACTCGCTCGAGCTCGCCGGCGCCGAGGTCGACCGCCTCGTCGAGGAGTTCGACCTGCACGACGTCCGGGCAGTCGAGCCCCGGCCGGTGACCGAGGACGACGGCCGCGCCGCGGATGCCGTGATCGCGGCGTTCAACCGCACGACCGAGCAGCTCGAGCTGCTCGAGGTGGCCGTCTACGCGACGGTCTCGACCGACTCCTTCGACGAGAGCGCGCAGTCGCTGCTCTCGGAGGTGAGCGTGCTCGATGCCCGCACCGTGCCGCTGCTGGCCCGCCTGGCCGACTGGGCCCGCTCCCTCGGCGTCGACGAGCTGGCCGCGGTGAGCACCGCGGTCGCCGAGCACGCCGAGCCCCTCCGACGACTCGCGGTGCGCGCCGAGCATCAGATGCCCGAGGCCGAGGAGGGCCTCTATGCCGAGCTCACCACCACCGGGTCGACCGCGTGGGAGCGCCTGCAGCGCGACGTCACCAGCCAGCTCGAGGGCACGGTCACCTTCCCCGACGGGCGCCAGGAGCGCCTCCCGATGCCGGCCGTGCGTGGGTTGGCCACCGACCCCGACCCGGCCGTGCGCCGGGCCGCGTACGAGACCGAACTGGCCACCTGGCCGACCGTCGCGACCCCGGTCGCGGCGGCCATGAACGCCGTCAAGGGTGAGGCCGTCGTGGTCAACCGACGCCGCGGCTGGGCCAGCCCCATCGACGCCTCGCTCTTCGGCAACAGCGTCGGTCGGGCGACCTTCGACGCGATGCAGGCGGCCGTGGTGGCCTCGCTGCCCGACTTCCGCGCCTGGATGCGGACCAAGGCGGCACTGCACGGCCACACCGGCGGTCTGCCCTGGTGGGATCTGGTCGCCCCGCTGCCCACGGCTGCGGGCGGACTCAGCTGGGATGCCGGGATGGCGATCGTGCGCGACGCGTTCGCCGAGTACAGCGACGGCCTCGGTGGGCTCGTCGACCGCGCCGTGACCGAACGGTGGATCGACGCCGCCCCCCGGCCGGGCAAGTCGGGCGGTGCGTTCTGCATGCCGTTCGTCGGTGATCGCTCGCTGGTGCTGCTCAACTGGTCGGGTTCGGTCGAGTCGGCCCAGACCACCGCCCACGAGCTCGGCCACGCCTATCACAACACCACGCTCGCCGACCGGACGCCGCTCCAGAAGCGACTCCCGATGGCGCTGGCCGAGACGGCCAGCATCTTCTGCGAGACGCTCGTGGTCGAGTCGGGGCTCGCACGGCTCACCGGCGCCGACCGGCTCGCCCTGCTCGACGTCGATCTCCAGGGGTCGAACCAGGTCGTGGTCGACATCCACTCCCGGTTCCTCTTCGAGACCGAGGTGTTCGCACGGCGCCAGCGCCGCACCCTGGGCGCGAGCGAGCTCGACGAGCTGATGGTCGAGTGCCAGCTCGCGGCCTACGGCGACGGCCTCGACCCCGACACCGTGCACCCCCAGATGTGGCTCCTCAAGCCGCACTACTACGG
>CAYRXQ010000057.1:0-14846 GCA_964428115.1 uncultured Ilumatobacteraceae bacterium
GCCTCCGGCAGCCTCGGCCGCTCCCGCCGCTCCGACCGTCCCGGCCGCCTCGACGTCCCCCGACGCACCGAGCGCACCGACGGCACCGAGTGCCCCGCTCTCCTTCGGTGCCCCGGCGGCCGGCATGCAGCAGGCAGCGCCGCTGCCTCCGCCGCCGGCCCTGGCCGGCGAGTTCGACCGTCCAGCCGCCCCGCCGACCCTGTCCACCGGACCGCTCAGCGGACCGGTGGCCCCACCCGACGCGCTCCGAGGTGCCCGCCCGATGACCACCGACGGGCCGGCGCTGCCGGCCGCACCGTCCCTGCCGACCCGCGCCAAGCACACCGGGGAGATCCCGGTGACCACGAACGAGGAGTCCTCGATCGCGGCCTCCCGCCTCACCCCCGAGGACCTGCGCCGGCGACTCGAGTCGTTCCAGCGCCGCAGCGGAGCCGAACGCCCTGCCCCGACCACGGACCACGCCGACGACCGCGTCGACGAAGAACACACCGCCGACCAGTGGGGAGCCGATCGCTGATGCAGGCCGCACAGAACATCGACTGGCTCGTCGCTCGCTTCGTCCAGCAGGTCCCCGCCGTCCGCGAGGCCGTGGTGGTCTCGTCCGACGGCCTCCCGCTCGCCGTCTCACAGGGTGTCGAGCGCGAAGCATCCGAGCGGCTCGCGGCGGTGTCCTCGGGCATGATCGGACTCGCCTACGGATCGGCCGGTCGCTTCGGCGCCGGTGCGGTCACCAACGTGATCGTGGAGATGGAGCACGGCTGGCTGTTCGTCACCGGCATCAGCGACGGTTCGCTGATGTGCGTGGTGGCGGGCGCGGACGCCGACATCGGCACGATCGGCTACGAGATGGCGGTCTTCGCCGAGCGGGCCGGTTCGGTGCTCACCCCCGCCGTCCGTGACGAGCTCAAGTCGCTCATGGTGTCGAGGAGCTGATGATGACGATCGAGCGGGATGCCGCACTGGCCCGACCGGCGCCCTTGGAGGTGCCGACGACGGCCGTGCTCGACCAGCCCGGGTTCCCCGCGCCCGGGGCCGAGCACGAGGATCACCGGGATCACCGGGATCACCATGACGATCACCACGATCACGGCGAGGATCACGGCGACGACGACACGGGTCGCCTCGTCCGTCCCTATGCGATCACCCGTGGTCGTACCGGCGTCGACGGGGCCGAGCTCCACCTGGAGTCGCAGCTCCAGGCGAGCAGCCGTGCCGCCGAGCAGGACGGTCAGCATCGCTGGGAGGCCGCCCGCGTCCTCGAGCTGGTCCAGTCGCCGATGGCGCTGGTCGAGGTCGCCGCACGTCTGGAGCTGCCGATCGGCGTGACCCGGGTGATCGTGGCCGACCTGGTGCGGGACGGTTCGGTGATCGTCCACGTGCCGGAGTCGACGAACTCGTTCACCAGCCTCCTCGAGAAGGTGCTCGACGGTGTCCGGAACCTCTGACCCCTTCCGCGCCACCCAGCCCCTCGGCCTGCCCGAACCCTCGGCCGGGGTCCACCCGCCGCCGTTCCCACTCCAGCGGATCACGGGGCCGGCACCGACGCCACCCACCGCCCCGCCCCCGGGCACACCCCCGCGGGCGCGGATCCCGGTCAAGATCGTGGTCGCCGGCGGGTTCGGCGTGGGCAAGACGACCTTCGTCGGGTCGATCTCCGAGATCGAGCCCCTGCGCAGCGAGGCCGTGATGACCACGGCATCGAGCGGCGTCGACAGCCTCCGGCACACCGGCGCCAAGTCGACGACCACGGTCGCGATGGACTTCGGCCGCATCGCGCTGTCCGAGGAGATCACCCTGTACCTGTTCGGCACGCCCGGTCAGGAGCGGTTCCACTTCATGTGGAACGAGCTGGCGCGGGGCGCGATCGGGGCGGTGGTGTTGGCCGACACGCGACGTCTGGCCGACTGCTTCGCGGCGATCGACTACTTCGAGAGCCGAGAGGTGCCGTTCATCGTGGCGGTCAACCCCTTCGACGGTGAGCACACCCACCCGCTGCCGGCCGTGCGCGAGGCACTCCAGGTCGACCCGATCGTGCCGATGGTCCACTGCGACGCACGCCGACGCAGTGAGGTCAAGACCGCGCTCGTGGCCGTGGTCCGCCACGCCCTCGAGCGCCAGCGCGCCGCCGCCACGACCCGCCGCTGACCGTCGCGCGTCAGCGCTCAGGGCAGGTCGAGGAGCACCGCGATCGTGTCGCGGATCTGGGCGAGAGCAACCGTGCCGACGTTGCCGCGGACGTTCGAGATCCTCCGCGGTGACACGGCTCGGAGGTGCTGGCACTGCGCCGCCGACTCGACGGACAGGCCGTTGTGCTCGTCGGGGCCGACGGTGATCTCGGATTCGAAGTGCCGGATCGTCGATGTCAGCGGCACGACGTGCACCACCGAGGGTGAGGCGTCGAGGATGCGCTGTGCGGTCACGAGCACCGCAGGGTGACGGAAACCTGCCTCGCGCCCTTCGGGATCGCCGAGATCGAGATCGACGACATCACCCGAGCTCGGCATCGAGCCAGGACTCCTCGTCGGCGCGCAGAGGCGCACGCAGATCGGCCCCCGCCCGCTCCTGCCGCAGCGCACGCACCGCCAGGGTCACGGTGTTCCCGACCGTGGTGTTCAGCTCGGAGGCCAACCGCTTGAGGTCCTCGTGCGTCGCCGTGTCGATGCGAACACTGGTGCTGTGCATGCAGATCAGCATACAGCCGTAGCGCACGCGCTCTGCCCGGGTGCCAGGATGCGCCCATGAAGGTCCACCTCGTCGACGGCACCTACGAGCTGTTCCGCCAGCACTACGGCGCGTTCGGTCGTGGACGGGGCAGCGAGGAGCCCGGCCCGTTCGCCGCGACGATCGGTGTGCTCTCCTCGACCCTCGCGCTGCTCGACGACGGCGCCACGCACATCGGTGTGGCCAGCGACCACGTGATCGAGAGCTTCCGCAACGATCTCTGGGAGGGCTACAAGACCTCCGAGGGCATGGAGCCGGTGCTCCTCGAGCAGATCCCGGAGATGGAGGCAGCACTGACCACGATGGGCGTGCGGGTGTGGCCGATGGTGGCCAACGAGGCCGACGACGCGCTCGGCGCCGCAGCCGCCCGCGCGGCCGAGGACGAACGGGTCACGCAGGTCCTCATCGTCACCCCCGACAAGGATCTCGGCCAGTGCGTCCGCGGTGACCGGGTGGTGCAGTTCGACCGCCGCAAGCAGGAGATCATCGACGAGGCTGCGGTGATCGCGAAGTTCGGCGTCGGTCCGGCCTCGATCCCCGACTACCTCGGACTCGTGGGTGACACGGCCGACGGGTTCCCGGGCCTGCCCGGGTGGGGGGCCAAGAGCGCCGGCGCCGTGCTCGCCCGGTACGGCCACCTCGAGGACATCCCCGAGCACCCCGGCCAGTGGGACGTCCCTGGCCTGCGGGGCGCGGCCAAGCTCTCGGCAACCCTGCGCGAGCAGTACGACCTGGCGGTGCTCTTCCGCCACCTGGCCACGGTGGTCCTCGACGTCGACGACGATCCCGGGCTGGCGCCGACCGGCTCGGGTCGCGGTGGGTTGGGCACGGTCGACGACTGGCGGTGGACGGGACCGACCGACGCGTTCGACGACGTGGCGCACCGCCTCGGCACACCGGCGCTCGCGACCCGAGCCCGCCGCCTCGCCGAGCGGCGATAGCCGCAGCCGAACGACTCGGAGGGCCTCGGGGGGCTCGGAGTCCTCCGACGGGGACCCCGCCGGCTGAAGTGGCGACCAGGTGATCTGCGGCGCACGAGCGATGCCGATGAAGGCTGCTCCCTCCCGGGCCTGACCTGGTTCACGGGCGCCCGTCGCACAGGACCCGGTCGCCACCTCACCCGGCGGGATCGACACGTCGATCCGTGGTCCTTCGTGAGGTCACGTGTGTCGTCACCCTACCTGTCGGATACCCTCCAGCGCACCCGGGAGGGATGCGAGAGCGGCCGAATCGGCACGCTTGGAAAGCGTGTGTGGGGCAACTCACCGTGGGTTCGAATCCCACTCCCTCCGCCATGAACGGCCCCGTCGAACCCGACCCGGCCGTCGCCTGGATGCGCATGGCCCTGCACGAGGCACGGGCCGCGATCGAGCACCACGACGTCCCGGTCGGCGCGGTGGTGGTGCGCGGCGGCCGCATCATCGCCAGCCGCCACAACGAGCGCGAGCTCACCGGCGACCCGACGGCGCACGCCGAGATCCTGGCCCTGCGCGACGCGGCCGCTGCCGTGGGCCAGTGGCGCCTCGACGACTGCACCCTGGTGGTCACCCTCGAGCCCTGTCCGATGTGCGCGGGCGCGATGGTCAACGCCCGACTCGGGCACCTCGTCTACGGCGCCACCGATCCCAAGGCCGGTGCGGCCGGCAGCTGCTTCGACCTGGTCGATCACCCGGTGCTCAACCACCGCGTGCCGCGCACCACCGGGGTGCTCGCGCAGGAGTGCGGCGCGATGCTCGTCGACTTCTTCGCCGCTCGTCGACGTAACCGCCGCTGACCGCCCGACACGGCGGCGCCACGCTCTTCCGACTGGATGGGTCAGCGCGGCCAGGAACGCCGGCGCCGACGTGCCCGGTCCGACCCGCGCATCGGCAACGGGGCTTCGTGGAAGACGTCGTCGACCTCGGAACCAGGTCGTCCACGCGGGCCGGGCGGTGGTGGTGGGAGCGGCGATCCGGCCGGTGCCGCCGCCTCGTCGGGGTCGAACAGCGGCGCTCCGGTGATCCGACCGCCACGGCGTCCAGGATCGTGGGCTGGCGAGACCTCTGGCTCGACGACCTGGGGCTCCACGACCGCTGGCTCGACGACCTGTGGCACGACGGCCTCTGGCACGACGCTCGGCGGTGCGAGCACCGACGGGACGACCCCCGTCGAGCCCGCGGCCGCGCTCGCCGACAGGGCGCTCGCCGCCGGGACACTCATCGCCGCAAACGCCTCGCCGTGAGGATCCTCCGGCTCGGGCGCAGTGCGCTGCCTGGTCGCGGTCCCGGACCCCGGCGCAGGGAGCTCTCCCTCGGCGGGCGCCACGTCGACGAGCGGCACCGCCAACTCGACCTCGCCGCTCGGCCACACCATCCGGAACACCCCCGCGGGGTCGGCGTCGTCGAACGCGAACTCGGCCTCGGCCTCCGGGGGTTCGGTCGCGCCCGGGCGGCGGACGGGCAATGCCATCGCCGGCTCCGGCACGGGATCGAGCACCGGCTCGGACGCGGGCTCCGAGACGGGTGCCGGCGCGGGTTCCGACTCGGGTCGGGGCGCGGCGGTCGTCGACGAGGCGGGCCCGGTGGGCCCGGGTCGGGCAGCTGCGACGGGCGCCGGCAGCGTCGTCGGCGCGGGGAGGGCGTCCAACGCGCCGAGCGCCTCGGCGCGCAACGAGCGCACGGGCGGCGGCGGGATGGGTGCCGGCCAGGCCGTGGTCACCCGCGGTCGGACCCGGTCGGTGCGCTCCCACCGGTGGACCCCGCTCGGGTGCCGGCGGTACGGCCAGACGTCGACGTGCTCGACGAGTGCACGGGCGATGTCGGCCACCGTCGACTCGGTGATCACGTCGAGGGCGACGAGCACGGCGATGCGGTCGATCTGCGGCGCCCGGTCGAAGAGCCGGCCGAGGTAGCGATCCTCGCCCACCAGCACCGAGGCCTGCTCGATGGTGGCGGCGTCGGTGGCGCCGGCCGCGACGAAGCGATCGGCCAGGGCGTCGTCGGAGTCCCGCTCGGCGAACACGAACCAGCCGTGGTCGAAGTAGACGCGGGCCGACACCGGCGCGCCGAAGGCGATCGCGCCGGTGAACTCGTGCTCCTCGGCGGCATCGAGCACCAGGAACACCGGCACCGGCATCGGCGACGTGATCCCGAACGCCGTCGCCACGGTCCACGGCGCCCGTTCCCGGGCAGGTTCGTGCCCACCCGGGTCGACCCGGTCACCGCTGGTGCCGGGGTGGGAGGAGGGATCGTCGGTCATCGCGTGGTGGTCCCGCAGCGGGTGAGGTGGTCCGCGGCGGCACCGTACCGGAACCCCGGCACCCCCCAACATCGGCAGATCGCTCGCCCGACATGAGCACGGGCCGGTCCACGCAGCACCGGCGGGATCACCATCCGGATCGCCACGAGGATCGCCACGAGGACACGCCGATGCGGTCCGCTAGCCTCGCTCGACGGAAGGATGCCAGAGCGGACGAATGGGACGGCCTCGAAAGCCGTTGAGGCCCTTCGGGTCTCCGTGGGTTCGAATCCCACTCCTTCCGCCACGTGGCCGTGGCTCGGGTCGCAGCGACCCGGGTTCACGGCCCGTTCCGCGCTCCGGGCCAGGCAGCGACGTGAGGCAACCTGCAGCGCGTGCAGCTGCAGCGTGTCTGACACCGGCTGACACCGGCTGACGGTCAGCGGGTGACGGCTAGCGGCACTCGGTGCCGAACTCGGGTGCGACCAGGTCGACCAGGTAGTCGCTGACCACGTCGCGGACGCACTGGTTGACGCTGTAGCCGGTGTGCTGGTCGGCCTCGACGATCACCAGGCGGCCGTCCTCGAGGGTCTCGGCCATCCGTCGCGTGCTCTCCAACGGGGTCGCGGTGTCGCCCGTGGTGCCGATGACCACGATCGGTCCGGCGCCCGCCCCGGTGATCTCGATGCGCGGGTCGATCGCCGGAGGGAAGAACGTGCAGAAGTAGCCGCCGCTCGATCCCTCCGGTGCCAGCCGCGGCGCCACCTCGGTGAACCGAGGTGCCAGCGCGTCCTCCTCCTCCACGGTCAGCCGCTCGGCGCTGTCCGCGCAGGAGATCGACTGGAAGGCCTCGAGCTCGTTGCCGTAGGTGCCGTCGGGGTACCGCTGGTAGTAGCTGTCGTGCAGCTCGAGCAGGCCGCTGCCGTCACCGGCCTGCGCGCTGGTGAGCGCCCGGGCGAGGGTGCGCCAGTAGGTCTCGGAGTACATGGCCTGGATCACGGCGGTGGTCGCGACGTTGCGCCCGACGTCGATGCGGCCGTCCGGACCGGGCAGTGGCTGCTCGTCGAGCTCGGCCATCAGCCGGTCGAAGGCTCCCTCGGCGTCGCCACCGTTGTGGAACACACACTCGGGGTCGTCGGTGCAGCGAGCGAGGAAGACCTCGAGGGCGTCCTCGAAGGCGGCGTACTGCTGGAGGCCCGACTCCAGGCTGTCGGCGGCCGGATCGGCCGCACCGTCGAGCACGGCGGCCCGGACCCGCGCGGGGAACATCGTCGCCCAGGTCGCGCCGAGCTCACTGCCGTAGCTGAACCCGAAGTACGAGATCGTCTCCTCGCCGAGGGCACGCCGGATGATCTCCATGTCACGCACTGCGTTGTTCGTCCCGACGTGCTCGATGATGGCCTTGTTGTTGCGCACGCACTCCCCGGCGAAGTCCGCGGCGAGCGCCACGATCTGCTGGCGCTCCTCGTCGGAGTCAGGGGTGACGTCGGTGGAGCCGAAGTAGGTGTCGTAGTCGTCGATGCAGTCGATGGCCGGCTCGCTCGAACCGGTGCCACGCGGGTCCCAGCCGAGGATGTCGAAGCGCTCGACCAGGATCGGCTCGAAGACCTGCGGGGCGAAGAACGCGAAGTCCGACCCCCCGAACCCGGGCCCGCCGGGGTTCACCAGCAGGGTGCCGATGCGGTTGGCCGGATCGGTGGCCCGATGGCGGGCCAGGTACAGCTCCATCGTCTGGCCGTCGGGATCGCCGTAGTCGATGGGCACCT
This sequence comes from uncultured Ilumatobacteraceae bacterium, assembly GCA_964428115.1. Taxonomy (GTDB): domain Bacteria; phylum Actinomycetota; class Acidimicrobiia; order Acidimicrobiales; family Ilumatobacteraceae; genus CAYRXQ01. Next base: position 7,704 of record CAYRXQ010000057.1, read on the forward strand.
CGAGGAACGTCGAGTCGACCCCGTCGCGCTCGTCGAACCAGACCAGGGGCGCCGGGACGAACCCACCGACCTGCTCGTCGCCCGGGTCGTCACCGGCCGGGGCGTCGGTGGACGGCGGAGCGGTGGTCTCGCCACCGTCGGTCGGCGGATCGGTGGCCTCGGGAGTGGTCGGGGGCTCGGTGCCGTCGGTGCTGTCGGGGGAGGCAGCCGTGGTGGTGGGAGCCGCCGTGGTCACCGGTCGACCGACGTCGCCCGCGACGCCCGAGTCGACACCACAAGCTGCGACGAGCAGCGCGCCGGCGAGGAGCAGAAGCGGAACACGACGCGCCATGGACGCCCAGGGTACGGGAGGACGCCGGCGATTGCCGGTCGTAGCCTGACCCCATGCGCATGGGGCCACACAGCATGATGCCGCGGGACACCTCGGCGCTCGACGGCACCCCGATCGGGCGCGACACGACACGCCGGGTGTGGGCCTTCGCTCGCCCCTACCGCGGCACGATCATCCTGTTCCTGGTGGCGATCCTGGTCGCCGCGCTCCTCGCGCTGGTCCCGCCGCTCGTCGTCCGGGCGATCCTCGACACCGCGATTCCCGAAGCCGACCGGACCCTCATCCTGTGGCTGGCCGGGGCCGCGGTGGTCGCCGCGCTCGCCGATGCCGGCCTGCAGATCCTCCAGCGCTGGTGCAGCGCCCGGGTCGGAGAGGGCCTGATCGCCGACCTGCGGACCGCACTCTTCGCCAAGGTCCAACGGCTCCCGGTGGCGTTCTTCACCCGCACGCCCACCGGAGCCATCACGAGCCGCCTCAACAACGACGTGGTCGGCGCCCAGACGGCGGTGACCTCCACGCTCGGCAGCGTGGTCAGCAACTTCGTGGTGCTCGCCACGACCCTGATCGCGATGTTCGCCCTCGAGTGGCGCCTGACCCTGCTCTCGCTCATCGTGCTCCCGCTGTTCATCGTGCCGGCCCGACGCGTCGGGCGTCGGCTGCAGGACATCTCGCGCGAGCAGATGCAGCACAACGCGGCGATGAACACCCAGATGACCGAGCGCTTCAACGTGTCGGGCGCCGTGCTCGTCAAGCTGTTCGGCGACCTCGACCGCGAGGAGCGCCGCTTCACCCGGCGCGCCCATGCGGTGCGCGACGCCGGGGTGCGCGCCGCGATGCTCGGCCGAGTCTTCTTCGTGGCGCTCGGCCTGGTCGGCGCGATCGGCGCGGCGGCGATCTACGGCGTCGGGGCGCTGTTCGTCGTCGACGGCGACATCACCCCCGGCACGCTCGCCGCGCTCGCCGCGCTGGTCACCCGGGTGTACCAGCCGCTCACCGGGCTCACCAACGCCCGCGTCGACCTGATGACCTCGATGGTCAGCTTCGAGCGGGTCTTCGAGGTGCTCGACGCGCCCGAGCCGATCGCCGACCGGCTCGGCGCGATCGACCTGATCGGCGCACGCGGCGAGGTCCGCTTCGACCACGTGACCTTCCGGTACCCGGCGGCAGCGGACTCGGCGATCGCCTCGATGGAGCAGCACGGCGGCCTCGACACCGACCCCGACGTCGACGTGCTCCACGGGTTGTCGCTCACCGTCGCCCCCGGCGAGACGCTCGCACTCGTCGGTGCCTCGGGTGCCGGCAAGAGCACGCTCGCCTCGCTCGTCCCCCGGCTCTACGACGTGACCTCGGGTGCGGTGCGTATCGACGGGCACGACGTGCGCGACCTCACCCTCACCTCGCTGCGGGGCGCGATCGGCGTCGTCTCCCAGGACCCGCACCTGTTCCACGAGTCGATCGGCGACAACCTGCGCTACGCCCGCCCCGAGGCGACCGCCGCCGAGCTCGAGGAGGCGTGCCGTGCGGCGCGCATCCACGAGACCATCGCGGCACTGCCCGACGGCTACGACACGGTGGTCGGCGAGCGCGGCTACCGCCTCTCGGGCGGCGAGAAGCAGCGACTCGCGATCGCCCGCCTGCTCCTCAAGGACCCGGCGATCATGATCCTCGACGAGGCGACGAGCCACCTCGACAACGACAACGAGGCCCACGTCCAGGCCGCCCTCGAAGCGGCGCTCCACGGGCGCACGGCGATCGTGATCGCGCACCGCCTCTCGACGGTGCGCGAGGCCGACCGGATCGCGGTCCTCGACCGCGGCCGCATCGCCGAGCTCGGCACCCACGACGAGCTGGTCGCGGCCGGCGGCCTCTACGCCTCCCAGCTCCGCGCCGGCGACCTCCTCAAGACCTGACACGCGCAGGCTGTCACCGAGCGCGAGAGATCGGACAGAGAACGCGTCCTGACGGCTCGGTACCCTCGGCGACCGTGACGAGACGCACCGACCGGGTCCCGGCGTTCCACGCCATGGCGATGAGCCGGGCGGCGTCCGAGCTCGAGGCCGCCGGCCGTGAGATCGTCCACCTCGAGGTCGGCCAGCCCTCCACCGGCGCACCGCAGCTGGCGCTGGATGCCGTTCGCGCCGCGCTCGACACCCCACTCGGCTACACGAACGCGCCCGGCCTGCTCGGCCTGCGGCGGCGCATCGCCCGCCACTACGCCGACACCCACCGCCTCGAGGTCGACCCGGGACGCATCCTGGCGGTCGCCGGCGCGTCGGCCGGGTTCACGCTGGCCTTCGTGGCGGCCTTCGAACCTGGCGCTCGCGTCGCCGTGGTCGAGCCCGGCTACCCCTGCTACCGCAACACGCTCCTGGCGCTCGACCTCACCCCGGTGTCGATCCCCGTCGGCCCGGCGACCCGGTGGGCGCCCACTCCCGAGCTCCTCGACGCGGCCGTGGCCGCCGGCGGCCCGCTCGACGGGCTCGTGGTCGCCTCCCCGTCGAACCCCACCGGCACCGTGCTCGACGCCGACACGATCGCTGCGCTGGTCGCCTGGTGCGACCGCCACGGCGTCCGGCTGATCGCGGACGAGATCTACCACGGCATCACCTACGGCGACCCGGCCCCCACCGCGCTCGTGGCCACCGACCAGGCCGTCGTGGTGAACAGCTTCTCGAAGTACTTCTCGATGACCGGCTGGCGGATCGGGTGGATGGTCGTACCCGACGACCTGATCGATGCCACCGAGCGCCTGCAGCAGAACCTGTACATCTGCGCACCGCACGTCTCCCAGGTGGCGGCGACCGCGGCGTTCGACGCCGCCGACGAGCTCGACCGGCACGTCGCCCGCTACGCCGCCAACCGGCGCCTGCTGCTCGACGGCCTCGCAGCGGTCGGCATCGACCGGGTCGCCGATGCCGACGGCGCCTTCTACGTCTACGCCGACGTCGGCCACCTGCTCCACGACGAGGTCCCCGACACGATGGCGCTCTGCAACCGGTGGCTCCACGACCTGGGCCTCGCGACCACCCCCGGGGTCGACTTCGACCTCGCCCGCGGCGGCCGCTTCGTCCGGTTCTCCTATGCCGGTTCCGGCGATGCCGTCGGACGGGCCTGCGAGCTGCTGGCCGGGGCGCTGCGATGAGCGACGCGGCCCGACCGGGCGGCCCGCCCCTCGCGGACCTGCGCGTCGTCGACATGTCGACCGTGCTCGCCGGGCCGAACTGCGCCCGCTACCTGGCCGACTTCGGCGCCGAGGTCGTCAAGGTGGAGCGACCCGAGGGCGACAGCCTGCGCCGGATGGCCTGGCGCGACCCGCGTGACGGCGAGGGCCTGTGGTGGAAGCTCGTCAACCGCAACAAGCGCACCGTGGTGCTCGACCTCAAGCGGGACGACGATCGAGCGGTGCTCGTCGAGCTGCTCGCGACCGCCGACGTGCTGGTGGAGAACCTCCGACCGGGCGGGCTCGAACGGCTCGGCCTCGACCCCGCCGTGCTCCACGCCGCCAACCCACGCCTCGTGATCACCCGGGTCTCGGGGTTCGGCCAGACCGGGCCCTACGCCGATCGTCCGGGCTTCGCCACGGTGGCCGAGGGCATGTCGGGCTTCGCTGCGCTCAACGGTGAGCCCGACGGCGCCCCGCTCCCCCCGCCGATCGCCCTCACCGACGAGGTGACCGGCCTCGCGGCGGCCTTCGCCACGATGGTCGCCCTGCACTCGGGCGTCGGTCAGGTGGTCGACGTGAACCTGCTCGAGTCGATGCTCCAGATGATGGGGCCGCTGCTCTCGCTGTACGCGCTCACCGGGGAGCAGCAGCCCCGGCTCGGCGCCGGCCTGCCCTACACGGTCCCCCGAGGCACCTACCGCTGCGCCGACGGCCGGTGGGTCGCTGTCTCGACGAGCAGCGACAGCGTGGCCGCCCGCGTCATGGGTCTGCTCGGCGTCGGGGACGACCCCCGCTTCACGACCTTCGGCGGGCGCGCCGAACACCGTGACGAGCTGGAGGGGATCATGCGCGACTGGTGCTCGACCCGCACCCGGCACCAGGTGATCGCGGCATTCACCGCTGCCGACGCGGCGATCGGCCCGGTCATGGACATGGCCGACCTCGCGGTCGACCCGCACCTCGCGGCACGTGCCACGATCGCCGAGGTCGGCGACACGCCGATGCAGACGTTGATCGCCCGGCTGTCAGCGACCCCGGGGGTGCTCCGCTGGCCGGGGCGAACCCTCGATGCCGACGGCGCCGAGGTCCGCCACAGCGGCTGGCAGAGCGAGCGCTGACGAGCAGCGCTGTCGGTCAGTCCTTGGCGTCGGAGCCGGGGATGACCTTCTCGGCGGCGTCGGAGATCTTGTCGTAGGTCGTCTCGACGTTGTCGGGGATCTTGTCGCCGTGCTCGTCGACGAGGTCGTCGGCCTTGTCCTTGATCTCGCCGGCCATGTCCTTGGCCTTGTCGAGGAAGTCGCTCATCGGAGGGTCCTTTCGTCGGTGAACGGGAACGGTGAACGGGAACGGTGAACGGAAACGGTGAACGGGACGGATCGTAGGTGCCGTCGATCAGGCCTGGAGCCCGATCGGGCAGGACACGCCCGTGCCGCCGATGCCGCAGTACCCGGCGGGGTTCTTCGCGAGGTACTGCTGGTGGTACGGCTCGGCGTAGAAGAAGGCCCGCAGCGGCGCCACCTCGGTGGTGATCGTGCCGTATCCGGCGGCCGACAGTCGCTCCTGGTACGCGCCGCGAGTGGTCTCCACCGCCTCGTGCTGGGACGGATCGGTGAGGTAGATCGCGCTGCGGTACTGCGTGCCCATGTCGTTGCCCTGGCGCATCCCCTGCGTCGGATCGTGCTGTTCCCAGAACACCTGGAGGAGCTGCTCGTAGGTGATCACCGTCGGGTCGAAGGCCACGCCGACCACCTCGGTGTGGCCGGTCCGGCCGGTGCAGGTCTCCTCGTAGGTGGGGTTGGGCGTGTACCCACCGGCGTACCCGACCCAGGTCGACCAGACCCCGGGGAGCTGCCAGAACAGTCGCTCGGCACCCCAGAAGCAGCCCATGCCGAACACGGCGGTCTGCATCCCCTCGGGCCACGGCCCGGTGAGCGGATGGCCGTTCACGTGATGGGCCTCGGGCACCTGCATGGTCCGGTCGGTCCGGCCGGGCAACGCCTCGGCCTCGGTGACCATCTCGACGGATTTGCGGAAGAGCATGGACCGAAGGCTACGACTCCCCAGGCGCCCCGTCATCCCGGGCGGCGGTCGGGGCGAGTCGTCGGATCCGACGGGCCAGGTCGAGCGAGAGCGCGAGCTGGAACCCGACGACGCTCACCAACACCACCGCCACGAGTGCGATCCAGCCCTCGCGGGGCGGCAGCTCGATGCTGAACAGGTCTGCGAGCCACGGCCACGACAACGCCACCACGAACATCGCCGACAGGCTCGCGAGCAGCACGCCCTCGAGGAGGTCGATCGGCCAGACCAGGCGTGAGAGCACCCACAGCGCGGTGACCGTCAGTGCGATCACCGCCGCGGTCCGGGCCTCCGCGAGGGTGGCGTCGACGAGCGTCGAGCGGTTGAGGGCGTAGGTCATGAGCGTGGTGAAGGCCACGGCCAGCCCGGCCGGTACGGCGAAGCGGACGACGCGCCCGAGGTAGCCCGCACGCGTCGGTCGGTCGGTCGACCGGAACGACAGCACGAAGCCGGGGATGCCGATCGTGATCGCATCCATCAACGACAGGTGGCGCGGGAGGAACGGGAACTCCACCGCGGTGATCCCCACGACGAGCGCGAACACCGCGGCGTACACCGTCTTGGTGATGAACAGCGACGAGACGCGCTCCATGTTGGCGATGACGCGCCGCCCCTCAGCGACGACGTCGGGCATGCGGTCGAACCGCCCGTCGAGGAGCACGAGCTGCGCGACCCGGCGCGTCGCCGGGGTCGCGGTGTCCATGGCGATGCCGATGTCGGCGGCCTTGAGCGCCGGGATGTCGTTGACGCCGTCGCCCGTCATCGCCACGGTGTGTCCGGCCCGCTGCAGCGCCCCGACGAGGGCGCGCTTCTGCTCGGGGAGGACTCGGCCGAAGACGGTGGTCTCCTCGACGAGCCGGTCGAGCGCCTCCTGGTCCTCGACGTCGACCGTGCGCATGTCGACGGCACGATCGGCACCGGCCACCCCGAGCGAGGTCGCGACGGCCGCCACGGTCCGCGGGTTGTCGCCCGAGATGACCTTCACGGTGACGTGCTGCTCGGTGAAGTACCGCATGGTCGCCGCCGCGTCCTCGCGCACCTGCTCGCTCAGGACGACCAACCCGATCGGACGGAGTCCGCCCGGGAGCACCGCGTCCTCGCCGTCGCCGGGCTCGGTGATCGCTGCCTCGCAGCAGGCCACGAGCAGCACCCGCTTGGCCTCCACGGCCAGCTCCTCCACTCGTTTGCGGCCCGCTGCGAGGGCGGCTGCCGCGTCGGCATCGGCCTCGTCGACGGCGTCGAGCAGGATCTCGGGCGCCCCGAGCACCCAGGTGCCATGACCGTCGGCGAAGGTGGTCGCGCTCCACTTGCGCGCCGAGGAGAACGCCACCCCGGCCGTCGCCGTCCACCCGGGTGGGGGCGGCAGCTCGGCGGCCAGGAGCTGCATGGTGGTGGTGGGCACCGGCTCGGCCGCAGCGAGCGCTGCCAGGGAGGCCTCGAGCCGTTCGAGCGTCGCCGCGAGGTGCGTCCCGCGCTTGTTCTCCGCGAACGCGTGGATCTCATCCACGATGACGTACCTGGTCGTGCGCAAGAACTCGCCGAACACCGGGCTCGTGAGCGCGATCGCGAG
>CAYRXQ010000058.1:0-14801 GCA_964428115.1 uncultured Ilumatobacteraceae bacterium
CCTCGAGGGCGATCTCGTAGGAGTGCATCCCGCGGTAGCCGATCGTGTCGATCGGGCGACCCTCCATCTTGCCGATGCGGCCGTCGACGGGATCCTGGGTGAACTCGAACCCGTGCGCGTCGCCGCGGGGCTTGGGCACGATGAACAGGCTGAGCCCACGGTGCGTCGCGGACCGGTCGGGGTCGGTGCGGGCCAACAGCGCGAGCACGTCGGCGCGGGCACCGAAGGTGCACCAGGTCTTCACCCCGTTGATCACGTAGCCGGGCGCTCCCTCTGGACCCGTCGCCGGGGTGGCGGTCACCTTGATGCCGGCCACGTCGCTGCCGTAGTCGGGCTCGGTGACGGCGACCGCCGGCATCACCTCGGCGGTGGCCAGCTTGGGGAGCCAGGTCTGCTTCTGCTCCTCGGTGCCACCCTTCACCAGGGCCCGGGTGAGGATCTCGGGGCGCGTGATGAGCGAGCCGCCGATGCCGAGGCTGGCCCGGCTGAGCTCCTCGGTGGCCACCACCATCGCCGTGTACTCCTCGTCGCCGCCCTCGCTGTAGCCGCCGTACTCGGCCGGCACGCTGAGGCCGAAGGCGCCGATCTCGGCGAGGCCGGTCACGATCGACTCGGGCACGTCGCCGTTGGTGCGGTGCACGTGCTCGGCATGCGGGGCCACCACGTTCTGGGCGAAGGAGCGGAACGTGTCCTGGACCATCTCCATGTCGTCACCCAGGTGACGGGGGCCGGCCTGGTCGGCCAGCGACGCGAGGAACGCCGGATCGCGGTAGGCGGCCAGGAACCCGTGGGCGTCGTGCAGCGACCCCGGCTCCACGCCCCACAGTGCCTCGCGGCCGGCGAGGCGGGTGATGAGGTCGTGGATCATGTCGGCCACGTAGGCGCAGGTGAGCTTGCCTTCGACCTCGCCCTTGGCGCCGTAGTCGAGCATCGAGCGCGCCGTGGCCACTCCGGACGCCGCGTGCGCCAGGTCGTAGCCGAGCACCTGGTGGACGTCGGGCCCGCCGAGTGCTGCGAGGTGGCGCACCGCCTTGCCGACCACGCGGTCGGCGAGATCGATGACGTCGGCGGCGGTCTGCAGGTCGGGAGCGGCGATCTCGGTGGCCATGGGCCGCGAACTTACTCGGTGGTAACCACGGCCGGCCTGGTCGATCCGGTGTGGGATCGTGTGACCCGTGACCGAGGCCCCCCACGATCCCGACCGCCCCGACGTCCGCCGGATCTGTGTGTTCTGCGGCTCGAACAGCGGGTCGTCCGGCGAGTTCGCCCGGGCCGCCGCGGCGCTCGGTGGCGAGATCGCCCGTCGCGGGGTGGAGCTGGTCTTCGGTGGCGGCCGAGTCGGTCTGATGGGTCTCGTGGCCGATGCGGCGATGGCGGCCGGTGGCCGGGTGATCGGCGTGATCCCCCAGCACCTCATGGATCGGGAGGTGGGACACGAGGACCTCAGCGAGCTCGTCGTCACGGCCTCGATGCACGAGCGCAAGGCCGAGATGGCCCGACTCGCCGACGGGTTCATCGCCCTGCCCGGCGGATTCGGCACCTTCGAGGAGGTGCTCGAGATCCTCACCTGGAACCAGCTCGGCCTGGTCCGCTCCCCGGTGGTGTTCCTCGACGTCGAGGGGTTCTTCGAGCCGCTGCTGGCCGCGTTCGACCGGGCGGTCGACACCGGCTTCGTGCGCCCGCTCCACCGCCGGCTCGCACAGGTCGCCCGCACGCCGGCCGAGGCCGTCACCCTCGCGCTCGCCGAGGCACCGCCGCCGGCGTCGAAGTGGATCGACCTCGAGCACACCTGAGCCCAGAACCCGGTGTGCTGGATACCCTCCTGGTCATGCGGCCGCAGTGGGTGACCCGGACCCGGGTCGCGATCGTCGCCGGCAAGGGCGGGGTCGGGTCCACCACGGCCGCCGCGGCGATGGCCGTCGCCGCAGCCCGTGACGGCGCGGATGTGCTGTTGGTCGCCGTCGACGGGCGTCCCGGTCTGGGCACGATGCTCGGCGGGGTCGCGCTGCGCCCCGAGGCGACCGTGCTGCGCGTGCTGCCCAGATCACAGGGCGGCGGTCGGATCCGCGGTCGCACGATCCCGCCCAGCGGGGCGTTCTCCGACTACCTCGAGCTCAAGGGCGTCAACTCCCTGATCCGGCGTGCCGCCTCGGCGGTGTCGCTCGACGTGGTCGCCGCAGCCACACCCGGTCTCGAGCACCTGCTCGTGCTCGGCAAGATCAAGGAGCTCGACCGGGAACGGGTCGCCGACCTGTTGATCGTCGACGCGCCGCCGGCCGGTCACGCGGCCCCCTTCCTGCGCTCGCCGGTGGCGCTGATGGAGGTCATCACCGAGGGCGGCGTGCGCGAGCAGGCCGAGGAGGTCGCAGCGATGCTCGCCGACCACGAGCGGACCCAGGCGATCTTCGTGACGCTCCCCGAGGAGACCCCGGTCAACGAGACGGTGGAGCTCGCCGGCGATCTCGCCGCGAGCCTGGATCTCGCGCTCGGGCCGGTGGTCGTGAACGCCTGGCGGGCGCCCCGCCCCGGGCTCGACCGCTCGGTCGCCGCGGCGGCCCGCGCCCAGGGCGTGAAGGTGACCGCTGCCGATCAGCGGGCGCTCGAGCAGTCGCGGGTGTTCGGCGCGGCGCAACAGCGCGGCGCGCAGGAGCAGATGGAGCGGCTGCGCTCGGCGCTCGCGTGCCCCACCGTGACCCTGCCGCGGCTCCCGGTGACCCGGATCGGTCCGGCCGAGCTCGACCTGCTGGCCGACGCCCTCGAGGTGGAGCCCGAACCAGCCGAGGGTGCGTCCTGATGGCGCGCAACGATCGGACCCGCCCGACCGCGCCGACCGAGCCGGCCGCGCTCGACGAGTCGGCCTCGTTGCTCGAGGTCCTCGACACGGCTGCGGTGCTCGTGACCTGTGGGCCCGGCGGTGTGGGGAAGACCACCACCGCCGCGGCGCTCGGCCTGCTCGCGGCGCGGCGCGGCCGCCAGGTGGTCGTGGTCACCGTCGATCCGGCCCGTCGACTGGCCGACTCGCTCGGGATCGATCCGGAATCGAACGAACCGGCGCTGGTCGACGGCGTCGACGCCGAGGTCGCGGCCTCGGGCGGATCGCTGTGGGCGCTCATGCTCGACGCGTCGGCGACCTTCGACGAGCTGATCCGTCGCGAGGCCGGCGACGGCGAGCGCGCCGAGGCGGTGCTGCGCAATCCCGTCTACCGGAGCATCTCGCGGGCGCTCGCCGGTGCGCAGGAGTACATGGCGATCGAGCGGCTCCACCAGCTGCACGCTGCCGGACACCACGACCTGGTGATCGTCGACACGCCGCCGTCGCGACACGCGCTCGACCTGCTCGAGGCGCCCGACCGGTTGGTCTCGTTTCTCTCCCACCCGGTGTACCGGGCGGTGACGGCGCCGACGCGGGCCTTCGCCCGCGTCACCAACGCTGCGTCCTCCGCATTCCTGTGGACCGTGCGCAAGCTCGCCGGACCCTCGATCGTCGAGGACACGGTCTCGTTCTTCCGCTCGATCTCGGGGATGGAGGCCGGGCTGCGACGCCGGGCCGCCGAGGTCTCGGCGCTGCTCCACGGCCCGACGGCATCGTTCGTGGTCGTGGCCAGCCCGCGCCACGAGGCGGTCGACGAGGCCATCTTCCTCCTCGACGCCCTCGTCGCGGGTCGCTTCCCGGTCGGTGCCGTGGTCGTCAACCTGGTGCACCCGGTGCCGCAGCCGTTGAGCGGCGCCCTCGCCGAGGCCGAGCTCGAACCCGGGCCGCTGGCCGACCAGGTGGCGTTCCACCAGGAGCTCGCCACGATCGCCGTCGCCGAGCGCACCGAGATCGATGCCGTCCGTGCCCGCGTCCCGGGAGCCGAGCTGGTGGAGATCCCGTTGCTGGCCGACGACGTGCACGACGTGGCGGGGCTCGGCCTGATCGCGGAGCTCTTCCTCGCCCCGGACGCCACCTGAGACCACCCCGGAGACCGGCCGGGAGACCAGCCGGGAGATCAGCCCCGGAGCCCGGTCCGAGACCGGTCGCCCTCGGTGGGGCGCCTACGGTTCGGGTCCATGCCCGACCGATCGCTCCCGCCGAGCGCCGATGCGCTGCCCGATGACCCCCGGCTGACCTCGATCGTCGACGAGATGTTCGACCGGCCCGTCGAGGAGGGCCGCTCGTTCGCCCTCGTCGTGTCCCAGGGCGGTCGGGTCGTGACGGAGCGCTACGGGCAGCGGCCCGACACGGTCTTCGGCCCGGGCGGGCAGATCGGACCCGACTCGCCGCTGCTGTCGTGGAGCGTGGCCAAGAGCATGGTGCACGCGGCGGTCGGCATCGCCGTGGCCGACGGGCTGCTCGATCCCGCGGCGCCGGCGCCGGTCGCCGCCTGGGAGGGCACCGAGAAGTCGGCGATCCGGCTGATCGACCTGCTCGAGATGCGACCCGGCCTGCGGTTCGTGGAGGACTACGTCGACGGTGACGCCTCGCACTGCATCGACATGCTGTTCGGCGCGGGCACGCAGGACCACGCCGCCTTCGCTGCCGCGCTGCCGCTGGATCATCCGCCCGGCACGGTGTGGAACTACTCCTCGGGCACCACGAACATCGTCTGTCGGATCCTCGGGGACGCCATCGGGGGCGGGGAGGCCGGCATGCGACGGTTCCTCGCCGAGCGGCTCTTCGGGCCCGCCGGGATGCCCTCGGCCGAGCCGCGGTTCGACGGTGCGGGCACCTGGGTGGGGTCCTCCTACGTCGACGCGCCGGCCCGTGAGTTCGCCCGCTTCGGCGAGCTGTACCTGCGCGACGGGGTCGTCGACGGGCATCGCATCCTCCCCGAGGGCTGGGTCGATCACGCCCGGGAGGTCGTGGCGCACGATCCCGCCGAGCCGGTCCCCGGCGGCTTCGACTACGGGCGGCACTGGTGGCGGTGGCCGTCGTTCGACGGCAGCCTGGCGGCGCACGGCTACGAGGGCCAGTACGTCGTCGTGGTGCCCGACCGCGACCTGGTGGTCGTGCACCTCGGAGCGACCGACGCGTCGGCGCGGCACCTGCTCGTCGAACGGCTCCACGAGGTGATCCGAGCCTGCTGAGCAGATCCGCGACGCCGGGCGCGACCAGGGGTCGGCCCGGCCGGGCGGGGCGACGCGTAGTGTGGTCGGACGGCGCGTCTGGAGCGTGCCGACGATGGCGATGGACGGATCACACACCCAGCTCCCCGATGGCGTGACCCCAACGGGTGAGCTGCCGACGATGCCCGGCGCGCCGACCGTCCGTCGGCGTCGGCCCTTCCGCTTCACGCTCAAGCTCCTCGCGTTCGTCACGGTCGTCTACTTCTTCGTCCTCCCGCTCATCCCGGGGTTCCGCAGCGCCTGGAACGAGCTGCTCGACGTCACGCCCGGGCTGCTGGTGCTCGGGTTGTTCCTCGAGCTCGCCGCGCTCTTCTGCTACGCCCTGTTGACCCGCGCCGCACTCGGGCCGCCGGGCGAGCACCTCAGCCGGATGCGGATGTTCCGGATCCAGATGAGCACCCGAGCGCTGTCGAGCATCGTGCCAGGGGGCAGTGCCGCCGGCTCGGCACTCGGGTACCGGCTGCTGACCCTCTCGGGCGTGCCCGGCCCCGACGCCGGCTTCGCGCTCGCCACCGTCGGTCTCGGGTCGGCGGTCGTGCTCAACCTGCTGCTGTGGGTCGGCCTGATCATCTCGATCCCGATCCGCGGCGTGAACCCGCTCTACGGCACGGTCGCGGTGATGGGCATCATCGTGATGGGTGCCGCCGCCGCGCTCGTGTTCGGTCTCATGGAGGGCCAGGGCCGCTCGGAGCGGATCATCCGCTGGGTCGCCGTCAAGGTGCGTCTCGATCCGGACCGGGCGGCGCGTGTCCTGCGCCAGATCGCGCAGCGGCTCGAAGATCTCGTGAGCGATCGGCAGCTGCTCGGGCGGGTGGCGTTCTGGGCCACGCTGAACTGGTTGCTCGACGCCGCTGCGCTGTGGGTGTTCATCCGGGCGTTCGGCTACTCGTTGGCCCCCGACGCGCTCATCGTGGCCTTCGGCATCGCCAACCTGCTCGCCGCCATCCCGATCACCCCGGGTGGCCTCGGCTACGTCGACACCGGCTACATCGGGATGCTCGTCGGCTTCGGCGTCCCGCGCCGGATCGCGACGCTCGGTGTGGGCGCCTACCGGTTCGCGCAGTTCTTCTTCCCGATCATCCTCGGTGGGATCCTGTACCTGTCGCTGCGTGTCGGACCGTGGGCCATCGAACGTCGCGAACGGCTCAAGCCCCTGCGCGACCTGGCCGAGGACGACACCGTGCGCGGTGAGTCGCGGATCGACTTCGCGCTGCGATTCGGACGCCGCGGGGATCAGACCGGCGAACCCGACGACGACTAGCGTCAGCGGCCATGACCGTGCACGAACGCCCCTTCGGCCGCCACCTCGAGGACTTCGTGGTCGGCGACGTCCTGCGCCACTGGCCCGGCAAGACGATCACCGAGTACGACGATCACCTCTTCTGCATGATCACCATGAACCACCACCCGTTGCACACCAACGACTGGTTCGCGAGCGAGAGCGTGCAGGGCCGCAACGTGGTGGTCGGCAACCTCGTGTACTCGCTGGTGCTCGGCATGAGCGTGCCCGACGTGAGCGGTGCGGCGATCGCGAATCTCGAGATCGAGACCCTGCAGCACAAGTTCCCCACCTTCCACGGCGACACGATCCACGCCGAGACCCGGGTGCTCGAGGTGAAGGAGTCGGCGTCCAAGCCCGACCGCGGCGTGGTCACCGTCGAGACCAAGGGTTTCAACCAGGACGGCAAGGAGGTCTGCTACTTCCGCCGCAAGGTGCTGGTGTGGAAGCGCGAGTTCGCGCCATCGCGGACCCGGCCGTACGACGCCGATCACGCCTGGGAGTGACCGCGGCGCCGGGCGCCGAGCGCGAGCCACCGTTCGACCCAGGGCTGGTGCTGGCGTGGGGCGTGCCGCAGCTGCGAGACCTGCCGTGGCGTCGGACCCGTGACCCCTGGGCGATCCTCGTCGCCGAGGTCATGCTGCAGCAGACCCAGGTGCCACGGGTCGTCCCCAAGTGGGAGGCGTTCCTGCAGCAGTTCCCCGACCCGGCTGCCTGCGCGGGTGCCGCGCTCGGCGATGTGCTGCGGGCCTGGCACGGGCTCGGCTATCCGCGCCGCGGCCGCAACCTCCACGCCGCAGCGACGGCGATGGTGGAACGCCACGGCGGCTCGGTGCCCGGTGTCCTCGACGACCTGCTCGCCCTGCCGGGGGTGGGGCCGTACACGGCCCGGGCCGTGCTCGCGTTCGCATTCGAGCAGGACGTCGCCGTGGTCGACACCAACATCGCCCGGGTGCTGGCCCGAGCGGTGGGGGAGCGCCTCACCCCGACCCGGGTGCAACGACTGGCCGACGCCCTGGTGCCGATGGGGGCCGGTTGGATCTGGAACCAGATCCTGATGGACCTCGGCGCCACGGTCTGCCGGCCGACACCGCAGTGCGAGGTGTGCCCGCTCGGCCCACACGCCCGGGTGTGTCGCTGGGCGGTCGCCGGCCGGCCCGACCCCGATCCGGCCCGCGGCTCGGCCGGGGTCAGCACGGGTCAGGCGCGATTCGAGGGGAGCCTGCGACAGGCCCGCGGCCGGGTGCTGCGGGCGCTCCTCGAGGGGTCGCGTCCGGCGAGCGAGTTCGACGCGACCGCGGTCGCGTCACTAGTGGCCGACGGGCTCGTCGTCGCCGACGGCGACGGCCGGCTCGATCTGCCCGGCTGACGGGCTGACCGGTGGCCGGTCTCAGCCGACGGTGACCGCAGCCAGGATCTGGTCGAAGGCCGCGTCGGCGTAGGCGATCATCTCGTCGTCGGTGCGGTCCTGGATGGGGTGCGGGGTGAACACCCGCGCCATCGCGGAGTACCCGAGCGATCGGGTCTGGGCCTCGGCGGCGGTCACGAACTCGGCCGAGGCGACGAACACCCCGGGCACGCCGCGGAGCTCGAGATCACTGATGTCGTGCACACTGCACGACGTGCAACTGCCTCAATCGGCGAGGGCCTCGATCACCACCTGGCACTCGGTGGCGATCTCGTGGCGGAGGTCGACCGGTGCCGGCTTGGTGAAGGTGGGCTTGCGGTAGCGCTTGACCGACGCCCCCACCGAGGTGAGGCGCTCCTCGAGCCGGTCGAGGAACACGTCGCCACGCGGCTTGCCGATGTCGAGCAATCCGACGGCGAGCCCGTCGAGCGAGGCCGGCCGTGCGAGCCGGGAGCGTTCGGCGACCGACCGCTCACCGGTCGGGTCGAGGATCGTTCGAGTCGTGCTGGTCGTGCTGGTCGTGCTGGTCATGGTCGGACCTCCAGGGTCACGGGCGTCGAGCCCACCGTACCGTTCGCCCAGCCACCGATCATGGCCGAGAAGAGCCCGGCGCCGCCGCCGGCGTAGGCGAGCAGGATGCCGTCGGGCCGGAACTTGGGCAGGGTCTGGTCGGCGAGCGACTCGGGGATGCCCTCGGACATCCCGCCTGCACCGCGGACCAGCTCGGACCCGGGGAGTTGCAGGCGCTCGTGCAGCTCGGCGAGCACCCGGGCGCGGTCCCAGCCGGCCTCGGCGAACACCCGTCCGTGCTCGGGGCCGAGCACGAGGATCGTGTCGAAGGCCAGGATCAACTTGGGGTGGTGCAAGGTCCGCAGGTTCACGGCCAGGCTCGTCGCCAGGCTGTCCGGGGTCCGCGACAGCTGGTCGACGATGCAGCGTGGCCCCTCGCCGGCGAAGACGGTGAGGGCATCGGCGCCATCGGCTGCGCCACGCTCGGCCGCGAGCGTGCCGAACGGGGAGTCGGGGTGCTCGGCGAAGCAGAACGAGATCTTGCCCGGGTTGCCGTGCGTCGCTCGGTCGACCTCGCCGGGGCGGCCGCCGCCGACGTTGCGGACCAGCAGCTGGAGCGCTCGGCCGATCGTGCTGTTGGCCCGATTGCCCTGCCCGAACGCGTTCATCCCCGAGTTCATGCCGATCGCCCGGGTCCCAGGCCCGCTGCACACCAGCACCGGACCCACCGGCATCGTGGTGGCCAGTACACCGTGCATGTTGAACGTGTCGTTGCACGCGGCCTCGACCGCGGTGAGCACCCACGGCAGGTACTCGGGCAGGCAGCCGGCCATGACCGCTGCGATCGCGACCTTCTCGACCGTGACCTCGACCAGGTCGGGCGGCACCGTGGCGACGATCTCGTCGGGTGCCCGGGTGGTGCCCTGCAGCATCCGCAGCACCCGATCCTCGGTGGGCGGGACCACGGGCAGCCCGTCGGTCCAACCCCGTTGGAACATGAGCTCGAACTCGTCCTCCAGTTCGGCGACGTCGATCCGCCGCGAGCGCAGCACTGAAGCGCCGAAGCGGACGCGGAGCTCGTCGACCAGATCGGGGTCGACGCTGAGCGAACCGCAGCCCGGCCGGAACGCCGGCAGGTCGGGACCGAGACCCGCGAGCCCGGTGAACTCCTCCCACTGCGGTCGTGACCAGCCGACGATGCGGTCGACCTCGACGCCGTCGTGGACGCGGATCAGCGTCGGCACGGTCTCGATCTCGTGGTGCCAGCTCACGGCGAGGTCGGCGTCGTGCAGTGCCTCGGGGTCACCGGGGAAGGACGGGTCGTCCTGGGTGAACACGGTGAGCATGCCGGCCCCGTCGAGTTGGCGCAGCACCGGGACCACGGTGCGGCAGGTCTCGCACTCCTCCTTGACCACGACGACCCAGCCGTCGGGGAGCTTCGGGGCGGCGGTCATGCGAGGAACTCCAGGATCCGGTCGCCGACCAGGTCGGGCCGTTCGAGGTGGAGGAAGTGACCGGCGTCGTCGACGACCTCGACCGTGACGTTGTCGCCGACCATGCCGCGCGTCCGCTCGGCCAGGTCGGCCCCGATGCAGCCGTCGTCGCGGCCGTGCAGGTACAGCATCGGTTGCGGGGGAACTGCCTGGGTCGCTGCCTGGAGCTCGTCGAGGGCCGGATCGCGGTACCCGTCGCCGAGCGTGGCGCGGTAGTAGCCGATCGCGGCGGTCAGGTTGGCCGGATCGCGCAGCGAGGCCTTGACGTGTTCGAGGTCGACCTCGGCGTCGTAGCCCGGCGACCAGTCGGCCCAGATCCGATCGATGAAGGCCAAGTCGTCGGCCGGCACCACCAGATCCGCGAGGGGATGCTGGAAGAAGAACATGTACCAGCTGCGCTTGAGCTGGTCGACGTCGCTCAGGAACGCCATCGCCAGCGCCGGCCCGGGTGGCACGGCCATCCCGACGACCCGACGCCACCGATCGGGTTCGCTGCTGGCTGCGCCGTAGGTCGCCGGGGCACCCCAGTCGTGGCCGATGATCACGGCCTCGCCGTCACCCCCGAGGGCATCGTGCAGGGCGATCGCATCGCGGGAGAGCGCGGCGGTCTGGTAGCAGCCGTCGGCCGGGATCGCGCTCGGGGCGTAGCCGCGCAGGAACGGGGCGACGGCGCGGTAGCCGGCATCGGCGAGACGTGGCAACAGGTGCCGCCAGCCGTGCGCCGTGTCGGGGAAGCCGTGGAAGCAGAGCGCGAGCGGGCCCGAGGTGCCAGCCGTCAGGCAGGCCAGCTCGACACCACCGGCGTCCACCGTGGTCGTGGTGATCATCGGGGCCGAACGTAGCCCGAGTGCGACAACCGTCACGCACGCAGGGGCCGGTGCCATTTGCCAGGGCGGTCGGTGTGGGGCGTAGCGTTGTATGGATCGGGGGCGAGCAGATGAAGCTCACGTTCCACGGGGTCCGGGGGTCCACCCCCTGCCACGGTGAGGACATCGTGCGCTACGGCGGCAACACGTCGTGCGTCTCTCTCGACGTCCCCGGGCACGACCCGATCCTGTTCGACCTCGGCACGGGCCTGCGCTACTTCGGTCTGGGGCAGCCCGTCCATCGGCCGTTCCACGGCACCTGCCTGCTGTCCCATCTGCACTGGGACCACGTCCAGGGTCTCCCGTTCTTCACCCCGCTCCTGCGCGAGGGCTCACGGCTCGAGATCTACGCACCCGAGCAGGCCGACGGCGGCGACCCCGCAGCAGCGCTGGCCGAGGCCATTCGGCCCCCGGTGTTCCCGATCGACCTCGACGTGCTGCCCGGCGAGATCCTCGTCCGTTCCATCGGCGACTCGCAGCTGTCGATCGGCGAGGTCGAGGTCATGTCCCGGCTGATCCCGCACGTCGGCCCGACCTGCGGGTTCCGCGTCAGCTGGGGTGGTCGCACGGTGGCGTACCTCAGCGACCACCAGCAGCCCGAGGACGGTTCGTTCTCGTTCACACCCGGTGCGATGGAGCTGGCCCAGGGCGCGGATGTCCTGATCCACGACGCGCAGTACACGGCCGCCGAGTTCGCCCGCAAGCGGACCTGGGGCCACTGCATGGTCGAGTACGCGGTCTGGTTCGCCGGTGAGGCAGGCGCCAAGAAGCTGGTGCTCTACCACCACGATCCGACCCATCACGACGACCTGATCGACGTGCTCACCTCCACGGCTGCGGCATGCGGTCGACAGCGGGGCGTCGAGGTGATCGCGGCGCGCGAGGGCCTGACCCTCGACGTCGCGCCGTGAGCCTGGTCGCCGACGTCGCTGCGATCGCCCTCGGCATCGCGTTCGTCGTCGCCGGCGGCTCCAAGCTCGCCGCCGGTCGGGCCTGGCCGGCCCAGGCCCGCGAGCTCGGTGCCCCGATGGTCGTGGTGCCGTTCGTGCCGTGGATCGAACTGGCCGTCGGCGCGCTCCTGATCGTGCGCATCGGTGGGTGGATCCCGGCTGCCGTCGCGATCGGGATGCTCGTCGCGTTCACCGCGTTGCTGGCGCTCCGCCTGGCGCAGGGTCGCCGACCCCCGTGTGCCTGCTTTGGCACGTGGTCGGCCAAGCCGCTCGGACCGAGCCACCTGATCCGCAACGCGGTGCTGCTCGGCCTGGGCGTGCTCGCGCTGTTCGCCTGACGGGCGACGCGCCCGTCCCGGCGGCGCGTCAGGTGCTCGACAGGATGAAGGTCAGCACCCGGGCCTCGTCGCGCCACGCGTCGTAGCGTCCGCTCGGCCCGGCATGGCCGGCGCCCATCTCGGTGCGCAGCACGAGCGGACCCGAGTCGGGCGTCTCGACCTCGCGGAGTCGGGCGACCCACTTGGCCGGCTCGTGGTAGCTCACCCGCGGGTCGTTGAGCCCGGCCGTCACGAACATCGCCGGATAGCGGCCCGGCACGGTGTTGTCGTAGGGCGAGTAGCTCTCGATGTACGTCGCGAACGGCTCGCTGCGGGGGTCGCCCCACTCCTCCCACTCGGTCACCGTGAGCGGGAGCGTCGGGTCGCTCATCGTGGTGACCACGTCGACGAAGGGCACTTCGGCCACGGCGGCGGCGAAGCGGTCGGCCCGGCCTTCGCGCAGCGACATCGTGACGCACGCGCCCACGAGCAGTCCGCCGGCGCTGCCACCACGGATGGTGAGCCGGTCGGGTGCCGACCAGCCGCCGGTCACGAGGTGGTCGGCGGCCGCGAGGGTGTCGGTGAAGGTGTTCCGCTTGCCCAGCAACTTGCCGTCGAGGTACCACTGCCGGCCGAGCTCGCCCCCGCCGCGGGGATGGACGAGCGCCCACACCCCGCCCCGATCGAGGAACGACAACCGGGCGACCGAGAACCACGGCGGCATCGAGGCCTCGTACGACCCGTAGCCGTAGAGGAGGCAGCGAGCCGATCCGTCGACCGGCGTCCCGGCACGGCGGACGATGTCGACCGGGACGGCCGTGCCGTCGGGCGCGGTGGCCCAGGTCCGCACCGACACGTAGTCGTCGAGGTCGACGTTGGGGGTCGGTGTGCGCTTGACCACCGTGCTCGCGCCCGTGGGGAGGTCGACGTCGAACACCGTGGCGGGCGAGGTGAGGGACTGGTGCACGACCCGCAGGGTCGACGTGTCCCAGTCGGCGTTCGGACCGAACTCGATGTCGTGCGGTTCGGCACGGCCGGCCGAGACGTCGACCACCTGCTCGCCCCCGTCGCGTCGGATCACGCGGATGCGCGGTTGGGCATCCGCCCACTCGTGGATCGCGAGGTGGTCGGCGAAGGGCTCGACGGCCGTGATGCGCCGACCGGGGAGGTGCGCGACCAGGTCGGTCCAGTCCTCGGGGGCATCCAGCGGCGCGACGGCGACGCGGAAGTCGATCGCGTCGAGGTTCGTGAGCACGACGAACCGATCGCCCCAGTGATCGAGCTGGTACTCGACGTCGTCGCGTCGTGGCGCGACCAGGCGGGGTGGCGCCGTCGGATCGGCAGCGGGGATCAGCCACTCCTCCGCGCTGGTCCGGCTGCCCGTGTGGATGATGATCCACTCCTCGCTGCGCGTCGCGCCCACCGAGACGAAGAACCGCTCGTCGAGCTCGGTGAAGATGCGGACGTCGTCGGCGCGGTCCTGGCCCACGACGTGACGCCAGACCTCGAAGGGGCGCTCCTGCTCGTCGGCGGTGACGTAGAAGATCTGGGTGCCGTCGGCCGACCACGCCACCCCGCCCCACGACGTGTCGGGGATCTCGTCGGCCAGATCGGTGCGCGTCGCCAGGTCCCGGATCCGCAGGGTGTAGTGCTCGTCGCCGGCGGTGTCGTACGACCAGGCCAGCCGGGTGTGATCCGGCGACAGCTCGAAGGCGCCCAGGTCGAAGAACTCGTGGCCCTCGGCCTCGGCGTTCTGATCGAGGAGGAGCTCGGTGGCCGCGGTGTCCACCGACCGGCCACGGCAGTGGATGGGATAGGCGCGCCCCTCCTCGGTCCGCGTGACGTACCACCAGCCCCGGTGGTGGACCGGCGCCGACAGATCCGTCTCCTGCACACGCGAGCGGATCTCGCCGAAGATCGTCTCGAGCAACTCGGCCCGCTCGGGCGCGTCGAACCAGGCCGTGGCGTGGACGTTCTCGGCCTCGAGGTAGGCGACCGTGTCGGGGTCGTCGCGATCGCGCAGCCAGGCGTACGGATCCTCGACGGTGCCGGTCGGGCGTGACCACTGATGGGGGAGCTTCTTGGCGGCAGGGCCGGACATCGGCGGCAGGGTAGGCGGTAGCGTCGGCTCTCGCATGCAGGTGTGGATCGACCAAGACCTCTGTACGGGCGACGGTCTGTGCGTCGATCACTGTCCCGACGTGTTCGTGCAGCTCGAGGACGGCATCGCGTATGTGGCCGAGGGCGGCGCACCGCTGAACGACCCGGGGAGCTCGGGGTCGCTGGCCTGGGTGCCGCAGCGCCACGTCCGCGCCGTGATCGAGGCGGCCGAGATCTGCCCGGGCGAGTGCATCTTCATCGAGATCGACGTGCCCGAGGCCGGTGTGCTCGACGGCGAGCACGCCGCCTGAGCGGCTCGCGTCGGCGCAGTCGGCGCACGGGTGGACGCGACGCCCAGAATTGTTACTATGGCGGTAGTGCAAATTCCCCCGTCGATCCCCGACGATCCGACCAGGCACGACCGGAGCCACCGATGACCTCCTTCGATCTCGACCTCAGCAAGTACGACCTCGGCTGGAGCGATGCCGACGTCGAGTACGCGTTCACACCGGCGAAGGGTCTCGACCGAGGCGTCGTCGACCAGATCTCGTGGTGGAAGGGCGAGCCGCAGTGGATGTCGCAGATGCGCCAGCGCAGCCTGCGCCTGTTCGAGAAGAAGCCGATGGCCGAGTGGTTCGCGGTGAACATGCCCGACATCGACTTCCAGGACATCTACTACTACCTCAAGCCGTCGGGCGAGCAGGTCGACAACTGGGACGACCTGCCCGAGCAGATGAAGCAGACCTACGAGAAGCTCGGCATCCCCGAGGCC
>CAYRXQ010000059.1:0-14747 GCA_964428115.1 uncultured Ilumatobacteraceae bacterium
GACCTCGCGTGGCGTGGCCTCGAGCTTGGTCACGTGGTTGTTCAGCTCGATCAGCTTGGCGATCGCGGTGTTGAACCGGAGCGCCTCCATCTCGGTGCGCACCACGTCGATCGTTCGGTGCAGCAACCGTCGGGTCGCCTCCTCGGCCGGGGCGTCGACGACCGCGACCGCGCCCGTCGCCTCGTCGACGACGGCGCGCCACAGACGCTGCAGGAAGCGGTACATCCCCACGACGTCGCGGGTCTCCCACGGACGTGACGCGTCGAGCGGACCCATGGCCATCTCGTACAGGCGCAGCGTGTCGGCCCCGTACGCGTCGTACATCTCGTCGGGGGAGACGGCGTTCTTCAGGGCTCCCCCTCGTAGCAGAACCCGTCCCCGTCGCGCTCGACGGCGAACGCGTCGACGTAGACCCCGCGGGCGTCCTTGAAGGCGTCGGCCAGGATGTAGCCCTGGTTGAACAGCCGGTGGTACGGCTCCTTGGACGACACGTGGCCGAGGTCGTGGAGCACCTTGTGCCAGAACCGGGCGTAGAGCAGGTGCAACACCGCGTGCTCCACCCCGCCCACGTACAGGTCGACGCCACCCGGATGATCGGGCCGCACCTCGGTGCGCGGTCCCATCCAGTAGCGCTCGACCTCGGGGTCGACGAAGTGCTCGGCGTTGGTCGGATCGAGGTAGCGCAGCTCGTACCAGCACGATCCCGCCCACTGCGGCATGACGTTGGTGTCGCGGCGGTAGGTGCGCGGACCGTCACCCAGGTCGAGGGTCACCTCGACCCAGTCGCCGAGGCGGTCGAGCGGGCTCTCGGGGTCGGAGAACTCGTCGTCGGCATCGAAGGTCCGCGGCGAGAAGCTGTCGGTCTCGGGGAGCAGCACGGGCAGGAGCTCGTCGGGCAGGAGGTGCGGGAAGCCGTGCTCGTCGTACACCACGGGGAACGGCTCGCCCCAGTAGCGCTGCCGGCTGAACAGCCAGTCGCGCAGCTTGTAGGTCACGGTCGCGTGGCCGTGACCATGCGCTTCGAGCCAGGCGTTGGTCCGATCGACCCCGGTCGCGACGTCCGCGACGCCGTCGAGGTCGAGGGAGTGGTTCGAGGAGTGGACGTACGGGGCGTCGCCCACGTAGGCCTCGGGCCAGGTGCTCGTGTCGAGGCCGGGCTCGATGTCCCGAGCCGCGAACCATGCATCGGGTGGCTGCTGGATCGCGACGATGTCGAGGTCGAAGCGGCGGGCGAACTCGAAGTCGCGCTGGTCGCCACAGGGCACGGCCATGATGGCGCCGGTGCCGTAGCCCATGAGCACGTAGTCGGCGATCCACACCGGGATCTGCTCGCCGGTGACCGGGTTGGTCGCCGTGGTGCCGAGCGCGACGCCGGTCTTCTCGCGGGTGTCGTCCTGGCGGTCGACGTCCTTGGTCGCGCCGGCACGCCGACGGTACGCGGTGACCGCCTCGGCCTGGTCGGGCGCGGTGAGCGCGTCGACGAGCGGGTGCTCGGGCGCGAGCACCATGAACGTCGCACCGAACAGGGTGTCGGGCCGGGTTGTGAACACCGTGATCGGCCCGGCCGGGGAGTCGAACTCGACCTGCGCGCCGGAGCTGCGTCCGATCCAGTTCCGCTGCATGGTCTTGATCGCGTCCGACCAGTCGAGCAGATCGAGATCGTCGAGCAGGCGGTCCGCGTACGCGGTGATCCGCATCATCCACTGCCGCATGTTGCGCTTGAAGACCGGGAAGTTGCCGCGGTCACTGCGTCCGTCCGCGGTGACCTCCTCGTTGGCCACGACCGTGCCGAGGCCGGGGCACCAGTTGACCGGCGCATCACTGACGTAGGCGAGGCGATGGCCGTCCACGTAGCGGCGCTGCTCGGCAGGCGTGCGCTCGGCCCACGGGCGCGGGTCGTCGCCCTCGGGGGCGCGCTGTCCCGACTCGAGCTCGGCGACCAGCTCGCCGATCGGTCGCGCTCGGCCGCGCTCGGTGTCGTACCAGGCGTCGAACACCTGCCCGAAGATCCACTGCGTCCAGCGGTAGTAGTCGGGGTCGGTGGTCGAGATGCTGCGTCGTGGGTCGTGCGACAGCCCGAGGCGCCGGAGCTGCCGGCGCATGTTCGCGATGTTGGCGTCGGTGGTGACCGCCGGGTGCTGTCCGGTCTGCACCGCGTACTGCTCGGCGGGCAGCCCGAACGCGTCGAAGCCCATGGTGTACAGCACGTTCCGGCCCGCCATGCGCTGGTACCGGCTGTAGACGTCGGTGCCGATGTAGCCGAGCGGATGACCCACGTGGAGGCCGGCCCCCGAGGGGTAGGGGAACATGTCGAGCACGAACAGCTTCTCGCCGAGACGCTCGACCGCCGCCGGATCCGCAAGCGGCCCGGCCGGGTTCGGCGCCTCGAACGTGCGGTGCTCCTCCCACCAGTCCTGCCAGCGCTCCTCGATCTCGCGCGCCAGCGTCGCGGTGTACCGGTGCGGAGGGGTGTCGGGGGTTCGCTCGTCGCTCATACCGGCCATCGATCCTACGGGGACGCCGCAGCTGCAGGGGTGTGCGTATCCTCGGCCCGTCGCGACGACCGTTCCGGCCTCGCACCCTGATCGACTGCCTCCTCCCATGTCCGGCTCGCCCGCACCGCCCGATCCCGTCGATCAGGACCCCGTCTCCGTCGAGCGACCGCTCGGCGAGCGCCTCGACGCGTACGACCGGGCGTCGGAGTACACCGGCCCCATCGGGACCGCGGCCGCCGGCATCGTCTTCGCGATGGTCGCCGCCGACCACGTTCCGGGCGACCGGCTGGCGTGGTGGTGCCTCGCCCTGGGCCTGGCCGTGGCGGCGATGGTGGTGGGCCTGGTGGGGCGATGGCGCACCACCGTCGCCGTGCCCGGCCACGCGGCCGCCGGTGTGGTGTGGGGTGCCGTTCCGCTGCTGGGTCTCGCGGATGGGGCGATCAGCGGGGAGTACCTGTGGCTCTCACTCGCCTTCCAGTTCGCCACGACCGCCGGGGTGTTGGGCGGGGCGACGGTCGACGTCCGTCCTGCCCGAGCCGTGATCTGGGGGCTGTGGTCGACATCGGTGCTGTCCCTGCTGGCCGTCGGGCGTCCCGTGCTCGCCGCAGCAGCGGTGGTGTTCGCGCTCCTCGTTGGCCGCGACCTGAACCTCGCTGCCGGGCTGGTGCGCGAGCTCATCCACCTGCGTGCGGCTGCCGCCGGACGGGCCCGCCGAGCGGCGCGCGACGCGCTGCGCGACCCGTTGACCGGGCTCGTGAACCGCGCCGGTCTCGAGCGCGAGCTGGCTGGTCGCAGCGACGTGGTGGCCGCCATGTTCGTCGACCTCGACCGGTTCAAGGAGATCAACGACCGCCACGGTCACCATGCCGGCGACGTGGTGCTGCGCACGCTGGCCGACCGGCTGCGGCGCGTCGTGCGGGATCGCGATCTGATCGCCCGCCTCGGCGGCGACGAGTTCCTCGTGGTGGTGGGCGACGGCGCCGCCGACCTCGACCGCCTCCGCGAGCGCGCCGAGCAGATCATCGCCGCCCTGGAGCCCCCGATCGACCTGGGCGACGGCGAGAGCGCGCTCGTGTCGGCCAGCATCGGGCTGGCCTCGGTCGGCCCCGGTCCGGTGGATCCCGACCAGGTGATGCGCGAGTCGGATCACGCCATGTACGCCGCCAAGCGCGCCGGCCGGCGACGGGTCGTGCTGTTCGACGACGCGCTGCGCGAGGAGCTGGACGAGCGCGCCCACACCAGCGCCGCCCTACGGCGGGCCGTCCGCGAGGGCGAGCTCGAGGTGTGGGGGCAGCCGGTGGTCGACGTGTTCGCCGGACGCGTGCAGGCCGTCGAGCTCCTGGTGCGCTGGCACCGTCCCGACGGGGTGATGGTCGACCCCGACCGGTTCATCCCGATCGCCGAGGAGCTCGGGATGAGCATCGACATCACCGAGCAGGTGCTGCAGGCCGCGGTCGACCTGCAGCGGGAGTGGGCGGGGCACCCGCTGTTCGGCGATGCCGTCATCGGCATCAACGTGCCGGTCGGCGACCTGCGCAGTGGTCGGCTGATCCCCGCCGTGGTCGAGGCACTCGCGCTCGGCGTCGCATCGCCCCGCCGACTGCTCGTGGAGATCACCGAGTCACAGGAGCTGCACGGCGACGACGTCGCCCGGGTCACGTTGCTGCAGCTGCGGGAGATGGGCGTCGGGGTGGTGCTCGACGACTTCGGTGCCGGGTTCTCGTCGTTGCGCAGCCTCATGGATCTCCCGCTCGACGCCGTCAAGCTCGATCGGTCGTTGATCACCTCGCTGGACGAGGACCCGCGGGCGTTCGAGATGATCCGGTCGATCGGCTCGCTCGCCGTGACCCTCGGCCGTCGGGTGGTGGCCGAGGGGGTGGAGCGGGCCGACCAGGTCGACCTGTTGCGGCGGCTCGGCTTCCGCTACGTGCAGGGGCACGTCTTCGCGCCGCCGGCCCCGCTCGACGAGATGGCCCTGTGGACCGCCCTGCCCACCGAGGTACCCCTCGCCCCGTCGGCCCTCGACCCAGCCCCGGACCCAGCCCTCGACCCAGCCCCGGACCCAGCCCTCGACCCAGCCCCGGACCCAGCTCCGGAGGACTCCGTCGGCCCGGGCGCCGGGCAGTAGCGTCGCACCTCATGACCGAGCCGATCAGCGGATCCGCGTCGACCATCGAACGTCTCGAAGCAGCCGCCGCCGGTGACGCGGGGGTGCGGTTCGTCGGGCACTCGGTGGCCGGCCCCGACGGACCCGTGTACGTGTCGTGGCGCCAGGTGCACGACGAGGCCCGTGCCGTCGGCGCTGCGCTCCAGGCCCGCGGCCTCGTGCCCGGCGATCACGTCGCCGTGCTCGGCCCCACGAGCCGGGAGCTCATGACCGTGGTCCGCGGTTGCTGGATGGCCGGGATCGCCTCGATGGTCCTGCCGCTCCCGATGCGCATGGGCTCGCTCGAGGCCTTCATCGAGTCGACCCGGGCCCGGATCCGCCACGGCGACGCGAAGCTCGTGCTCATCGACGACCAGCTCGCGGCCTTCTACGAGGCCGCACCCGGCGACCCGCCGATCGCCCCGATGCGCAGCGTCCTGCCGGGGAGCCCGGGCGTGCCGTCGGGCGACGCGCTCGAGATCCCACCGCACGACCCCGAGCGGCTGGTGATCCTGCAGTACACCAGCGGCTCCACCAGCGAGCCCAAGGGCGTGATGATCCCCGACCGCGTGCTGTCGGCCAACATCGACGCCTGCTGCGAGGCAGCCCGGCTGGGCGTGGGCGAGGTCATGGTCTCCTGGCTCCCGCTCTACCACGACATGGGGCTGGTGGGGTTCCTGGCGCTGCCGATGACCAAGGGCGTCGACCTCGTGCAGGCCGCCCCGCAGGACTTCCTGGCACATCCCGGCAACTGGATGCAGTGGATCTCCGACTGGCGCGGCACGGCCACCGCCGGGCCGAACTTCTCCTGGGTGCTCGCGACACGGGCCCTGCGCCGTGCGAGCGACCTCGACCTCTCCTCGCTCACCCTGGCCCTCAGCGGGGCCGAGCCGGTCGACCCCGCCGCGGTCGACGCCTTCGTCGCGGCGGCCGAACCGTTCGGCTTCCGAGCCGGCAGCGTCTTCCCGGCCTTCGGCATGGCCGAGGTCGCCATCGGCGGGTCGTTCCCCGAGCGGGGGGCCGGGCTCGTCTGCGACACCGTCGACCGTGAGGTCCTCGAGCGCGATCGGGTGGCCAAGCCGATCACGATCACCGATCCCGACGACCTCGCCGTGGTGGCCCGACGCCTGCCGCTGCTCGGCACGGCCGTACCGGGGCTCGAGATGAAGGTCGTCGACCCGGCCACGTACGAGGAGCTCCCCGAGCGCCACGTCGGCGAGCTGCTGCTCCGGGGCACCTCGGTCACCCCCGGCTACTACAAGCGGCCCGACGCGACCGCGGCGCTGTTCCGCGACGGCTGGCTGTGCACCGGCGACCTCGCGTACCTCCTCGACGGTCAGCTGGTGCTGTGCGGCCGGATCAAGGATGTCATCATCGTTGGCGGCCGCAACGTCTTCCCCGAGGACATCGAGCGCGCCGTGGGCGGCCTCGAGGGCGTCCGCGCCGGCAACGTGATCGCGTTCGGCATGGAGGGCTACAAGGGCAAGGAGAGCGTCGTGGTGGTGGCCGAGGTGCGCGCCGACGACGCCGAGGCCGTGCGGCACGCGATCCACCACCGGACCCTCGAGGTCTGTGGCCTGCCGCCGCGCGACGTCATGCTCGTCGCGCCCGGCACGCTGCCCAAGACCTCCTCGGGCAAGCTGCAACGGGCGAAGTGTCGCGAGGAGTACCTGGCCGAGACGCTCGCGCTGGTCGATCCGTGAAGGTCGTCTACACGCTGCGTCACCGCCTGCACCACCCGCTGCAGGAGTTCGAGAGCTCCGCGCTGCAGGAGCCCTTCGAGCATCCGGGCCGAGCTGAGCTGATCCGCGCCGCGCTGGCCGACGATCCCGATCACTTCGAGTTCGTCGCGCCCGACGAGTGCGGCGTCGACCCCATCACGGCGGTGCACGATCCCGGGCTCGTCCGGTTCCTCGAGTCGGCGTGGCAGGAGTACCACGCCGTACACGGTCCGGTGCACGACGTCGTGCCCGACGTGTTCCCACACCCGGGGCTGCGGCGGGGGATGGGCGAGGTCGCCGAACCCCGACACATCGGCGCCCGACTCGGGTGGTGGTGCTACGAGACCACGACCCCGATCACCCAGACGACCTACGAGGCCGCCCGGGCCTCGGTCGACGTGGCGATGACGGCGGCCCGACTCGTGACCGACGGTGAACGCATCGCCTACGGCCTCTGCCGGCCGCCCGGGCACCATGCCGCGACCTCGGTGTACGGCGGCTACTGCTTCTTCAACAACGCCGCGATCGTCGCGCACCACCTCGCCACCGACAGCGGCAGCACGGTCGCCGTGCTCGACGTCGACTACCACCACGGCAACGGCACCCAGCAGATCTTCTACGAGCGCGACGACGTCGGGTTCGTCTCGCTCCACGGCGACCCGCAGCGGGCCTACCCGTACCTGACCGGGTTCGCCGAGGAGCGTGGCGCCGGGCGCGGCCTCGGGTCGACGCACAACCATCCGCTCCCGGCCGGCCTCGACGACGACGGCTACCTCGAGGTGCTGGCGATCGCGCTCGAGCAGGTGGCGGCCATGCGACCGACCGCCCTGGTGGTGTCGCTCGGCGTCGACACGTTCGGCGGCGACCCGATCAGTGATCTCGCCCTGACCGCGGACGGCTTCGAGCGGTGCGGTGCGGCGATCGCCGGGCTCGGTCTGCCGACGGTGGTGCTCCAGGAGGGCGGCTACGCCGACGACGCCCTCGGCGAGAACGTGCGGCGGTGGCTGGTGGGCGCGGGCGCTCAGTAGCGCTCGGGGATCCAGTTGAGCTGGTCGACCGGCGGTCGCTGGTACCCCGGGTCGGGGGTCACCGGGTGCAGCTCCACCGGCGGGTACGCCACGGGCTCGTAGGGCACGAGCGACAGCAGGTGCGAGATGGTGTTGAGGCGGGCGCGGCGCTTGTCGTCACCGTCCACCTCCCACCACGGCGACTCGGGGATCGAGGTGTGCTCCACCATGATGTCCTTGGCCCGCGAGTACTCGTCCCAGCGGGTCTGCGAGAGGGCGTCGACCGGCGAGAACTTCCAACGCTTCGCCGGGTCGGCCAGGCGCTCCTCGAACCGCTTCGCCTGCACGTCGTGGGACACCGAGAACCAGTACTTCACGACCCGGATCCCCGACCGCACGAGCATGCGCTCGAACTCGGGTGTCGAGCGGATGAACTCCCAGTACTCGGCATCGGTGCAGAACCCGAGCACGCGCTCCACGCCGGCCCGGTTGTACCAGGAGCGGTCGAAGATGACCATCTCACCGGCAGCGGGCAGGTGGGCGACGTACCGCTGGAAGTACCACTCGGTCTGCTCCCGCTCGGTCGGCTTGGGCAGGGCCACCACGCGACATGCCCGGGGGTTCAGCGGATCCGCGATCCGCGAGATCGTGCTGCCCTTGCCCGCTGCGTCGCGCCCCTCGAAGATGACGACCAGGCGTTGGCCGGTGTGACGGATCCACTCGAGCATCCGGACCAGCTCGAGTTGCAGCCGTTCGAGCTCGTGCTCGTAGGTGGCGCGGTCGAGCTTCCCGTTCCCGTTCCCGTTGCCGGAACCGTGGCCGTTGCCCGACGAGGCCATGGCGCCAGGTGGTCAGGCCGACTTGAGGGCCTCGAGCACCCCGCGCCACCGCTCGGGATCGCTCTTGTAGGGCGCGTAGAAGCTGATGCGCTGGATGACGTCGCCATAGCGGCGGTGCAGCTCGGGGGCGATCTGCTCGGGCTCGCCGACCACGGCGAAGGTGTTGAGGATCTCGTCGTCGATGAGCGTTCCCATCTCCACCCACTTGCCCTGCTTGGACAGGGTGTTGAGCTCGTCCTGGAGACCACCCCACCCGTGGATGTCGAGCACCGGCCGGTACGCCGGGGTGGAGCCGTAGAACGCGATCTGCTGGCGCGTGCCCTGCATCGCCGCGGCCATCTCGGCCTCGTCGTTGCCGGTGACCACGAACGAGGGCCCGACGATCTCGAAGCCCTCCATGGTCTTGCCGGCCTTGGCGCGGCCCCGCTCGAGCGCCGGGATCGTGACCTCACGCAAGTACTTCTCGGTGGTGAACCCGTGGCACAGGAAGCCGTCGCAGACCTCGCCGGCCACCTCCGTCATGACCGGGCCGACGCCGGCCAGGAAGATCTTCGGGACCCCGAAGCCCTCGAGGTCGGCGGGGTCGGGGGCGAAGAACGGTGTCATCAGGGTGTGCGTGTAGTACTCGCCGCGGAACTCCAGCGGCGACCCGTTGAGCCAGGTGTCCCAGATCGCACGGATCGCCAGGATCATCTCGCGCATCCGCGGCGCCGGGTGGCTCCATTCCATCGAGAAGCGCTTGGTGATGTGCGGCTTGATCTGGCTGCCGAGCCCCAGCACGAACCGACCCTTGGAGAACGCCTGGAGGTCCCAGCCGATGTTCGCGAGCGTCATCGGGTTGCGGGCGAAGGCGACCGCGATCGAGGTCCCGATCTCGATCTCGGTCGTGTGCTCGGCAGCGAGCAGGAGCGGGAGGAACGGGTCGTGGGCGGTCTCGGCCGTCCACACCCCCGAGTATCCCGCTGCCTCCGCCTCCTGGGCGGCAGCTCCCGCCCGATGCAGATCCGTCCCGATGCCTCCGTCGACCTTCATGCGATGGAACGTACTGCCCGTCGGACGGCCGTCGTGCCATCGGAGCGCCGTGGTGTCACTCCTGGTCGCGCAGGAACCGCTCGACCTCGGCCGCGAGCTCGTCCCCCGAGGGCAGGTCGCCCGGCGCCATCGCGCCGAAGCCCGACCGCGGCCGTTCGGGTGCGCCCGGCGTGACCGACTCGTCCTCGACGTCGTAGAGGTGCTCGAGCTGGGTCAGCATCCGGACGTGCTCGTCGTTGTTGGCGACCAGCTCGTCGAGTCGCGTCCGCTGATCGAGGGCGGCCTGACGCAGCGCCGTGCCGTCGAGCACCACGTCGGCAGTGGCGCGCAGGCCCTCGAGGAGCGCCACGCTCGCCGCCGGGTAGCTCATGTTCGAGATGTAGTGCGGTACCTGCGCCCAGATGCCCAGCGTCCGGATGCCGCGGTCGTGCAGCGCGTGCTCGAGCGCTGCGGCCACCCCGGCGGGGACGTCGACCGAGCTGCGCACGAAGGGTGCGGTCGCGAGCACGTCGTGGGAGGGGGAGGTGCACGAGAGACGGGCGGGGCGGGTGTGCGGCGCCGTGAACGGATAGGCGCCCAGACCCACCATGCACCGGACGCCGAAGTGGACCGCGAGCTCGCCCACGAGCTCGCTGAACCGGTGCCAGGCGGTGTCGGGCTCGGGGCCGTCGAGCAGGAGCACGTCGTGACCTGCCTGGTCGCGTCCGACCGAGAGGCGGACGCGCTGCCAGTGGAGCACGCTGTTCAGGCCCTCGCGCACCTCCATCGTGGGTCGACGGGCCCGGAAGTCGACGTAGCGGTCGTCGTCGAAGGTGAGCACGGGCTGCGCGTCGGTCTCGGTGCGGATCGCGTCCATCGCCTCGGCGGCCGCCCCACCAGCGTCGATCCACCCGTTGAGGGCCACGACGAGCACCGGTTCGGTGAGGACCGGCGCCGCGACCCAGTGCAGATCGGGGTGCTGCTCGACCGGGACGTCCATGCGGGCGAGGGTACCGCTGTGCCGGCCCGAGGGTCGCACGGCGCCCGGCCGTCGATCGTCACCCGTCGCCGTCACCCGTCGGTCGTCACCCGTCGATCGTCACGGTGGCATCGGGGATGGTGCCGCTGAAGTAGGCGATCAGCAGGTCGAGCACGCCCTCGGCGGCCACGGCCGGATCGAGGCCGTCGGCCAGCTGGATCACGCTCGACACGCCGGTGGTCGGCGATCCGTCGATCGCGAACACCGCGAGGCGTGCGCCGACGGCCGCCGTCAGGCCACCCTCGAGGTCGTCACCCGCGACGCCGACCAGCACCAGCGCGTCGGCGCCCGCGTCGATGGCGGCGGCAACGCCCTCGGTGGCATCGGCCGACGGTCCGTCCCCCTCGAGACCCACCTCGGTGACGACCACGGTCGCACCCGCCGCGGTGCCGGCCTCGACGAACCCGTCGACGAAGGCCGCCCGATCCGGGGCCGGGCCCGCTGCCGGGTCGCCGGCGTCGCCGGCCGCCAGCAGCACGTGGAGCGTCGTGGCGTCGATCGTGGGGTTGTTGCTCCCGGGGAACGCCCCGCCGTGGGCCGCGGTCGTGACGGTCGGCGCGCTGGTGGCGGTGGGGGCGTCGTCGCCGCTGCAGGCCGCGAGCGCGAGCGGGAGCAGGGCGACGACGCCGATCCGGATGGGTCGCCTCATGCCGACAGGTGCGGAGGTCGGCTGACCACGACCGGGCAGGGTGCACGGTGGACGATCGCCATGGCGACGCTGCCCATCGTGAATCGGGACAGGCCGGTGCGCCCGTGGGTGGTCATGACGATGAGCGAGGCGTTCAGGTGGGAGACGTGGCTCGCGATCGCCTCGGCCGGGTGGTCGCCGAACAGCATCTCGAACTCGACCTCGTGCTGGGTCTGCTCGCGCAGGTGCCGAGCGAGTCGCGCCGGATACGACGCGCCGTCGACATTGGCGGACGGCTCCGACACGGTGAGGATCCACGGGCGGGCCCCGAGCGAGATGCCGAGGGCGCCGGCGAGGGGCAGCGCGAGCTCCGACGTGTCGGATCCGTCGACCGTGACCACGAGCTCACCCGAGAAGTCGGTGCGATCGACCGCAGCGGCCGGGCCGACGAGCACCAGCGGACCGAAGGTGGTGCGCAGGAGCTCCTCGGCGACGCTCCCGATCAGTGCGGCGCTGCGACCGCGTCCGACGCTGCTCATCACCACGATCGATCCGTCGATCGACTCGACGTGGGCGGCGATCGTCGAGGGCACGGTGTCACCCATCGTGACGACCTCGACACGGACGTCCGCGGCGCCGAGATCGGCGAGTCGGGCCCGGGTGTACTCCTCGGCCATCGGTCGGTCGTCGGGCAGCGTGACCACCTCGAGCACCTCGACCTCGGCATCCCAGTGCCGGGCAAGGGCACGGGCCGGCCCGAACGCCCGCCAGGAGAAGTCCGATCCATCGACCGGGACGATGATCCGCTGGAACATGACCGCTTCCTCTCCGTGGTGCCGGCGGCCTCGTCGCGGCCGGCACCCCCGACCGTATTCGACGCACCACCGGTCGGACAGGGCAGATGGTCCCGCGCCGATGGCACCACAGACCCGGGACTCGACGCCGGGGGGTGGGCCAAGATGAGGTCATGACGATGCGAGAGGACCACGCCGGGACCACCGAGCACTGGATCGTGGGCGTCGACGGCTCCGATGCGTCGCGTGCCGCGCTCGCGTGGGCCGTGGCCCGCGCGGCCGGGCGCGACGTGATGATCTCGGCGGTCTCGGTGTGGCAGGTGCCCGTCACCGCGGCATCGGTGATGGCCGGCCCGGGTGTGCTCGTCGACTGGCGCGATGTCGATGACGCCGTGCGGGCCCGGCTCGCGAAGATGCTCGCGGACCACGCCGAGTCCGGCGTGCGCATCGACCCGGTCGTGCTCCAGGGCGGCCCCATCACCGGGCTCCTGGACGCCTCCGAGGGGGCCGATCTCCTGATCCTCGGGTCGCGCGGTCTGGGCGGGTTCAAGCGGATGGTGCTCGGCTCGGTCAGCCAGCACTGCGCGACCCACTCGACGGTGCCGACGGTGATCGTGCGCGACCACACCGATCCGGCACGGTTCGAGCGCGTCGTGGTGGGGGTCGACGGCTCCGCGCGCTCGGCGGCGGCGCTGGGGTGGGCCGTGGGGTTCGTGACGCCGGCCGCGCAGGTCGAGGTCGTGTCGGTGTGCGAGGTGTCGCCGTGGACCGACGAGGACGTGACGCGGTCGCGATTCGAAGACGAGATCCGCGCCGAGGAGCGCCGCGTCGACCTGATGGTCGCGACCGTCGATCCGACGGGTCGGGGAACGGTGCGACACCTCGTGGGCTCGGCCCGCCGCGAGCTCGCACGGGCCGCCCACGATGCCGACCTGGTCGTGGTCGGGGCCCGCGGTCGTGGCGGGATCGGGGCGGCCCTGCTCGGATCGGTGAGCACCTGGATGCTGCACGAGGCCGCGTGCCCGGTCGTGGTGGTCCCCGGTCCGGACCGCTGAGCCCTCGGTAGGGTGGCGTCATGGCGATCGACGTCACCGACGCAACCTTCGAGACCGATGTCATCGACCGTTCCCGGACGGTCACCGTGCTGGTCGACCTGTGGGCGCCATGGTGCGGCCCGTGTCGCACCCTGGGTCCGATCCTCGAGCGGGTCACCGCGGCGACCGACGGCAAGGTCGAGCTGGTCAAGGTCAACGTCGACGAGAACCCGGCGATCTCGCAGGCGTTCCGCGTCCAGTCGATCCCGGCCGTGTACGCCCTCCAGGACGGCGCGGTCGTCGACGGGTTCATGGGCGCCCTGCCCGAGCACCAGGTCCAGGAGTTCGTCGACGCGCTCGCACCGTCGCAGGCCGGGCAGGCCCGCGCCGAGCTGTTGGCCTCGGGCGACGAGGAGGCGCTGCGCGCCGCGCTCGCCGAGGCGCCCGCCGACGAGGAGCTCATCGTCACCCTCGCCCAGCTCCTGGTCGATCGGGGCGAGACCGACGAGGTGCTGGCCCTCCTGGCCCGCATCCCCGAGACCGAGATCACCCGGCCCCTCGCAGCTGCGGCCCGCCTGGCATCCAGCTCGGCGAGCGGCCCGACCGACGACCACGACGCGACGCTCACCGCGCTCCTCGAGCAGGTGAAGTCCGACGAGGACGCCCGTCAGCAGTTCCTCGACATCCTCGAGCTGATGGGCCCGCACGATCCGCGGACCGCCGGGTACCGCAAGCAGCTCACCGCTCGACTGTTCTGAGCGAGCGACCGCCCGACGCGGCGGTTCGAGACGTTCTTCTCCCCGGTACCCTGCCGGCTGCCGACTTCCCCGCAGTACCGGTGCACCCGTGCCGGTCCGTCCCGGCGCGCTGCGCCGAGCCCGAGGAGGTCGTCGGCGGTGGATCTACCCGTTCGACCCGTGCCGGCGCGTTCGCCCACAGCGACGGTGGAGACCGCGCTGGCGTCGGTGGTGGCATGGCTGCGCTGGTGGGGGCCGATCCGCCTCGCGGGCACCCTGGCCGTGGTCGCCGGCGTTGCGGTGGCGGGGACCTGGCTCCTTCGAGCACCGGAGCCCCCGGCCGAGGCGGTCCTGCCCCCGGCGAGCTCCGTCCCCGGCGCTGCATTCGTTGCCGGCGCTGGCTCCGGTGCCGGCTCCGGCGCCGGTCTCGGGTCGGTCCCCGACGGGCCTGGTTCACCGACGCGCTCGGGCGGTGACGACGCACCGGCCCTCGTGGTCGTGCACGTCGCCGGTGCCGTCGTCGACCCCGGGGTCCACCAGCTCACCACGGGCGCCCGGGTCGTCGATGCGATCCACGGTGCGGGCGGCGCGACCCCGGCCGCCGAGCTCGACGCGCTCAACCTCGCCGCGGTGGTGGCCGACGGCGCTCGGATCTACGTCCCCGAGGTCGGCGAGCTCTCGGTGCCCCTGTCGGTCGGTGTGGCCGGCGGCGACACCGCGAGCGGGGCCGACGGTTCGACGCCCTCCGGGCCGCTCGACCTCAACCGTGCGACGGCTGCGGAGCTGGAGACCCTGCCAGGCGTCGGCCCCGCGACCGCTGCCGCGATCGTCGATCACCGGGAGCGGTTCGGACCGTTCGCCACCGTCGACGACCTCGACGCGGTGAGCGGCATCGGTCCGGCGAAGCTCGCAGCGATCCGCGACCTGGTGACGACGTGATGCGCGTCGACGACGTGACGCTCAGAGGAACGATTCGCCGAGCACCGTGGCCGAGGCCACGAGGGCACCGACCGCGCCGATCGCCACGCCCGACCCGATCCACACGTACTCGCGCCAGTAGTCGGCCCAGGTGGCGATGGGGGAGCGCGTGGCCCGCCGCGAAGCGATCCACCCGATCAGCACCCACAGCAGCGCACTCCCGGCCACGGCATGGAGGTGGAAGGTGTCGTCGGCGAACGGAGCGCCCGCCACGAGCAGTCCCGGCGCCGCGATCACCCCACCGATCAGCCCGACCAGACCACTCGTGCGGCCCTCGCCGAGCCGTCCCGATGACCCGAAGACCGTTGCTGAGCAGGA
>CAYRXQ010000060.1:0-3831 GCA_964428115.1 uncultured Ilumatobacteraceae bacterium
GCACCTGGGCGGTGGCAGCGTCAACACCGCCACCGGCGACTTCGTGTTCGGCATGACCGAGGCCTACCTGATCGAGGACGGCCGGATCACCGAGCCCCTGCGCGACGGCAACCTGATCGGCAACGGGCCGCAGGTGCTGCGCGACATCGATCTGCTCGGCAACGACTTCGCCATGGGTAACCCCGGGACCTGCGGCAAGGACGGGCAGAGCGTGCCGGTCGGCGTCGGCCAGCCCACCCTGCGCGTGGCGTCGCTGACCGTCGGGGGGACCGCAGCATGAGCGAGGAGCTGCTCGAGATCGCCGAGCGCGTCGTGGCCCAAGCGGGCCATGGGGAGCAGATCGAGGCCTATGTGTCCCGGGGCGGGGAGACCGAGGTCCGCGTGTACCAGGGCGAGGTCGAGCACTTCGTCTCGGCCCAGGCCGAGGGCATCGGGATCCGCATCATCCGCGATGGCCGTACCGGCTTTGCCTCGGCCGGCACGCTCGACCCGGCCGCGATCGCCGAGGTGCTCGCGGAGGCCCGCGACAACGTGGGCTTCGGCACCGTCGACGAGTGGGCCGGCCTGGCCGACCCCGACGGCGTCCCCGTCACCGAGCAGGTGCTGTGGGACGAGGCGCTCGCGGCGTATCCGACCGACCGCAAGATCGAGCTGGCCCGCGAGCTCGAACGGCGCACCGCCGCCACCGATCGTCGCGTCCGCGTCGAGGAGTCGAACTACGCCGACGCGTGGGGCGAGGCCGCCGTGGCCAGCACCACCGGCATCCGGCAGGCCGGACGCGAGAACGGCTGCTACGTGAGCATCTCGACGATGGCCTCCGAGGAGGGCGGCGACGAGACCCAGACCGGGTTCGGGTTCAGCGTCGGGCGCAGCCCCGACGAGTTCGACCTCGACAAGGCCGCCCGAGAGGCCGCCGAGCGCGCCACCCGGCTGCTCGGCGCCACCAAGCCGACCAGTCGTCGGATCACGGTGGTGCTCGATCCGTTCGTGACGGCCCAGTTCCTCGGGGTCATCTCGTCCACGCTCAACGGTGAGGCGGTGGTGAAGGGACGCAGCCTGTTCCGTGAGCGGCTGGGCGAGGCGATCGCCTCCCCCAGCGTCACGCTCGTCGACGACCCGACCGATCCGCGGGCCTACACGGCCACCGACGTCGACGGCGAGGGGCTCGCCGCCCGGCGCAACCTCCTCATCGAGGAGGGCGTCCTGCGCAGCTTCGTGCACTCGTCGTACTCGGCCCGCCGGGCCGGCACCGTCTCGACCGGCAACGCCGTGCGCGGCGGGTTCGCCGGCACGCCCGGGGTGGGGTGCCTCGCGCTCCAGCTCCTCCCGGGCACTCGTCCCCAGGCCGAGCTGGTGGCCGAGGTCGACGACGGTGTGCTCATCCAGAGCGTGAGCGGCATCCACTCGGGGGTCAACCCCATCAGCGGTGACTTCTCCACCGGCGCGGCCGGGTTGCTGATCAGCAACGGTCAGGTCGGCGCGCCGGTGCGCGAGTTCACGATCGCCTCGACCCTGCAGCGGATGCTCACCGACGTGATCGAGGTGGGCGGTGACGTCGAGTGGCTGCCGATGCGCGCCGCCGGCGTGAGCCTGGTGATCCGCGACGTCACGATGAGCGGGGCCTGACACCCGCCACGAGCACCTCCGAGGCCGCCCGGCAGCCGAGCCCGGTCGCCTCGGCGACCGTGGTGTCGAGCACCACCCGGCCGGGACGCGCGAGGCCCGATCCGGCGATGGTGGCGGTGGGGATGTGGTCGGCCTCGAGGCCCAGCGACGTCGCCGCGAGCCGCGCGAAGCTCGCCCGATCGAGGGGTTCCGGCCCGGCGACGTTGAGGGTGCCGTGGCGGTCGACCTGCTCGGTCGCGAGCCGCCAGACCGCTGCGGCCAGGTCGTCGACGTGGACGACGCTGCGGACCTCGTCGGTGAAGAACCGCATGGCCGATCGCCCGGCGAGGACCTCCACGACGTCGCGCTGGCACGGTGCCAGTCGGTCGGTCGCGTAGACGATCGAGGTCCGCACGAGCACGGCGGTGGGGAGCATCGCGGCGACCGCCCGTTCGGCGTCGGCCTTGGCCCGTCCGTAGTCGTGGACCGGGTCGGGTGCAGCGTCGTCGGGGTACGGCGACGGCTGCCCGGCGAAGATCGCGTCGCTCGACAGGTGCACCAGCCGGGCCCCGATCGCGGCGGCCGCCTCGGCCACGTGGGTCGACCCCTCGACGATGGTGTCGCGCTCGTCGCGCCGGTAGGCGAGGTGCACGACCGCGGTGGGGGCGAACCCGCCGACGGCCTCGAGCACGCCGGCACGATCCCGGACGTCGAGCTGTGCCGAGGTCGGCGCGAGCACCTGCCACCCGGCCCGCTCGGCCAACGCGACGACCGTGCTCCCCACCAGCCCGGCCCCGCCGGTCACGAACACCCGCACCTCGGCAGCGTAGGTGGACGGGGTCCGGCGGTACGGTCGTGGGGTGCCGGTCGCCGCCTCCCGCCACCCGCATCTGGCCGAGACCCGCCCCGCCGGCTGGGTGCGCGTCGACCTCCACAGCCACACGATGTGGAGCGGCGACTCCACCACCACCCCCGACGAGGTCGAGCGCGCCGTGCACGAGAGCGGCATCGACGTGCTGTGCATCACCGACCACAACGCCGTCGCCGGGGCCGAGGCGCTGGTCGACCGGCTGCCGTGCCGGGTGATCGTGGGCGAGGAGATGCGCACCGCGACCGGTGAGCTCATCGGGTTGTTCCTCACCGAGCGCGTGCCGATGGGCGCGCCGGCCGCCGAGACCGCCCGCCTGATCCGCGCCCAGGGTGGCGTCGTCTACGTGCCGCACCCCTTCGACCCGATGCGCCGCAACCTCTCGGAGGACTCGCTGGTGGAGATCACCGAGGCGGGGCTGGTCGACGCCGTCGAGGTGCTCAACGCCAAGACCTCGCTGCCGAGCCTCAACCGCCGGGCCCTCGAGTTCGCGCAGGCCCACGGTCTGGCGCAGGGTGCGGGCAGCGACGGGCACGTCCCCGATGCGCTCGGCGCGGCGTACGTCGAGATGCCCGACTTCGACGGCCCCACGGAGTTCCTGACGAACCTGCGCCGCGGCCGGGTCGTGGGGCACCACTGGGACGAGCCCCGGCCCTGGACGCCGCGGATCGTCCCCTCCGTCGTCGCACGTTGAGCTGGGCCCCGCCGGCTCACGGGACGAGCAGCAGCATCGCCGTCGAGGACGCACTCGCCATCGCGACGGCGGGTGCCGCCGCCGCGGGGACCGCCACCAGCACCGTCGCATCGCCGGCCCCGACCACCACGCCGCTCGCGATGGCGAGCCCGTCGACGGCGACGACCACCTCGGTGCCGAGGGCCGCACCGCTGCCCACCGACTCGGCCACGGGCACCACCAGGGAGCCGAGGGGTGCGAGCGTCTCGGGTCGGTCGTCGTCGGCCACGTCGAGTGCCGTGAGGATCTCGCCGGCGCCGACGGACCGGCGCACGGTGGCGCCGGGACCGAGCGGTCGGTCTGCCCCCAGGGCGTCGGCGGGCACCATCGCGAGTGGACGTCGCGTCAACTCGGTCGCGGCCACTGCCGGCGCGCCGACAGCGAGATCGGTCGCCGCGACGTACACCTCGGCCGTGGACCCCCACCGTGCCCGCTCGCGGTCGACGGAGCCAGCGTGGTCGTGGGCCAGCCAGGCGGTCAGCAGCGCGGCGCCACCCACGATCCCCCGGTGGACCCAGGGGCGACGGGCGAGCTCGAGGCGGAGTCGGTCGGTGGGGCGCACGCGGACCTCCCGGGACGGCCGGCGGGGCCGGCAGTGGGGGGCCGGTGCGACCGGCGAGTGGGG
>CAYRXQ010000060.1:3931-14703 GCA_964428115.1 uncultured Ilumatobacteraceae bacterium
CCCGGGACGGCCGGCGGGGCCGGCAGTGGGGGGCCGGTGCGACCGGCGAGTGGGGAGCCCGAGCAGTGGGCCGATGCCCCGAGGCGACCGGTCAGGCGCTGCTGCTGGTACCGCTGGAGGAGGAGCCGCCGGTCGAGGGCGTGCTCGTCGTCGTGCCGCCGGTCGACGTTCCGGAGCCCGACGGTGTGCTCGAGGTGCTGCTCGAGGACGAGTCGGCTGCCGGGGTCGACGTGGAGGCCGTCTTGGTGGCCGAGCCGCTGCGGCTGTCGGTCTTGTAGAAGCCGCCGCCCTTGAAGGTCACCCCGACCGGCGTGAACACCTTCTTCACGGCCATCGGTGCGCCGGTGGAGGGGTGGGCGACCTCGGTCAGCGTCGGGTCGTCGAACGACTGCTGGACCTCGATCGTCTCCCCGGTGTCGACGAACTTGTAGACGTAGGTGGGCATCGCCATCGAAAGATATCGTCCCGAGGATGCAGGTCCGCAGTGCCGTCATCCCCGCGGCGGGCTTGGGCACCCGCTTCCTCCCGGCCACCAAGGCCGTTCCGAAGGAGCTGATGCCCATCGGTGACACGCCGGCGCTGCAGCTGATCATCGACGAAGCCCTCGGCGCGGGCATCGAGCACATCGTGATCGTCAGCCACCGCGACAAGCCCGCCATCGAGGCCTACTTCGCTCCGAACCCTGCGCTGATCGCCTCGCTCGAGGAGAAGGGCAAGCCCGAGGTGGCCCAGCGGCTGCGCTCGATCGGTACCGACTGGCGGGTGAGCATCGTCTACCAGGACGAGCCGCGCGGCCTGGGGCACGCGGTCGGCTGCGCCCGCGCTGCGGTGGGGGACGTGCCCTTCGCCGTCCTGCTGCCCGACGAGATCATGGGTGACTCCTCGCTGCTGGCCCAGATGAACGGCGTCTGCGTGCGCACCGGCGGCAGCGTGGTGGGCCTCAAGCAGGTCCCGCTCGCCGAGGTCGGCGCATACGGGGTCGTCGACCCGGCCGGGCCGATGGACGACGACGGCGTGATCCCGGTCCGCGACCTGGTCGAGAAGCCGGCGCCCGCCACGGCACCGAGCGATCTGATCGTGATCGGTCGGTACGTCCTGACCCCCGACGTCTTCGACGAGATCGCAGAGCTGCGTCCCGGTGCGGGCGGTGAGCTCCAGCTGACCGATGCGCTGCGCGGTCAGGCGGTGCGGGCCCCGTTCCACGGGGTGCTCTC
This sequence comes from uncultured Ilumatobacteraceae bacterium, assembly GCA_964428115.1. Classification (GTDB taxonomy): domain Bacteria; phylum Actinomycetota; class Acidimicrobiia; order Acidimicrobiales; family Ilumatobacteraceae; genus CAYRXQ01. The sequence continues at coordinate 5,146 of CAYRXQ010000060.1, forward strand.
GCGCATCGCCCGTCACGACACCGGGACGCCGCTGGGCTTCCTCACGGCTGCCGTCGAGATCACGCTGGCCGATCCCGAGATCGGTCCGGCGCTGCGCGAGTCGCTGCGCGACGTGCTCGCCTGAACCTGCGCGGTGGCGCCGGGTCAGTGCCGGCGGAACTGCTCGGGGAGGTCCTGCAGCAGGCCGAAGCGGTCGAGGTCGACCACGTCGCTGGTGCCCGACCCCTCCACCTCGATCCGCCAGCGCCGCTCGGCGATCCGCTCGTAGCGGATGCGGTTCGGCACGACGGCGAGGGTCTCGACGTCGACGGTCACCACCGGCACCTCCACCCGGTCGCCGATCGCGATCGGGAGGCGCTTGATCGGCAGGGAGAGCGTGAACGGGGTGCACGGCAGGTGCACGTCGTGACACCCGTCGAGCTCGGCGCGGTGCTCGCCGTTCATCTCGCCCCAGTGGGCGCGACCGTCGGTGGCGAGCCACAGGTCGGGCTCGGCCAGGTCGCGGAACAGCAGGAGCTGGCGGACGTGCCAGGTCGGGGAGATCCGCGCCACGTACTGGATCCGCTCCCGACCGACCTCGCCGGTGACGGTCCAGGCCTCGTTCTCCCAGCGCAGCGTCAGGACCTCTTCGTGCTCGCCGTCCCAGGTGCGCCACCGGGCGGTGTAGCCGTCGGCCGGGAACGCGTCGAGGGACGAGGACGATGCAGCCATCGTCCCAGTCTGCCGGGACCGCCCGCGACCCGACCCGGTACCGTGCGCAGCGTGATCCCGCTCGAGGATGCCCAGTCGCTGGTGATCGAGTCCTGTCCGCCGGCCGCCCCGATCGAGGTCGACCTCGACCCGGTCGCCTCGGTGGGCCTCGTGCTCGCCGAGGATGTCGTCGCGCAGGAGCAGGTCCCGCCGTTCGCCAACAGCGCGGTCGACGGCTACGCGGTGCGTGCCGCCGACGTCGCCACCACGCCCGTGGAACTCGACGTGGTGGCGGTGGTCGCCGCCGGCGCGGTCTCTACCGTGGCCGTCGGGCCCGGCCAGACGATCAAGATCATGACCGGCGCGCCGATGCCCGACGGGGCCGACGCCGTGATCATGGTCGAGGACAGCGAGCCCGTCGGCGAGGGCCGGGTGCGGCTCCATGCGACCGTCGCGGCCGGTGCTGCGGTGCGTCGGGCGGGCGACGACGTCCGTCCCGGCGATCTGCTGTTCACCGCCGGCACGGTGATCCGTCCTGCCGTGGTCGGCGTGTTGGCCAGCGTCGGGGTCCGCACGGTGCGGGTGCACCAGCGGGTGCGGGTGGCCGTGCTGTCGACCGGCGACGAGCTGGTGACCGATGGCGGCCCGCTCGGCCCCGGGCAGATCCGTGAGAGCAACCTGTCGATGCTCGTCGGGCTGCTCGTCGACGCGGGGTGCGAACCGGTCGACCTCGGGGTCGTCCGCGACGACGAGGCCGAGCTGGAACGGGTCCTGCGCCAGGCCGCGGCCACCTGCGACGCGATCGTCACCAGCGGCGGGGTGAGCATGGGCGATCACGACGTGGTCAAGGCCGTGCTCGGGCGGATCGCGGAGATGGCCTGGATGCAGATCGCGATCAAGCCGGCCAAGCCGTTCGCCTTCGGCCTCCTCGACGGGGTGCCGGTCTTCGGGCTCCCGGGCAACCCGGTGAGCTCGCTCGTCAGCTTCGAGATGCTGGCCCGGCCGGCGTTGCGTCGCCTGGGTGGCCACCGTCGTCTGGCGCGCCGCAGCCTGATCGCCGTGGCCGACGACGGCTTCGAGCGGCGCCCCGACGGCAAGGTCCACCTCGTGCGCGTGACCACCGACTTCGCCGACGACGGGCGCTGCCACGTCCGCCCGGTCGCCGCGCAGGGCAGTCACCAGCTCGCCGCGACGGCGCTGGCCGATGCGCTCGCGGTGCTCCCCGACGGGGACGGCGTCCCGCCGGGCGGTGACGTGGCCGTGGTCATGCTCGTAGGCTGACGCGATGGTGGCCCCGGCCCAGGACCTCGTCGACCCGTTCGGCCGGATCATCAAGGATCTGCGCATCTCGGTGACCGACCGGTGCAACTTTCGCTGCACCTACTGCATGCCGTCGGAGGGGATGCAGTGGCTGCCGCGCTCCGAGGTGCTGACCTTCGAGGAGACCGAGCGGCTCGCGCGACTGTTCGTCGAGCGCTACGGCGTCGAGGGCATCCGCCTGACGGGCGGCGAGCCGACCATGCGCGCGCACCTGCCGGTCCTCGTCGGCAAGCTCGCCGCGCTCGGTGTCGACCTGGCGATGACCACGAACGGGGCCACCTTCCGGCACAACGCACACGCACTGCGCGAGGTCGGACTGCGTCGGGTCAACATCAGCCTCGACACCCTCGACCGGGCCAAGTTCGAGCGGATGACCCGACGCGACGAGCTCGTCCGGGTGCTCGACGGCATCGACGCGGCGATCGAGGCCGGCTACGACCCGGTGAAGATCAACACCGTGGTCGAGCGTGGGGTGAACGACGACGAGATCGTGGCGATGGCACGCTTCGGCCGCGAGCGCGGCGTCGAGGTGCGCTTCATCGAGTTCATGCCGCTCGACGCGTCCGGGCACTGGGTGAACGGCAGCGTCGTCGGCCAGGACGAGATCGTCGCGGCGATCCAGGCCGTGTTCCCGATCGAGCAGCTCCCGGCCCGCGGCGCCGCCCCGGCCGACCGGTGGCGCTACGTCGACGGGGGTGGCACGGTCGGCGTGATCCCCACGGTCACCAAGCCCTTCTGCGGCGACTGCGACCGGGTCCGCCTCACGGCCGACGGCCAGTTCCGGACGTGCCTGTTCGCGACCGACGAGTTCGACCTCATGCGAGCCATGCGGGCCGGTGAGAGCGACGACCAGATCGCAGCGCGCATCGAACGCGCCGTGGGCACGAAGTGGGCCGGGCACCGCATCAACCAGGTGAACTTCGTGAAGCCCAAGCGGTCGATGAGCCAGATCGGCGGCTGACCGCCCGAGGCACCGGGCCCTCGGGGTCGGTGGCACTACTCTCGTCGGGGTCATGAGCGATCTCTCCTTCACGCACCTCGATCCGCTGGGGCGGGCCCGGATGGTCGACGTCACCCCCAAGGATCCGACCCATCGGCGAGCGGTCGCACGCTGCAAGGTGTTCATGCGGCCCGAGACCACCGTCGCCATCGCGAACCGCGAGGTGAAGAAGGGCGACGTCCTGTCGGTCGCTCGTGTCGCCGGGATCCAGGCGGCCAAGCGCACCTCCGACATGATCCCGTTGTGCCATCCGCTGCTCGTCGGGAGCGTGGCGGTCAACTTCGAGATCGGTGACGATCACGTGGCGGTCGAGGCGCAGGTCGACACCGTCGACCGCACCGGCGTCGAGATGGAAGCGCTGCACGCCTGCTCGGTCGCGGCGCTCACGATCTACGACATGTGCAAGTCCGCCGACCGTGGGATGGTGATCGGGGAGTTGACGCTGTGGGAGAAGACCGGCGGACGATCGGGCACCTATCGGCGTCCGTACGACCCCGAGGAGGGGCCCGATCCGCTCGGTCGCGACGGCTCGGCCTGAGGGCTCGACCGCGTCCGACGTGACCGAGCACACACGGTTCGTTGCTCCGATCGTCACGAATGTCGTAGAATCGTAATGAGACGCCGGCTCCGTGCCGGCCCGATCGCCAACGAGACCGATACGCACATGGGCCAACTCGTCCTCCTCGTGGTGGCAGCCGCCTGGGCCGCCGTCCTCATCCCGCCGATGCTCCGCTCCCGAGTGGAGAACCGACCCAACTCCTCGGTCACCGACTTCCGACGGCAGTTGAACCGGCTCCAGAGCACCGTGCCCTCCCGCGCCGTGGGCCCGATGCGTGGCATGGCCCGTCCGCTCGCCCCGTCCCCACTGCACCGGCCTGCCGCCGCCGGTCGGCCCGGTGGCCGGGCGCACAGCACCACCCGCACCGATCACGTCCGCGGCACCGTGCCCCGCCATCCGGGTACCGCACCCCGGGTTGCCGGGCCCTCGCGGATGCACGAGGCCTCGATGCGGCCCCGTGTCCACGGCGACCGGAGCCGGGTCGAGGAGCGCACGCACGATCCCCGGGATCACCGGCAGGCACACGTCCACCGGGTGTCGCCGGCCGCCGTGCAGCGCCGTCGTCGCACCAACGTGCTGTTCCTCCTGGCGCTCGCCACGGTGTCGACCCTGTTCCTCGCCGCCACCACCAAGTCGACGGTCATGCTGTACGGCTTCGTGCTCTCGTTCCTGGCGCTGTGCGGGTACGTCTACCTCCTCAGCCAGTTGCGCCAGCGCGACGAACGGCGAGGCTGGCCCGACGACTGGGTGCGCTCCGACACGGTGCGTCGCTGACGGCGAACGGCGGTACACTCCCCGCCGCATCGGGGCTGTAGCTCAGTTGGTAGAGCGCGACAATCGCACTGTCGAGGCCAGGGGTTCGATTCCCCTCAGCTCCACTCCCTCCGGTGTCAGACACGCTGCAGCTCGCAGCGCTGCAGGTGTCGGGCGCCCGAGCCTCAGGCGGTGCCGCCCCGCAGGGTGATCGACACCGTGGTGCCGATGCCCGGCGTCGAATCGATCTGCATCGAGCCGTCGCTCGCCCGGACGGTATCGTGCACCGTGGCCAGGCCCAGCCCCGTGCCACGCCCCGGCGCCTTGGTCGTGAAGAACGGCTCGAGCGCACGTGCGGCCACGTCGTCGGGCATGCCCGTGCCGTCGTCTCGGACGCTCAGGACCACCCCGGGATCGCCCTCGTCGTGTGACGGCGACGCACGCTCGACCGAGATCTCGATCGACCCGCGACCGCGACCGGTGTCGGCGATCGCGTCAGCGGCATTGCCCACGAGGTTGAGGACGAGCTGTTCGAGGCGCCCGAGATCGATCCAGACCGGCGGGAGACCCTCGCCCAGCCGAAGGGTGCACTCCACGGTCGGGCCGGCGACGCGCTCGATGATATCGCCGAGCCGCTCGACCGCAGTGGCGACGTCGACCAACCCCGGTCCCGACTCGTAGCGCCGCCCGAGGGCGAGGAGCCGCTGGGTGAGCGCGCAGGCCAGCGTGGTGGCCTCGAGGATCGCACGGAGCTCCGCCGACGGAGGGGTGCCGCGCTCCACGGCGTCGGTCGCCAGCTCGGCGGCACCCCGGATGACGGTGTGCTGGTTGTTGAAGTCGTGGGCCACGCCGCTCGCGAGCCGTCCGACGGTGTCGAGCCGCTCGGCGTTGAACAGCTGCCGCTCGAGTCGCAGCCGCTGCTGTTCCTCCTCGTGCAGCCGGGCCACCTCGTGCAGTCGGACGGCGCCGAACGCGAGATCCGCGGCCAGATCGCTGAGCAGCTCGATGGCGGCACCGTCGAAGGACCCGGGCTCGACCGCGTAGATCGAGATGACGGCCCGCGTTCCCGCGATCCAGTCGATGGGGACGGCGAGCGAACTGCGGAACCCGGCGGCGAGGGCCCGAGCCCGCCACGGCTCGAAGTCGGCCTCTTCGGCGAGGTCGTGCGTGGACTGGATCTGGCCCGAGCGCAGCGCCCGGCCGGTGGGCCCACGCCCGCGCTCGTCGTCGGGGTGCCAGGTGATCATGCCCGGCTGGACGTAGTCGACGCGTCCTGCGGCCGCGAGGGGCGACACCTGGCGCTCCTCGTCGTGCTCGGCGCGACCCACCCAGGCGAGCGCATAGCCGCCGGCATCGACGATCGTCTGGCACATCCGGGTGGCCAACCCCAACTCGTCGGTGGCCTCGAGCAGGACACGGTGTCCGGCGCGGATCGTGCGCAGTGCCCGCTCGAGTGCCGCCAGCGCCGAGGTGGTGCCGATCGCAGCGAGCGGTGCCGTCACCCGCCCCGATTCCCCGTCCATCAGCGTCCCACCGTACCGTCATCACCCATCGTGGTCGATGCTGACGTCGACGAACCGACGTCGACGTGATGGGACCGCCGTCAGGCGACGGGGACGGCGTAGACGACGATGTTGTCGCGGTACCGGCGGATCTCGGGGTTGAAGTCCCCGCCGCAGGTGATGAGCACGAGCGTCTCGTCACCCGAGGTGCGCCAGATCCGGTCGCGGGGGAGCTCGGTCTTGCGATACATCGTGCGCTCGACGACCTCGTAGACCCGCACCGCTCCGTCGTCGAGCGTGACCTCGACCCGGGAGCCGGGCCCGAGCGACCCGAGCCGGTAGAACGGGCCGATCGTGTCGTTCCAGGTCACGTGGGCGGCCAGCACGGTCGCGCCCGGTCGTCCGGGGCTGGCGCCGTATCGGTACCAGCCGACCTCGGTCTCGTCGGGGATCTCCAGCTGACCGTCGGGTTCGAGGCCCACCGGTCGCACCGGCGCCCACAGGGCCACGTCGTCGATCACGATCGCGACCGGTTGCGCCCGGGGCGCGATCGGCTCGGGGATCGCAGATCCGGCGGGACCGACGAGGGCGGCGAGCGGGGAGAGCGGCGCGGTGGGGCTCGGTGCCGCGCCGCCGAGCGCCGCCGCCGCCGCGGCCGACCCGGCACCTCCGGTGTCCTGCGCACCGTGACCCTCGTCGTCGGCGAAGGTCGCCACGGTGGACGGGGTCACGGCGGCGGTCACCGAGTCGACCTCGAGGACCACCTGGTCGGCCTCGTCGGCGGGGGCGAACGCCGCCAGGGCGAGCACCACCGCGCCGACCAGCGCCAGCAGGGCGAACGCGACGAGGACCCGCCCTCGGCCGGTGTGGCCGTCTGGGCGGGTCCTCGTCGTCATGGACACGATCGTGTCAGGTTCAGGCGGCGTTGCGGCGGAAGGCCAGGGAACCGGCGCCGAGCAGCGCAAGTGCGCCGGCGGCGACGAGCAGGCCGATCGAGGGGCCACCGTCGATCGCGTTGCCGGTGTTGACCTCGGTCGGGGCCGGGGTGCCGTCGCCCTCGGCGCCACCGTCGGCCGGGGCCTCCGTGCCGATCGAGAGCTCCTGGGTGTAGAAGGTGAACGAGCCGTCCTCGAGGCTGCCCACGGCGTAGACGATCAGGTTGGTGCCGGCCGCGAGGTTCACGGTGGGCACGTCTGCGATCGGGTCGCCACCGGCAGGCGCGACCTGGGCGCCGGCGATCTCACCGGCGGGGAGGTCGGCCGAGCCGCCCTGACCGTTCTCGACGCCCGTGAAGGGACGGGCATCGCCGAGCACGATGTCGACCGCCGGGGCCGCAGCCGTGTGGCGGACGGTGAGACGGCCCTGGCCGTCGGCCGCAGGCGTGACGTCGTTCTCGAACGGGGTGACGGTGGGCGTGCCCTCGGCGTCGAGGTGGGCGATGACGGTCCAGTTGCCCGAGGCGGGCACCGGGAACTCGGCGACCGGGCCGATGGCCACGTCCTCGGTCCCGGCGAGCCGGACCTCGAGGTTCATGAGGGTCTGGCCGGCGAAGGACGAGAGGTCCTGCGTGGCGCCGGGCTCGAAGCCCGGGATGACGATGGCACCGTCGACCGCGACGTCCACCGTGACGCCGGGGATGCCGTGGAGCAGGGTGATGGAGGCGCCGTCCTGTGCGGACGCGGCGGCGGGGAGGAAGGCAACGGCAGCAGCAGCGGCAGCCAGCCCGGCGATGACTCGCTTCATGAGGGGGACCTTTCGGGTTGGTTGACCGGGTCCGAGCGGACCCGACACCCCCCTCTACGGAGCCGTGTGCACGTCCGGATGACGCCGGATCCCGGATCGTCCCTCAGCCGGCGCGCAGCGCGGCGGCCAGTTCCGCTCCGGCGCGGGTCCGCAGCTCGGCGTTGACGGCCTGGCGCTCGAGGACCTGATCCAACGTGGCAGCCGCCTGCGGGATCGGGTGCTCGGCGAAGAAGGCCCGCACGTCGGCGACCTGATCCGGCCGGTTCAGCAGCTTCACCGCGTCGACCATCCGCACGATCGTGTTGGAGGGGAACCGGTCCACGGCCTCGTCCCAGTGCTCTCGAACGAACCGCCACGCCGTCGAGCCGAACCGGCGGTTGGCGATGCACATCCGCAGCAGGAACGGTGCGTTCTGCGTCTTGACCTCGCCCGACATGGCGAGAGCGCAGGTGCGCTCGAGGAGCGCCTCGTCGTCGAACTCGGCCAGGGCGTACAGGTGACGGAGCTCCTCCTGGGGCGTGCTGGCCCGGCGCATCGCCGCGAGCATCTGCTCGTAGGTGCCCTCGTCGCCGGTGGCGGCCACGACCGTGGTCGCCGCGGCGAGGAGCTCGGCATCGACGGCCGACGGGTCGTGCGCCGCGGCCTGGTAGATCGCACGGCACCGTTCGGCGGTGGCCGCGTCGCCGCCGAGCACCGCCATCGCGCCGGTGAGCACGCCGCGGAGCTTGCGGGTCAGGTCGTCCTCACCCTCGGCGGGTTCGCCGAGGTCGACCAGGGCCGGTCCGACGAGCGCGGCGACACGTGCACGGAACGCAGGGACATCGTCCTCGTCGAGCACCCGGATCAGGCCGCGCAGTGCGATCGTGATGGCCTGCCAGACGGCGAGCTCGCGCTCGCCGCCGAACCCGTCGAGCAGGTCGAGGAGCTCCGCCGCGCTCGATCGCCCGGCCACGACGGCGTTCCACGCGTCGTCCACGAGGAGGTAGCGCTCGAGCGTGTCGAGGACCTCGAGCGAGGTCACCAGCCGCTCGCGCAGCTCGGGTGCGTACGCGACGCGGTAGAAGCCGTGACCGCCGGCGTTGACCACCACCGGTGCCGTCGGGTCGGAGAGACGGATCCTGGACTCGTCCCCGTCGAGGAGCACGGTGTCGAGGGTGCCGGTGCCCGAGGACCCGCCCTGGCGCACCACGATCGGGACCGCCCAGCGCGTCGCCCCTGCGGCTTCGGTGCCGCCGAAGGTGAACGGCGACTGACGGAGCACCAGGTCGTCACCATCGAGGCTTGCCTCGACCAACGGATAGCCGGGCTGCCAGATCCACGAGTCCATGATCCGGCGGACCGGCTCCCCGCTCGTCGCCTCGATCGCGTCCCACAGGTCGCTGGTCTCGGTGTTGCGGTACGCGTGCGTCCGCAGGTAGTGCGAGACGCCGTCGCGGAACCGCTCCGCACCGAGGTACTGCTCGAGCATGCGGAGCAGCGCCCCGCCCTTCTGGTACGTGAGCACGTCGAACATGCCCTCGCAGTCGGCCGGGGAGCGCACCTCGTACTCCACCGAACGGGTGCTGGCGAGCGAGTCGGTCTCGAACGCGACGCTGCGCTCGAGGCCGAACGCGGTCCAGCGCTGCCAGTCGGGGCGGTACGCGTCGCAGGCAGCCAGCTCCATGAAGGTGGCGAACGCCTCGTTGAGCCAGATGCCGTTCCACCAGCGCATCGTCACCAGGTCGCCGAACCACATGTGGGCCAGCTCGTGGGCGACGACGTCGGCCACGTTCTGGCGCTCGGCCTGGGTGGCGGTGGCCGGGTCGACGAGGAGCAGGCTCTCGCGGAAGGTGATGCACCCCAGGTTCTCCATCGCGCCGGCCGCGAAGTCGGGCAGCGCCAGCAGGTCGACCTTCTCCGCCGGGTACGGGATGCCGTAGTACTCCTGGAACCAGCGCAGCGAGAACGCACCCACGTCGAGACCGAACTCGGTCAGGTGGGCCTTGCCGGGC
>CAYRXQ010000061.1:0-14552 GCA_964428115.1 uncultured Ilumatobacteraceae bacterium
ACATCGCCGGGGCATTCCCCTCGGCGTGCGGCAAGACCAACCTCGCGATGCTCGTGCCGACCGTGCCGGGCTGGACGGCCGAGACCATCGGCGACGACATCTGCTGGATGAAGTTCCGCGAGGACGGTCGCCTCTACGCCATCAACCCCGAAGCCGGGTTCTTCGGCGTGGCCCCGGGCACCGGCTACGACACCAACGCCAACGCGATGCACACGCTGTGGGGCAACAGCATCTACACCAACACCGCGCTCACCGACGACGGCGACGTGTGGTGGGAGGGCATGAGCGAACCCCCGCCGGCGCGCGCCACCGACTGGCGGGGCAATGCCTGGAACCCCGAGGTCGAGACGCCCGCGGCACACCCGAACGCCCGCTTCACGGCCCCGGCCTCGCAGTGCCCGTCGATCGCACCCGAGTGGGAGGACCCCTCCGGCGTGCCGATCTCGGCGATCCTCTTCGGTGGCCGTCGCCGCACCACCGTCCCACTCGTCACCGAGGCCTACGACTGGGAGCACGGCGTGTTCCTCGGGTCGATCATGGCCTCGGAGACCACGGCGGCCCAGCAGGGCGAGCAGGGCAAGCTGCGCTTCGACCCGATGGCCATGCTGCCGTTCTGCGGCTACAACTTCGCCGACTACTTCCAGCACTGGCTCGACCTCGGCGCCAAGGCCGACGCCGAGAAGCTGCCGAAGATCTTCTTCGTGAACTGGTTCCGGCGCGACGATGACGGCCGTTTCCTGTGGCCTGGCTTCGGCGAGAACAGCCGCGTGCTCAAGTGGGTGTTCGAACGGGTCGCCGGCACCGCCGAGGCCGTCGACACCCCGATCGGGCGGCTGCCCGCCGATGGTGCGCTCGACACCGACGGGCTCGAGATCGACGGGGCCGACCTGGCCGCCATCCTCTCGGTCGACACCGCCGGCTGGGCCGGCGCGATCCCCCAGATCCGCGAGCACTTCGCCCAGTTCGGCGACAAGCTGCCCACGAGCCTGTACCGCGCCGTCGACGACCTCGAGGCCCAGCTCGCCGACGCCTGATCGGGCCGACGGCCCATCGCCCACCCGATTCGTTCACCGAGCCGGCACCCCCACGGGTGCCGGCTCGGTCGTTCACAGCGTCAGGTTGCGCAGGCCGAGACCCATGATGAACAGGCAGCCGAACCCGTAGAGCAGCAGGACCTTGCCGCGCATGAAGGTGCTGGTCCGATAGCTGTAGAGGATGCCCACGGCGATGATCGCCGAGAACCCGTAGAGCGCGTGGAAGTCGTCGAGCTCGAACTCGAAGCGGGCCGTGAGCACCACGCCCAGGATCGCCTGCACGAACACCCACAGCTGCGCCACCACGATCACGGCCCACAGCGGACGCCCCACGAGGCTCCCCCACCGGTGGGCGGCCAGCGCCCAGACCCCGGCGACGGCGTTCAGCCCGATCAGCACCCACCCGGACGTCTCGTGCCAGGAGAGCACACCGGCAGCATCCACCCCGGACGGCTCCCCGTCACTCGCCGCAGCCGAAGCCGCCGAACATCACCGTGATGAGGTCGTCGTCGGTGGGCCCGGTCAGCAGGCCGCGGAACGAGTCGTCGACGTAGAAGTTCGAGGGGAACAGGTCGTCCTCGCCTTCGTTCACGAACACGCCCGGGAACTCGGCCCGCAGGTCGACGACACGATCGCCGAGCCCCACGCCGCCCGGTGTCGCCAGGCCCTGGGGCTCGTCGCCGACCTGACCCGCCAGACCGTACTCCCAGGCGAAGAAGTGCCGGCGGGCGGGCGCGACCGGCGAGTCGTCGCTGAACAGCAAGGAGAACACCCCCCACTCGACCCGTCGGACCTCGTTGCCCGGGCAGATCGCGAACGAGTACGGGTCGGTCCAGCCGGTGTCACCGGTGGGCGAACCGAGGAACGACGAGACGTAGCCGACGACGGCGTCGGGATCGGTGCCGAACGCCGCGGTGCCGATGCCGTCACGGCGCAGGACCAGCTCGCGTACCGCGGGCGACACGGTCACCGGGGGCTCGGTGACCGGCGGTGCCGTCGTCGTGGTCGTGGTCGTGGTCGCCGCCACCGTCGTGGTGACCACGGTGGTGGGCGCGAGGGTCGTGGGCGTAACGGTGGTCGTCGGAGCCACCGCCGTGGTGGCGACCGGCGCGAGGGTGCCGCCCTCGGCGACGAGCGCGTCGTCGCCGGCATCGGAGGAACAGGCCGTGACCACGAGGACCAGCACCGCCGGGAGCAGGAGGGAACCGAGGACGGACCGGGGGGGACGACGCCGCATCGGTCCATTCTGCCGTCCGGGTCGGCCAGGTCGTCGGCACCCACCCACGAAGCACCGACACGACACAAATACGGCACGGCCACGGCACGGCCACGACGTACGCGGCCGAGCCGACCCGCCGAGCGCCGTCAGCGGATCAGCGTGTCGGCCTCGTGGCCACCCTCGACGAGGACGAGGCCGCCGGCGGTGACCTCGACGGTCGTGATCGAGGCGTTGTCGAGTGACCGGACGACCACGCGATCACTCCCCACGCAGGCGCCGATGACGGCGTTGATGGCCACGAAGTGCGAGACCACCACCGTGTCGCCCGGCCGCGAACGCACTGCGGCGACGACCTCGTCGCGGTATCGCACGTAGCGCGGCCCGAGCTCGGACCAGGTTCCGTCGATGGCCTCGCGCAGCCACGCGACGCGCTCGCCCATCGGGACGCCCTCGGGTGAGGGGATCTCGGCGACCTGCGGCTCCACGACCGGATCCGAGCCCCACCGGCGAACGAGCGGCTCGCTCGTCTCGCGACAGCGCCGCAGTGGGCTGGTCACCACCGGCAGCGGGCCCAGCGGCGCGAGCAGTGCGGCCATCGTCTCGGCCTGTGACCGCCCGAGGTCGTCGAGCCCCGGATCGGGATCGTCGTCCCAGCCGGCCGCCGCGCGACCGTGGCGGACCAGGTGGACGCGAATCGTCACGGACGCAGGTCCTCGGCAAGTCCGCTGTCGGGCACGGCGTCGAAGATCCACCCGGCGCGCAGACCCGGACCGGCGACCGGATCGACGAACCACTCGCGGCCGAAGGCGAGCGCGAACTGGTCGTCGGGCATCTGCAGGAAGAAGGTCGAGTCGCTGACCTGGCTGCGGTGGCACCGGATCGCCCGACGCTTCTCGGCCACGTACGCCGAGACGTCGACCACCAGACCGAGCTCGGCCTCGGGGGTCCCGAAGGGGTTGCCGTCATCGGCCGGGGCCCCGGCGTCGAACCCGTCGTCGGAGGTGATCGCCCCCGCCTCGACGGCGGCGGCGAACATGCGGGCCATCTCGTCGCGGTTCATCGTCGCCTCGAGCACGCGCAGCCCCGGCAGCGACGCCGCGACGAGCTCGGCCGCCCGTGCCCCCACCCGGTGGACCTTCACGTGGTCGGGATGCCCGTACACCCCGTGCCAGTCGTAGGTGGTGAGCACGTCGGCATGCTCCTCTTGGAGCACGGCGGCGAGGTGCCGGGCCGCATCGTCGAGATCGGCCTGGTGGAACGTGCCCTCGTGCTCGTTCTGCTCCCACCCGGTCATCCCCGAGTCGCCGTACCCGAGGAACACGAGCCGGTCGACCCCGAGCACGGCGGCCGATGCCTCGGTCTCCACGCGACGGCGATCGGCGAGTGACTCGCCGGGGGCCAGATCGTCGGGCACCTCGCCGTGTGCGCCGTCAGTGGCCACCACGAGCACGACCCGGTGCCCCTCGGCATGGGCGCGGGCCATCGTGCCCCCGGTGCTGATCGCCTCGTCATCGGGATGGGCATGGAAGCAGAGAAGGGTTGCCATCAGGCCTGCTTCGCGGCGCCGTTCCCGAGGAGCTCCTCGACGCGATCGGCCCCGATGCCCCACGCGGTGAGCACCTCCCGGGTGTGCTGCCCGGGGTGGGCGGGCGGCCGTTCGATGCTCGCCGCGGTCCGACTGAACCGGGGGGCGGGCGCCGGCTGCGTCGTGCCGGCGACCTCGACGAACGTGCGGCGCTCCACGTTGTGCGGGTGCGCGGCTGCCTCGCTCATCGTGAGCACCGGGGCGAAGCACACGTCGGTGGCCTCCATCAGGGCGCACCACTCGTCGCGGGTCTTGCCGGCGAACACCGCGCGGAGGCGCTCCTTGAGCGCCGGCCACTCGGTCTTGTCCATCTGCTTCGCGAACTCGGGGTCGCCCTCGAGCCCGGTGAGGCGCAGGAGCTCGGCGTAGAACTGCGGCTCGATCGACCCGAGCGAGATGTAGCGACCATCGGCGCACTCGTAGACGTCGTAGAAGTGGGCGCCGGTGTCGAGCAGGTTGGTGCCCGGTGCGTCCTCGTCGAACATGCCGACCGCCTTGAAGGCCCAGAACATCGACATGAGGACTGCGGCACCGTCGACCATCGCGGTGTCGACCACCTGACCGGCACCGCTGCGCTGGGCCTCGAGGAGCGCGCACACCACGCCGTAGGCGAGGAACATCCCGCCACCGCCGAAGTCGCCCACCATGTTGAGCGGCGGGACGGGCGCCTCACCGGCGCGACCGAAGTGGGCCAGCGAGCCGGCGAGCGAGATGTAGTTGATGTCGTGCCCGGCGGCCTGGGCGTACATGCCCTCCTGCCCCCAACCGGTCATGCGTCCGAACACCAGCTTGGGGTTGCGTGCCAGGCACACCTCGGGACCGACACCGAGACGCTCCATCACCCCGGGTCGGAACCCTTCGATCAGGGCGTCGGCCGACTCGACGAGCTCGAGCAGGGTGGCGACGCCGTCGGGGTGCTTCAGGTCGAGGGCGAGGTTGCGACGGCCCCGCTGCAGCACGTCGAAGTGCGGGGTGTCGGGCGCGGGCCCGCGCACCGATTGGGCGCGGTCGACGCGGATGACCTCGGCCCCCATGTCGGCGAGCATCATCGCGGCGAACGGGCCGGGCCCGATGCCGGCGATCTCGATGATGCGGTACCCGGTGAGCGGTCCGGACATGTGGTTCCTCCGTGGGAGTGGATGCGAGTGGGTGCGAGTCGGTGTGCGACGGGTGGTGGTCAGGCGGCGAGGCGGGCGTGTTCGGTGGCGGCGGCGACGATCAGCGGCCAGAGCGGCTCGGGGAGGTCGTGGCCCATGTCGGCGAGCATCAGCAGGTGTGCGCCGGGGATCAGCTCGGCGGTGCGCTCACCACCGTCGGGGGCGATCAAGGTGTCGTCGCGACCGTGCAGCACCAGCGTCGGCACGGTCACCTGCCCGAGCGCCCCGGATCGGTCGCCGCTCGCGTAGATCGCGGCGAGCTGGCGCGTGGCGCCCTCGGGATAGAAGGCCCGGTCGTAGGCCAGTGCGGCGTTCCTGCGCAGGCGGGCCGCATCGCCGTAGCGTTGCGAGGCCCAGATCAGTGACCGCTCGGCAGCGTCGATGTACGCGTCGCGGTCGGACGGGGGCGGCGCGAGCAGGGCTGCCAACGCCTCGGGGGTCGGCTTGCCCACCGACAGGTCACCGGGGGCGCTCATCACCGAGACCACGCTGTGCAGGCGTTCGGGGTGCTCGATGGCCATCGTCTGGACGATCATGCCGCCCATCGAGGCGCCGAGCACGTGGGCCCGGTCGACGCCGAGTGCGTCGAGGAGCCCGACGGCATCCGCGGCCATGTCGGACAACGTGTAGGGCACCTCGGGCAGCTCACCGCCCGAGCGATGCGCCGCCATCACGGCCTGGGCGTCGACGCGCTGGCCGTCGAAGCGGGTCGACAGGCCGCAGTCGCGGTTGTCGAACCGGACCACGTGGAAGCCGGCGTCGACGAAGCGCTCGCAGAAGCCGGTGTCCCAGGCGATGAGCTGTGCGGTGAACCCCATCACGAGCAACAGGGTCGGATCGCTCGCCGAGCCGAACGTCTCGTACTCGAGCTCGACACCGGTGGGGACCGCAGTACGGGGCATGGGCCCGAGTGTGGCATGCGCACCCCGTCCCCCGGCGAGCCGACTACCGTCGCCGACCGTGCCGAGCACCCGTACACGAGCCCCGGGTCGGGTCAACCTCATCGGTGACCACACCGACTACGTCGGAGGGCTGGTGCTCCCGATGGCGATCGACCGGTGGACGCAGATCAGTGCGACCCGGCTCGACGGTGCGGTCCGGCTCCGCTCCCCCGACGGTGACGGTGACGGCGCCGTGCACCTGCAGCTCCCCCTTGACGTCGACCCCGTCGCCGTCCGACCCTCGTGGGGGCGCTACGTGGCGGCCGTGCTCGCCGAGGTCGCGGATCTGCCCGGTGTCCACGGGATCGACGGCGACGTCAGCACCGACATCCCCGTGGGTGCCGGGCTCTCCTCGAGTGCCGCGCTCGAGGTGGCGGTGGCGTTGGCGGTCGGTGTCCGCATCGATCCGCTCGAGCTCGCTCGACGGTGCCAGCGGGCCGAGCAGCGGGCCACCGGCGTCCCGACGGGCATCATGGACCAGCTGTGCATCGCCGGTGCGGTCGACGGGCACGCGCTGCTGATCGACTGCCGCTCGTTCGAGACCACCCCGGTGCCGGTGCCCGACGATGTCGACGTGGTCGTGCGGTTCGTCGCGCATCGCACGCTCGAGGGTTCGCCCTACGCCGACCGGGTCGCGGAGTGCGCGCGGGCCGAGGCCGAGATCGGACCGCTGCGCGACGCCACCGACACCGACGTGGCGTCGATCGCCGATCCCGTCGTGCGCGCCCGGGCCCGTCACGTGGTGTCGGAGAACCTGCGCGTCCGCGCGTTCGCCGAGGCGATGCGGGCCGGCGATCACCACGAGGTCGGCCGGATCCTGCTCGACGGGCACCGGAGCCTGGCAGAGGACTACGCCGTGTCGACGCCGACGATGGACGTGGCCGTCGCCGCGCTCGCCGCAACGCCCGGCGTGTACGGCGCACGCATGACGGGCGGGGGGTTCGGCGGCTGCGTGGTGGCCTGGTGCGAACCGGGCGCCGAGGTGGAGGGCTGGCGCGTCCGGCCGGTGGGCGGGGCCGGGACCGACCGGTCCGAGACCGCCTGAGCCCGCGGCCCGACGCGGGCGGTCAGCTGCCGAGGAGGCGGCGCTTCTGCGCCTCGAACTCCTCGAGCGACAGCGTGCCGCGTTCGAGCATCCCCTCGAGCTTCTCGAGCTGCGAGGCGACGTCGAGGCTGGCGGGCGCCGGCCCGCGCATGTTCTCCTCGTTGAGGTTGATCTGCTCGTAGATCTTCTTCTGGATCTGGTCGGGGCGGCGGATGTCGCTGAACCGCTGCTGACCCGATTCGCCGGCCGACTCGATGAGCAGGTCGCCGGCACCCAGCGCCCGCTCGAGGATCCCCTGGTTGAAGATCACGTTGTTGACCCGCTCGAGGGGGATGTCGACGCCCGACTTCGAGATGAACCCCGAGCGGTAGATGATCCGGTCGTTGGTGATCACGAAGTGGCTCGTGCGCCAGGTGATGTAGCGCTGCACGGTCCACAGGGCGGTGCCGACGATGAGGAGGAGCGCGATCCAGCCGAGCACGTCCTTGAGGGTCCCGGCGTCGAGGGTGAGGGTGATGATGCCCAGCACCAGCGACCCGGCGAGCGAGAACGCCGGCTCGGCGAAGTGGAACCAATGGGGATGCAGGTCGACGGCGATGGTCTCGTTGTCGTTGAGGAGCTTGCGCGGGAACGGCACGGCGGCAGAGTACCGGAGCACGAGGCCGCCGGGAATCCCCTAGCGTTCGCGGCGGTGGACGCCGACGACCTGCTCGCTGATCTCGACGCCGACCAGCGCCGCGCCGTCACCTCGCCCTCGCGCCTCGTCGCGGTCATCGCCGGTGCCGGCTCGGGAAAGACCCGGGTGCTGACGCGTCGGGTGGCCCACCGCATCGTCACCGGATCCGCCGATGCGTCGCACACCCTGGTGCTGACGTTCACCCGCGAAGCCGCCGGCGAGCTTCGACGCCGGTTGCGTCGACTCGGGCTGAACGAGCGCATCGAGGCCGGCACGTTCCACTCGGTCCTGCTGTCGCTGATCCGCCAACGCTCCGAGGACCTCGGCCGGCCCGCCCCGACCGTGGTCGAGGATCGGCGTCGTCTGCTGGCCGCTGCGGTCGGCGCCCTGGGCCTGGGTGGCACCCGCACCGACGATCTCTTCACCGAACTGGCCTGGGCCACGACGCGTGGCCTCGACGCCCGTTCGTACGGCGACGCGGCGCGCACCGCCGGTCGGCGGCCGCCCGGCGGGGTCCACGTGATCGCCGACCTGCTCGACACCTACGCCGGGGAGAAGCGCCGTCGGGGGGTGATCGACCTCGACGACGTGCTGCTGCAGGGCACCGAGCTGTTCACCCGTGACCCCGAGTTCGCGGAGATCACGCGATGGCGCTTCCGCCACATCCTCGTCGACGAAGCCCAGGACCTCTCCCCGCTCCAGCACCGGGTGGTCGAGCTCCTGCGCACGGGCCACGACGACGTGTTCCTGGTCGGCGACCCGGCGCAGGCGATCTACGGATTCAACGGTGCCGACCCCTCACTGCTCGTCGACGTCGAGCAGCGCTTCCCCGGGGTGGAGGTGATCCGCCTGCCCGTGAACCACCGCTGCACCCCGGCGATCGTGGATGCGGGCGTGCACGTGCTCCGGCTCGGCGATCGACCGACGACCCTGCGATCGGCGCGCGAGCCCGGCGGCACGGTGACGGTGCTCGCCTGCGAGGACGAGCACGACGAGGTGGACACCGTCGTCGGGCTGCTGCGCACCGTCGATCGTTCCGAGATCGCGCTCGGCCAGGTGGCGGTGCTCGCCCGGACCCACGCGCAGCTCACCCCGATGCGCGCCGCGCTCGAAGCCGCGGATGTCGCCGTCCGTCGCACCTCCGACGGCGCGCCGGCGGCGCACCGCGACGCCGTCACCAGCGCGGGCCGCTGCAAGCCGACGGCGCGTCTGCGTGCCTGGGCTCACGACACGCTCGCCGATCTCGGGGAGGTGACCGACCCGGTCCCCTCGCAGCGAGCGACGATCGATGTCGCCGGCGCGGTGCTCGACTACCTGCGGGAGCAGCCGACGGGGGACGGCGCGGGCTTCCGGGCCTGGTTGCGCACGGCCGACCCCTTCGGCACGCGCGATGCCGGCGGCGTCGAGCTGCTGACCTTCCACGGAGCGAAGGGCCGCGAGTGGAACCGGGTCGTGATCGTCGGTGCCGAGACCGGGTCGATCCCCCATCGATCGGCGACCACGACGGCAGCGCGCGCCGAGGAGGCACGGTTGTTCTACGTGGCGCTCACCCGCGCCACCGACCACGTGACGGTCACCTGGGCTGGTCGACGCGCCGGCTACCAGCGAAAGCGCACGCCGCTGCTCGAGGGATACGACCCACCCGCGCCGCCGCCGGTCGTCGCGCCCCCGGTCGCCGTACGGCGATCGGTGACCTGGCACGCCGACCCGGCTGCCCGCCACCTGCGCGCGCTGCGCGCCTGGCGCAGTGCGGCGGGACGGCGCGCCGGGGTGCTCCCCGAGCACCTGCTGGCCGACGACGCGCTGCGCAGGATCGCGGAGCACCCGCCACGCACGGCAGCCGAACTGGCCGACACGGCCCGCCTCGGCACCATCACCGCCACGCGGCTGTTCGACGAGATCGTGCAGACGATCGATGCCGATGACGACAGCGGCGCCGGACCGCCGTCGGAGCGGGGTCAGTCCGCGAGGTCGAGCACCACGGGTGCGTGATCGCTCGGCTGCTTGCCCTTGCGGGCGTTGCGGTCGACGACGCACCACCGGATCCGGTCGACCAGCGGTCGGGTGACGAGCACCAGATCGATCCGCATGCCGCGACCCTGGTGGAAGTCGCCGCTGCGGTAGTCCCACCACGAGTAGAGACCCGCTCCGTCGTGGAGGTGCCGGAACGAGTCGACGAGCCCCCAGGCCTCGAGCTCGGCCAGGCGGGCGCGCTCGGGCTCGCTCACGTGGGTGGCTCCGACGAGAGCGGCGGGATCGTGCACGTCGCGATCGTCGGGTGCGATGTTGAAGTCGCCCGCCACGATCGCGGCAGCGTCGGGTGCCGTGTCGCGATCGAGGTGCTCGCGCAATCGTCCCAACCAGTCGAGCTTGTAGCGATAGTGATCGTGGTCGAGCGCTCGACCGTTGGGCACGTAGACGCTGCTGATGCGCACGCCACCGCAGGTGGCGGTGATGATCCGTGCCTCGGGGTCGGGTTCGACCCCGGGAGCGAAGTTGGCGACGACGTCGTCGAGCCCGACCTTCGACAGGATCGCCACGCCGTTCCACTGGCCCTGACCGTGGTGGGCTGCCTGGTAGCCCATCGCCTCGAAGGCGAGGGCCGGGAACGCGTCGTCGGCCAGCTTCGTCTCCTGGAGGCACAGCACGTCGGGCTGGACCTCGGCGATCCACTCCTCGACGCGCGCCAGGCGCGCCTTGAGCGAGTTGACGTTCCAGGTGACGACGCGCATCACGACCCGCTGTCGGACGCGGCCGCCCGACGCCTCGTGCTCGCACGCTTGGAGGGGGCGGGGTTCGGGGCGGGCGGCGCCGACGCCGCAGATCCCTTCCCCGCGGCCGCCTTCTTGGCGGGTCCCTTCTTCGCCGGGGTCTTCTTGGCCGGTGCCTTCTTCGCGGGCGACGTCGTCGCGGACGCCTTCTTCGCCGGCGACTTCTCGGCGGCCGGTGCCGTCTTCGTTGCGGCCCGCTTCGCCGGCGCCTTCGTGGCGGCGGCCTCCGTGGTGGGGGCGGCCGGCGCCCTCGTGGCGGCTGCCTTCTTTGCCGGCGCCTTCTTGGCCGGGGCCCGCTTCGCCGGGACCTTCTTGGCCGGAGTCGTCTCGGCCGGGGCCTCCTCGACCGGGGCCTCGGGCGCCGCGGGGGCGGGCGAGGTGGTCGAGGTCGTCGCCGCGGTCCGCTTCGCAGACCGCCGCGCCCGCGCCGCCGGGGTGACGGTGGGTTCCTCGGCCGGCGTGCCGGCCGCCGGGGCTGTCTCGGCCGGTGCCGGGGTCGCCGCGGCCTTCCTGGGGCCGCCACGCTTGGCCGCGGCCCTCTTCGCCGCCGGCGCTGCTGCTTCCTTGGCCGCACCGCGCCCACCCCGCGAACGAGCCGGCGCTGCGGGCTCGGTCTGCTCGCCGGTGGCGGGGAGCACCTCGTCGAGACGGAGGTCGCCGACCATGTGCGGGACCGCGCAGTCGATGCTGCGCCGGCCGGGGTTGAAGCTGACGACCACGAGGGTGACCGCGTCGCCGATCTTCATGACGTACTTGGCCGCCCGCGGCATCGGATCGTCCATCAGCCGCAACGGCACGTAGCCGCGGACGTCGCCGATCGTCACGTACGCGCCGTGCGAGGAGTAGCTCTCGACGGTCGCGTTCACGCTGGAGCCGACGGGGTGGTGCTCGACGAAGTTGATGAACGGCATCACGTCGTTCACGGCCTCGCCGGAGCGACCGGCGGACCGATCGGCACCACCGTCCTTCGCGGTGACCCGGGCGACCTTGGCGGCCACGGCCGGGGCCGGACGCATGTCGGGGACCGGCGCCGGCGCAGCGGCCTCACGGCCACGCCCGGCACCGCGGCCCGCGCCCGACCGACCCGGCGGCGGCGTGCTCGGCACGGGCATCGGCAGGCTCGCCTCCTTGCTCCCCACCCGGGCGACGCCGGCGGCTGCCCGCGTCCCGCCGCTGCCCGCACGCTTCGAGGGTTCCCGTTGCGCGCGACGGCTGATCGGCCCGCGCACCGGGACGCGATCGACGAACACCCAACCGACGTGCGGCACCGGCTTGCCACCCACCAGACGACCCTCGTCGAAGAGCCAGTCGTAGGTGCCGTGGAACTCCTGGAAGGAGTCGTTCGAGAGCACCATCGCCCCCGCCTTGTCGGCGATGCCGAGCACGAAGGCCTCGCCGCGGCCGACCGCACCGGCCGGCGGGGCGACGAGCTCGGTGTTGGCGACCGCGTCGTCGAACTCGGCGGTCTCGGACTTGTGGATGCGATGGCCGAAGGTCGCGTCGACGACCACGGTGACCGTCACGCCAGGCCGGTCGGACATGAAGGCGAGGACCGCCTCGTTCAGTTGCGCCAGGCTCGGCATCGACCGACCCTCGGTCGCGATGTTCGATCCGTCGACGACCACGTGGCCGGATCGGGGGGTGGAGCTCATCTCGTCGTGTTTCCCATTCGTCGGGTGACCGGGCCTCGATTCGGGCCCGTTGCGAGCGGGGGCGCCTCCTGCGATCCCCACCCTCCCAGCGAGTCCGTCCGGTTGGGCACGGGCACGTGGGGCGAGGTCGGGGATCGGCAGACGATCGACGCCGCAGCTCTCGCCAGCAGCGTACCCAGGCGCGACGCGGTTCCGGGGGATCCTGGTCGCAGCAGATCGGCGGTCGTGGGCGGCGCTCGGCGTGACCACTTCGCCGGCGGGACCGCTCGATCCGTAGGGTCCACCCCGTGATCGATGCGGTGTTGTGGGACTTCGGTGGTGTCATCCTCTCGAGCCCGTTCGAGGCGTTCGCCAGGTACGAGGCCGAGCGGGGGCTCCCCCACGGCTTCATCCGCGGCATCAACGCCACCGACCCGCACACCAACGCGTGGGCACGGCTCGAGCGGTCCGAGCTCGACGCGGAGGGGTTCGACGCAGCCTTCGCCGCCGAGTCGGAGCGAGTCGGTCACCGGGTGCCCGGCCGCGACGTCCTGGCCCTGCTGTCGGGCGACGTGCGTCCGCGGATGGTGGCCGCACTCGACACCGTCATCGAGGCCGGCTTCCGCACGGCCTGCCTGACGAACAACGTGCTCGGGGGCACCCCGCGTCCCGATGTGGAGTCGGTCATGGCGCGCTTCCACCACGTGGTCGAGTCGAGCAAGGTGGGCGTGCGCAAGCCCGAGACGCGCTTCTACGAGCTGGCGTGCGAGGCAGTGGGCGTGGGCCCCGATCGCTGCGTGTTCCTCGACGACCTGGGGATCAACCTCAAGCCGGCGGCGGCCATGGGCATGACGACCATCAAGGTCGTCGACCCCGACCGCGCGCTCGACGAGCTCGCGGCCGTGCTCGGGCTGACGTTCGCGTAGCCCCGAGCCGGCGGCCGGCTCAGAGACCGGTGAACACCTCGTCCATCAGGTCGGCCAGCTCCTGGTCGTGGATCGTCTTGGAGCCGGTGGCGGGCGAACCCGACTCCACCCGGGCCACGTGACGCAGGTCGTAGCCGCGCTCCTTGACCCGCCACACCCGGTGCTCGACGAAGTTCCAGGGGCCCATGTTCTCGGGCTCCTCCTGCAACCACACCAGCTCGCGGGCGTTCGGGTAGCGGGTGAGCAGCTCGAACATCTGCTCGACCGGGAGCGGGTAGAGCTGCTCGACTCGGGCCACGGCCACGGGTGCACCGCGCCGGTCGCGCTCGGCCATCGCGTCCCAGGCGACCTTGCCCGAGCAGAACACGATCCGACGCACGGCATCGGGGTCGGTGACGAACGGGTCGTCGACGAGCTCCTGGAACGACCCCGTGGTGAGCTCGTCGACCTTGGAGCGGGTCTGCTTCATCCGCAGGCCCTGCTTGGGCGTGAAGATCACCAGTGGTGTACGGCGCTCGCTGTGCACCTGCCGACGCAGCAGGTGGAAGTACTGCGCCGCCGTGGTGGCGTTGCAGAGCTGGATGTTGTCTTCTGCGGCCAGGATCAGGAAGCGTTCGAGGCGGGCCGAGGAGTGCTCGGGGCCCTGCCCCTCGTAGCCGTGCGGCAGGAGCAGCACCAGTCCGTTGCGCTGATTCCACTTGTCCTCGGCGGCCACCAGGTACTGGTCGATGATGACCTGGGCGCCGTTGATGAAGTCGCCGAACTGCGCCTCCCACATCACCAGCGCATGCGGGTTGGCGTGCGAGTAGCCGTACTCGTAGCCGAGCGCCGCGTACTCCGACAGCAGCGAGTCGTAGACCCAGAACTTGGCCTCGGCACCCTCGAGCTCGTTGAGCGGCACCCACGGCTCGCCGGTCTCGAAGTCGATCAGCGCGGCGTGCCGTTGGCTGAACGTGCCGCGCCGCGAGTCCTCGCCGGCGAGCCGGACAGGGTGGCCCTCGAGGACCAACGATCCGATGGCGAGCGCCTCGGCCGTGGCCCAGTCGACGTCACCCTCCTGCGCGTAGGCGGTGGCCCGCTGCTCGAACTGGCGGCCGAGCTTGGGGTGGACGGTGAATCCCTCTGGGTACGCGGTGAGCTTGGCGAACACCCGGTCGAGCGTGGCGCGGTCGACGCCGGTCTGGATGTGCGGCAGGACGCCCAGCGGCTTCGGTGGGCGAGCCGCCTTGACCGCGGGCACCGCCTGGGCGCGGGTCTCGTCGAGCGCGACCTGCAGCTTCTGCTGGAAGTCGGAGAGCGCCTGCTCGGCCTCCTCGACCGTGATGTCGCCGCGCTTGACCAGCGCCTCGACGTAGAGCTTGCGCACGCTGCGCCGCTCGGCGATGGCCTTGTACATCAGCGGCTGGGTGTAGCTCGGGTCGTCGCCCTCGTTGTGCCCGTGGCGGCGGTAACAGACCATGTCGATGACGACGTCCTTGTGGAACGTCTGGCGGTACTCCCAGGCCAGCTGCGCGACGCGCACGCAGGCCTCGGGGTCGTCACCGTTGACGTGGAAGATCGGCGCCTG
>CAYRXQ010000062.1:0-14238 GCA_964428115.1 uncultured Ilumatobacteraceae bacterium
AGGTGTCGTTGAGCTGCTTGAAGTGGTCGAGGTCGGCCATCACGAGCGCCATTTCGTCGCCGTTGCCGAGCCGCCGGGAGACCTCGTCCTCGAAGGCGCGGCGGTTCGCGAGCCCGGTGAGGCTGTCGGTCGACGCCTGCAGCTGCGCCTTCGCGAAGGCCCGCACCGTGCCGAGGTGCGACCCCACCTGTGAGGCCAGGGATGCCATGCGCTCCGTCGCCGTCGGATCGAGTGGCTCGCCGTCGGGACCGGTCACGTGCAGCACCCCGAGGGCACGGCCCATGAAGGTGACCGGCACGCAGTGCGCCGATCGCGGTCCACCGTCGCGGTCGACCAGGTGTGGGCAGGCGTCGATCGCGCCCGAGGAGGGGAACGACCTGGCGCTCGCACGGCGCACCGCCGGGCAGTCGAAGGGTGCCGAGACACCGCATCCCGCAGGTCCGGCGGTCTGGTTGGCCGCACGGACCAGGAGATGGGCGTCGCTCGAGTCGGCGAGGAGCAGCTCACCGGGTCGGTCGGGGGCGACGGCGGTCAGGACGCGCTCGACCACGCGCAGCGTGGCCGGCTCCTCGCGCGCCATCTCGAGGGCCTCGTGCAGCGATGCGTCGAACCGCTGCCGCTCGGCCTCGCGCTCGCGGACGTCCTCGGTCCGCTCCCGCCACCGGACCTCGCTGCGCAGCGTGCGGCTCATGGGCCGGAAGATGACCACGGCGAGCACCGACAACACGACCACGGCCGTGATCGAGAGCACGATGTTGGTCCAGGTGAGTCGACCGATCTCGGTGGACGCGACGGGTGCGCCCCCGACCTCGTCGGCGACGCGACGCAGTGCCCACAGGTGGCCGGTGAGGTTCGCTGCCACCAGGACGTACCCGATGATGATGCCGGTCACCCAGCGACGGGTGAACGTCCGATCGATCTCGGCGAGCCGGGTGTGGGTCCGGTCGTGCGACAGGTGCGGCAGAGACATGCACGCATATCGGCCGATCGCCTCGGCGACTCAAGTGCTGGTGCGGGCGGGTGCTCGATCGGGGATCCGCAGCAGGGCCGAGGCGGCGGCTGCCGACCCGCCGATGAGGAACAGCGCCGTCGATCTCGTCGTGGCCTCACTGGCCAGCCCCATCGTCGGCGACGCGAGGAGGATGCCGATGCGGGCACCCGCCGAGAACGTCGCCACACCACGTGCGGATCCACCCGAGAGCTCGCTGGCGCGTCGGATGGCGAGCGGGAACAGCGAGGACACCCCGACGGCCGAGATGCCGAGCCCGATCGCCGCGACCCACGGCGCCGGGCTGACGGCCACCAGCAGCACACCGACGGCACCGAGCACCCCACCGGCGCGCCGGGTCGGCTCGGTCCCGAAGCGGTCGACGACCAGGTCCCCCCCGAGCCGCCCGAGGACCATGCCGGCGGCGAACACCACGAACCCGAGTCCGGCGGTGGCCGGGTCGAGGTCGAACCGCTCGGCCATCACGAGCGAGGCCCACTCGGTCGAGGGCATCTCGGCGAGCGTCGCGGCCATGCCCAGCCCGACCAGCAGGAGGACGAGTGGGCGCTGGAGCGTGACGCCGCGCCGGGCCGGACGGCCGGCGGGATCGGCGGTGGCCTCGGCATCCGCGGGGTGCAGGATCTCGTGCTCGAGCGGGCCCGGCGGAAGCAGGAAGCGCCCGGCCACCAGCGCCCCGCCGGCGAGGACGACGCTGGTCACGAGCAGCTGGTGTTCGAGCTCGATGCCGGCGCGGGCCGCTCGGGTGGCGACGATGCCGCCCCCGAGGGTCCCGATCGACCAGAGGGCGTGCATCCGCGAGACGATCGAGCGCGAGCGGAGCGCCTGGAGCTCCATCGCCTGAGTGTTCTGGGCCACGTCGGTGAGCCCGTCGAGGGCACCGATCGACACCAGGGTCAGGAACAGCACGCCGGGCACCGGAGCGAGGCCGATCAGCGGGATCAGCACCGCGAGCACCACCGAGGTCGTGACGGTCGCCCGACGGCTGCCGACGCGGTCGACGAGACGACTGGCGAGCAGGCTCGTCAGCAGCCCGCCGATCCCACCGCCGAGCAGCGTGAGGCCGAGGACGGCGTCGCTCACGTCGAGCCGTGCCTGGATCTCGGGCAGGCGCGGGATCCACGACCCGTAGGTCGCGCCGTTCAGGCAGAACATCGTGGCCACCGCCACGGTGGTGGCGGCGCCCGGTGGGTGTCTAGTGTCGAGCGCCATGGCCGACGTGACGATCTACCACAACCCGCATTGAAACTCATCGGGCAATGCCGTGCGCATCGCCGAGGAGCTCGGAGTCGACGCCGAGATCGTGCTCTACATCAAGACCCCGCCCGACGCCGCGACGCTCCGGGCGATCATCGCCAAGCTCGAGGACCCGCCCACCGACCTGGTGCGGCGCGACAGCCTCTGGAAGAAGCTCGGGCTGACCGATGACGACGCCGCCACCGAGGACCAGATCGTCGAATTGCTCGTGAAGCACAAGCAACTGCTGCAGCGCCCCGTGGTCGTGACGGCCGACAGCGCCATCGTCGGCCGTCCCAAGGAGCGCGTCCGGGAGCTGCTCGGCGGCTGAACCGGAGGCCGGTGGAGGCTCGCCGGTACCCTGATCCGGGGCGTCCGTCGGGCGCGGAGCAGGGGGACCGGTGGAGCGATCGGAGCGGGATGTGCCACGCCAGTGGCAGCTCCTGATCGACGTCCTGCGCCGACAGCGCCGTGGCCTCGCGCTCGGCGTCGCCATCGGCCTGGTGTGGACCGCCGGCAAGATCGCCGTCCCGCAGCTGACCCGTCTCGCGATCGATCGGGGCCTCGAGGGTGGCGGCTCGGTCATGGGCTGGGCGTTGCTGATCGCCGCGGCCGGGCTCGTCACCGGGGTCTTCACCGCCACCCGCCGGTACCTGGCGTTCCGGGAGAGCCGGCTCACCGAGGCCCGGCTGCGCGAGCGGATCTTCGAGCACGTGCTCGCCCTCCACGTCGGATTCCACGATCGGGCGCAGACGGGCCAGCTCATGAGCCGGGCGTCGAGCGACCTCAACCAGATCCAGGCGTTCGTGGTGATGATCCCGCTCACCATCTCGAACCTCGCCCTGGTGCTCGGCGTCACGGTGGTGCTGTTCCTCTCCGATCCGCTCCTCGCGCTCGTCGCCCTTGCGCCCCTGCCCTTCGTCAACTGGACGGCCCGCCGCTTCTCGCAGTCGATCCATCCCGCGGTGCTCGCCGTCCAGGCCGAGCAGGCCCAGCTCGCCACGGTGGTCGAGGAGACGGTGGCGGGCATCCGGGTGGTGAAGGGGTTCGGGGCCGAGGGCGTCCAGTCCGAGCGCGCCCGGGTCGAGGCCGACGACATCCAGCGGGCCTCGCTCGGCGCCGCCAAGGTCCGGGCGCGGTACCTGCCCGCCGTCGACCTGCTGCCCTCGCTCGGCCAGGTGGCCGTGCTCGGTGTGGGCGGCCTGCGCGTGATCGACGGGGAGCTCAGCATCGGGGCCCTCGTGGCCTTCAACGTGTACGTCGCGCTGCTGGTGTGGCCGCTGCGGACGATCGGCATGACGGTCGCGTTCGCCCAGCGCGCCGCTGCCGCGCTCGAGCGCATCCACGAGGTGCTCGGCACCGTGCCCGAGATCGCGGATCCGTCCGAGCCGCAGCGCCTTCCGCCCGCGCTCGAGGGGGAGGCCGGCGTCGGTGCCGTCGAGTTCCGCGACGTCCGATTCGGCTACGACCCGACGCGCCCCGTCCTCGACGGTCTCTCGCTGGTGATCGCGGCGGGGGAGTCGGTGGCGGTGGTGGGGTCAACCGGGTCGGGCAAGTCGACCGTGGCGCGCACCCTGCTGCGCTTCTACGACGTCGACGCCGGTGCCGTGCTCATCGACGGGGTCGACATCCGCCAGCTCACACTCCAGGACCTGCGACGAGCGGTGGGCGTGGTGTTCGAGGACACGCTGCTGTTCCACGACACGGTCACGGCCAACATCGCGTTCGCCCACCCCGACGCCGACGAGGCCACGGTCGAGCGCGCCGCCCGCCTCGCGGGCGCCCATGAGTTCGTCGAGCGCCTCCCCGACGGCTACGACACCGTGCTCGGTGAGCGCGGGTTCTCGCTCTCGGGCGGGCAGCGTCAGCGCCTGGCGATCGCCCGCGCCATCCTCGCCGATCCGCGGATCCTCGTCCTCGACGACGCGACGAGCGCCGTCGACCCCTCCAAGGAACACGAGATCCGCGCGGCGATGGAGACGGTCATGCGCGGTCGGACCACGATCGTGATCGCCCACCGCCCGGGCACGATCGCGATCGCCGACCGCGTCGTGCTGCTCGACGGCGGTCGGGTGGATGCATCGGGGACCCACGACGAGCTCCTCGACCGCGTCCCCCGCTACCGCGAGGTGCTCGCCGCCATGGAGCGGGTCGAGAACGACCAGCCGGCGCCGTCGATGATCGCCGGCGGTGGGGACTGACCATGTGGGCCACCGGCGCGGTCAGCGAGGCCGACCGACTCGACCGCGAGCAGGCCACCCGCGTGCTGCGCCGCGCCGCGCGGATGGCTGGGCCACAGCGTCGCCCGGCGGCCGCCGCGGTCGGCTTCATCGCGCTCGCCACCGCTGCCACGGTGGCCGGCCCGGTGCTCGTTCGGCATGCGATCGACGAGGGCATCCGACCGCCGGGCGACCGGGCGGTGCTCGGCACGATGGTGGTGGCCTACCTGGTCGCCACGATGATCTCGTACCTTGCGGCCCGCCAGCAGTACGTGTTCGTCAATCGAGCCGGCGAAGGGTTCCTGCGATCGTTGCGCCTCCGGGTCTTCGACCACATCCAACGGCAGTCCCTCGCGTTCTTCGACCGCAACAAGGCCGGTGTCCTGGTCTCCCGCATGACCGCCGACATCGAATCGATGTCGGAGCTGGTGCAGTGGGGCCTCCTGCAGTTCGTCGCGGCCTCGATCCTGGTCACGCTCTCGCTCGGCGTGCTCCTGGTGATGTCGTGGCAGCTCACCCTCGTGGCGCTGCTCGTGATGCCGGTGATCGTGCTCGCCTCCATCAAGTTCCAGCGCGACTCCAACCGCGCCTACCTCGACGTGCGTGAGCGGGTCGGTCAGAACCTCTCGACCCTGCAGGAGGGCATCAGCGCCGTCCGGGTGATCCAGGCCTACGCCCGCGAGACCGAGCAGAAGCGTCGCTTCCGAATCTCGAACCGGGCGCTCTACGACTCGCATCTGCGCAGCGTGAAGGTGTCCACGTGGTACTTCGGGCTCGTCGAGTTCTCGGGCGTCCTGGCCACGGCCCTGGTGATCGGCGTCGGCGGCTGGCTCGTCGACCGCGACGCGGTCACCGTGGGCACCGTGGTGGCCTTCGTGCTGCTCCTCTCGAACCTCTTCGAGCCGGTGCAGCAGCTCTCGCAGCTCTACAACACCGTGCAGTCCTCGACTGCCTCGCTCAAGAAGCTGTTCGACATCCTCGACACCGATCCCGAGGTCGGCGAGGCACCCGGTGCCGTGGCGTTGCCGGCCGCTGGCGCGCTCGCGGTGCACGGCCTGACGTTCGCCTACCCGGGCACCAGCACACCGGCCCTCGCGGAGGTCGAGTTGGTGGTCGCTGCCGGTGAGCGCGTCGCGCTCGTCGGGCCCACCGGTGCCGGCAAATCGTCGCTCGCCAAGCTCATGGCCCGCCTCTACGACCCCGACGAGGGCACGGTCACGTTCGCCGGCACCGACCTGCGCGACGCCACGTTGGCCTCGCTGCGCGAGCGCATCGTCGTGGTGCCCCAGGAGGGCTTCCTGTTCGACGGCACGATCGCCGACAACCTGCGGATCGCCCGCCCCGGCGCGACCGACCGCGACGTGGTCGCCGCGCTCGACGCGATCGGCGTCCGCGACCGGTTCGAGGCGATGCCCGAGGGCCTCGCGACCGAGGTGCGCGAGCGCGGATCTCGGCTGTCGGCTGGGGAACGACAGCTCGTCTCGCTCGCCCGGGCGGCGCTCGTCGATCCGGCGGTGCTGGTGCTCGACGAGGCCACCTCCAACCTCGATCCGGGGACCGAGGCGGTGGTGGAGCACGCACTGGAGCGGTTGATGAGCGGCCGCACGGTGATCGTGGTGGCGCACCGGCTGTCCACCGTGCAGCGAGCCGACCGGATCGGCGTGGTCGACGGCGGCCGCCTGGTCGAGCTGGGCACGCACGACGAGCTCCTGGCGCTCGGTGGTCGGTACGCGTCGCTCGCCGAGGCCTGGCGGCGGACCCAGGTGTCCGACGTCGGCGCGGGCTGAGACCGGTACCGTCGCCGTTCGTGCCGCCCTTCGTCACCCACCAACGACTCGTCGGGGTCCGGCCGCTCACGGCCGAGGAGTGCGACCTGCTCGAGTTCGCCGGCCCGCTGGTCCTGTCCCGCAGGGAGCACCGCTTCGTGCTGGGCCCGTGGCGACGGGCCGACGAGTACGTGGTCCGGCACCGACTCCACGGCGTGATGCTCGACGTGTCGGGCGACGAGCTCCGACGACTGGGTGTCGACCCCGACCGACCGACGCCCTCGACCTGAGCGCGCCGGGGCGCTCAGCGCCCGAAGACGAGCACGAACTCGAGCAGGCCGTTGTCCTCGGTGGTGATCCCCGGGATCGACGGGTTGGCGATCTCGTAGTCGGCGAACACGATCGGGATGGCGCCGAGCACGCCGATCCGCCCGTCGGTGAGCTGGGCCGTGACATCGAAGGTGACCTCGTTGGTCACCCCGCGCAGCGTGAGGTCGCCGGTCGCCGGGGCCGTGATCTGGACGTCGGGGTCGGGGATCTGGCCGAGCTCGATCGGGCTCGTGAGGACGAACGTGGCCGTGGGGAACTCGTCGGTGGCCATGATGCGGCCACGGAACTGGTTGTCGCGGCGGCCGTCGTCGCTCTCGATCGAGGCGACGACGACCTCGAAGTCGGCGGCCACCACGTCGGTGCCCGCGATGGTGAGCCCGCCCGTGATCTGGTTCGTCCGGCCGACGCCCTCGGTGTCGACGCCGAAGAGCACCTCGGTCACGCGATAGCCGAGCTCGGAGGCGTCGGTGACGACCCAGTCGCCCTCCACGCCCTCGCCGGCCGGCTCCTCGGGGGAGGTCTCGGGCGTCGTCTCGCTCGGCGCTGCCGTGGTCGTCGGCGTGTCGGGCTCCGACGCCGCGGTGGTCTCGCTGCTCGCCGCCGGGACGGTGGTGGTCGCGGGGTTCGCGAGCCGGTCGGCCAGATCGTCGGCGGTCAGCTCGTCGGGCGCGTCGTTGATCACCTCGGTGTAGAGGAAGATCGCCCCGTAGCCGAGGGCGACCACGGCCACCAGCCCGATCAGGACCCAGACCAGCAGCCGGCGCGAGGAACGCGGTTCGGGGCCGGGGGTGTCGGGGCCGGGAGCGCCGGAGTTGGGGTCGGAGGTCGCCGTCACGGTCGATGTTCTAGGCCACCGGCCGTCCTCGTGCACGACGGATCAGCGATCGACACCGGATCCTCACCTGGCGCATTGGAGCGCTGGTCAGCGTGCGACGAAGTACTTGGCGCGGGGGTGGTGGCACAGGACCGCCGAGGTCGTCTGCTCGGGCTGGTACTGCCAGCCCGTCTCCTCGCTCACCTCGATGCCGATCCGTCCGGCCTCGAGCAGCCGAGCCACCGTGGCGTTGTCCTCGAGATCGGGGCAGGCCGGGTAGCCCCACGAGTAGCGGCCGCCGCGGTACTGCTGGCGGAACAGGCCGGCCAGGCTGGGACCGTCCTCGTCGGCGAAGCCCCATTCGGTGCGGATACGGTGGTGCCAGTACTCCGCGAGCGCCTCGGCCATCTCCACACCGATGCCGTGCAGCATCAGGTACTCCTGGTACTCGTTCGCCGCGAAGAGCCGCGCCGCCTCCTCGCTCACGGCGCTGCCCATCGTCACGATGTGGAACGCGGCGTAGTCGACCTCGCCCGACTCGACGGGTCGGAACATGTCGGCGATGCACAGGAACGGTGCCGACCGTTGGCGCGGGTAGTGGAAGCGGGCCGCTTCGGTGTTGCGCGAGTCGTCGGTCCAGATGACGAGGTCGTCGCCGTCACCGTTCGCGGGGAAGTAGCCGTACACGACCTGGGGAACCAGGACCCCCGAGGCCTTGGCGGCGGCGAGCCGTTCGCGGAACTCGGGCCGGATGCGGTCCTTGAACTCCTCGTCGGTCTCGACCGAGCCATCGGCGCGGGTGAGTGGCCGGTACTGCCACTGGTTGCGGAACAGCGCGGTCTCGTTGACGTAGGCAGCGATGTCGTCGAGCGGGATGCCCTTGACCACCCGGGAGCCGACGAACGGTGGCCGGGGGACCGGGTTGTCGACCTCGACCTCTGGGGATCGTCGTGGGAGTTCCACTTCGACGGGTGCGGTCGTCGAGCGCTCGGGCAGCTCGCGGCCGGTGGGGACTCGCCCGAAGTCGGGATCCCACTCGCCGCTGCGCTTCATCGTCATGAGAGTGTCGAGCGTGGCCAGCCCCTCGAACGCGTCCTTGCCGTAGAACACCCGGCCCTCGTAGACCTCGCGCAGGTCGCGCTCGACGTAGCGCCGCGTCAGCGCTGCGCCGCCGAGGAGCACCGGCAGGTCCGACAGGCCGAGCGCGTTCAACTCCTGGAGGTTCTCGCGCATGATCAGCGTCGACTTCACCAGCAGGCCGCTCATGCCGAGCGCGTCGGCACCGACCTCCTTGACCTTGGCGACCATCTCGCCGATCGGCACCTTGATCCCGATGTTGTGGACCTCGTAGCCGTTGTTGGTGCAGATGATGTCGACCAGGTTCTTGCCGATGTCGTGCACGTCGCCCTTGACCGTCGCGAGCACGAGCCGACCCTTGCTGGAGCCGCCGTCGACCTTGTCGAGGTGCGGTTCGAGGTGGGCGACGGCCATCTTCATGGTCTCGGCCGACTGCAACACGAAGGGGAGCTGCATCTGCCCCGAGCCGAACAGCTCGCCGACCACCTTCATGCCACCGAGCAGCACGTCGTTGATGATCGCGAGTGCGGGGATGCCCTCGGCGAGCGCGACCTCGAGGTCGTCGACGAGCCCGTCGCGATCGCCGTCGATGATGCGATGGTGCAAGCGCTCCGAGACGGGCAGCCCCGTGCGGTCGGGCTTGGTGGTGGCGACGCTCTGCACGTCGGCGAACACCTCGAGCAGCGTCTGCAGCGGGTCGTAGGTGCTGCCGTCGTCGCGGGTGCCACGTCGGTCGTAGACGAGGTCGAGGCAGACCTGCTTCTGCTCCTCGGGCAGTCGGTTCAGCGGCACGATCTTGCCGGCGTGCACGATCGCCGAGTCGAGCCCGGCCAGGGCGCATTCGTGGAGGAACACGCTGTTGAGGGCGTGCCGCGAGGCCGGCGAGAGTCCGAAGCTGACGTTGCTCACCCCGAGCGTGGTGTACGCGCCGGGGATCTCGGCCTTGATCCGACGGATCGCCTCGATGGTGTGCATCGCGTCGCGCCGCAGGTCGTCGTCGCCGGTCGAGAGCGGGAAGGTCAGCGCGTCGAAGATCAGGTCGCTGGCGGTCAGCTCGTAGCGCTCGGTCGCGATCTGGTGGATGCGATGGGCGATCTCCATCTTCCACTCGACGTCGCGGGCCTGGCCGCGCTCGTCGATGAGCAGGCAGATCACCGCCGCCCCGTACTCGCGGGCCAGGGAGAGCACCCGGTCGAGGCGGCTGCCCGGCAGCTCACCGTCCTCGAGGTTGGCCGAGTTGAGGATCGCACGGCCACCGATGTGGACCAGCGCCGCCTCCATCACCTCGGGCTCGGTGGAGTCGATCACGAGGGGGACGGCGGCCTGGGTGGCGAACCGCTTCGCGATCTCGTCCATGTCGCGCGTGCCGTCGCGGCCGACGTAGTCGACGCACACGTCGAGGACGTGGGCTCCTTCGCGCACCTGCTCGTTGGCCATCTTGGTGCAGGTGTCCCAGTCGCCCGCCAGCATTGCGTTGCGGAAGGCCTTGGACCCGTTGGCGTTGGTGCGTTCGCCGATGATGAGGACGCTGTTGTCCTGCTCGAGGGTCACCGGCGAGTAGATGCTCGACACGCTCGGCTCGAGCACCCACGAGCGGGTCGCCGGCGCGAGGTCGCGCACCGCCTCGACCACCTGGCGCAGGTGCTCGGGGGTGGTGCCGCAGCAGCCACCGACGATGCCGATGCCCAGGTCTGCCACGTGGTGATGGTGGAACTCGGCGAGCTGCTCGGGGGTGAGGTCGTAGTGGGTGCGCCCGTCGAGCACGCTCGGCAGTCCGGCGTTGGGCAGCACGCTGATGGGGATCGGGGAGTGCTGCGCGAGGTAGCGGAGGTGCTCCTGCATCTCGGCGGGACCGGTCGCGCAGTTGATCCCGATCACGTCGGGTCGCATCGCGAGCAGCGAGGTCAGCGCGGCGCCGATCTCGGATCCGACCAGCATCCGCCCCGTGGTCTCCATGGTGACCTGCACCTGGAGTGCGGCCTCGCGACCGGCGACCTCCATCGCGCGGCGGCAGCCGATCATCGCTGCCTTCACCTGGAGCAGGTCCATGCAGGTCTCGATGAGGAACAGGTCGGCGCCACCGGCCAGCAGCCCGCTGGCCTGCTCGGTGTAGGCATCGCGTAGCTCGGCGAACCCGATGTGGCCGAGGCTCGGCAGCTTGGTCCCCGGGCCGATCGACCCGGCGACGAACCGCGGTCGCCCGTCGTTCGCCGCGTACTCGTCCGCGACGCGACGGGCGATCGCGGCCGCCTCGACGTTGAGCTCGTAGGCCCGATCGGCGACGTCGTACTCGGCGAGCACGGTGGAGAAGCTGCCGAAGCTCGCGGTCTCCACGGCGTCCACGCCGACGTCGAAGAACGCGGCGTGCATCCCGGCGATGACGTCGGGCCGGGTGAGGCACAGCATCTCGTTGCACCCCTCGAGCGCGAGCCCGCCGAAGTCGTCGGCGGTGAGGCCGAGATCCTGCACGTAGGTGCCGAACGCGCCGTCGAACACGACCACGCCACGCTGCACGGCGTCGAGGTACGACTGACGGCTCATCGAGTTCCGGAGGCTACCGGCGGGCCACCCCCGAGGACGTGGGGAGCCGGGCGGTCGGGTGCGCCGCCGACGTGGTCCTCGGCCACACTGGGGGGATGTCCGTGCAGCTCGTCACCCCGTTCGATGTCGACGTCCAGGTCGCCAGGTCGATGCCCCGGTCGGTCGACGCCCATGGCGTGGCCGTCGCCACCGAGGGCGCGGTCCCGCGCCTGCTGGGCCTGTCACGCGCTGCGCTCACCGCGCACGGCTTCACCGGTGCCGTGGGCCAGACCCTCGTGCTGCCCCGCCCCGACGGTCCGACGCTGGTGGCGGTCGGTGTCGGCGCGACCGGCCCAGCCGACGCGGCAGCCCTGCGGACCGCGGCCGCGGCCTTCGCCCGGGCAGCCGGGAAGCGGGCTGCGCTGTCCACCAACCTGGCCGACGCCGACGGCCTCGATCCCGGCGTCGCAGCACAGGCCGTCGCCGAGGGCGTGCTCCTCGCCGCCTACCGCTACGGCGGTCTCAAGGCCGATCCGGCAACGCCGGCGCTCGCGCGCCTGACGCTCGTGGTCCCGGCCGCGGCCGAGACCAAGGCGGTCGCCGGCGCAGGCCGGGGCGTCGTCACGGCCCGAGCCGCCTGGCTGGCCCGCGATCTCGCCAACACGCCCCCGGCCTACCTGACGGCCCGGATGATGGCCGAGCGCGCCGTCGCGCTGGCCGCCGAGCACGGTCTCGCGGCCGAGGTCTACGACGAGCACCAGCTGGCCGAGATGGGCTGCGGTGGGATCCTCGGGGTGAACGCCGGCAGCGTCGAGCCGCCCCGGGTGGTCAAGCTGACCTGGTCGCCCAAGCGTGCGAGCGGGCACGTGGCACTGGTGGGCAAGGGGGTCATGTACGACTCGGGTGGCATCAGCCTCAAGCCCAGCGACGCCTTCCACCAGGTCATGAAGATGGACATGTCGGGGGCGGCGGCGGTGCTGGCCACGATGACCTCGCTGCGCGACCTCGGTTGTCGCACCAAGGTCACGGCCTTCCTCATGTGCACCGACAACATGCCGTCGGGCAGCGCGATGAAGCTCGGCGACGTGTTGACCATGCGCAACGGCACCACGGTCGAGATCCACAACACCGACGCCGAGGGGCGCCTCATCCTGGCCGACGGTCTGGCGCTGGCGGCCGAGGAGCGGCCCGACGCGATCGTCGACATCGCCACCCTCACGGGCGCCTGCCTGACCGCGCTCGGCACGGGCATCGCCGGCGTCCTCGGGACCGATCAGCCCCTCGTCGACCGTCTGCGGGCCGCCGCCGAACGGACCGACGAGCCGATCTGGCAGCTCCCGCTGGCATCGGCCCGCTATCGCAAGCTGCTCGACTCCACCGTGGCCGACATGAAGAACATCGGCGGGCCCTACGGCGGCACGATCACCGCGTCGATCTTCCTGTCGGGCTTCGCCGGCGACGTGCCGTGGGCGCACCTCGACATCGCCGGCCCGATGAAGGTCGACGGCGACGAGGGCTGGAACAGCAAGGGTGCCACCGGCTTCGGGACCCGTCTCCTGATCGATCTGCTCACCAGCTCGTGAGGATCGAGGCGTGAGCACGGTCGACGGGCGTCCGCGCCCGAACATCCTGTTCGTGATGAGCGACGACCACGCCGCGCACGCCATCTCGGCCTACTCGGGCCGCATCAACCAGACCCCGAATCTCGATCGGATCGCCGAGGGCGGGATGCGGTTCGACGCGTGCTTCTGCACCAACTCGATCTGCACCCCGTCGCGGGCCTCGATCCTCACCGGCACCTACAACCACCTGAACGGGGTGACCACGCTCGACACCCCGCT
This sequence comes from uncultured Ilumatobacteraceae bacterium, assembly GCA_964428115.1. Classification (GTDB taxonomy): domain Bacteria; phylum Actinomycetota; class Acidimicrobiia; order Acidimicrobiales; family Ilumatobacteraceae; genus CAYRXQ01. Next base: position 12,810 of record CAYRXQ010000062.1, read on the forward strand.
CGACAACCGCCTCACCACGTTCCCGACGCTGCTGCGCGCCGCCGGCTACCAGACGGCGATCTTCGGCAAGTGGCATCTCGGCCACGGCCCGCTGCACGACCCGACGGGGTTCGACGAGTGGCGGGTGCTCCCCGGCCAGGGGCACTACCACAACCCGGTGATGCTCGATCCGGGCGAGGACGGCGTCGGGTACGCGATCGTCGAGCGCGGCGGCTACGTGACCGACCTCATCACCGACGACTGCCTCGACTGGCTCGATCGCCGCGATCCCGACCGTCCGTTCGCTCTGCTGTGCCATCACAAGGCACCGCACCGGACCTGGGAGCCGTCGCGCGAGCACGCCCGGCTCTTCGAGGGGATCGACATCGCCGAGCCCGAGACCCTGTTCGACGACCATGCCACCCGCTCGGCGGTGGTGCAGGCCGTGCGCATGCGCCTGATGGACCTCGACCCGATCACCGACCTCAAGGCTCCGGTCCCCGACGGGCTCACCGAGGAGCAGGAGATCCGCTGGCGCTACCAGCGCTACATCAAGGACTACCTGCGGACGATCGCCTCGGTCGACGACAATGTGGGGCGCCTGCTCGACCGACTCGATGCCGAGGGGATCGCGCAGGACACGGTGGTGATCTACACCTCCGACCAGGGGTTCTTCCTGGGTGACCACGGCTGGTTCGACAAGCGGCTGATGTACGAGGAGTCGCTCGCGATGCCGTTCCTGCTCCGATACCCGCGGCTGGTGAACGCCGGGAGCGAGTGTGCGTCGATGGTGCTGAACGTCGACGTCGCGCCGACACTCCTCGAGTTCGCCGGCGTCCCGGTGCCCGAGGACATGCAGGGCCGCAGCATCGTGCCGCTGCTCACCGGGCAGGCGCCGGCCGACTGGCGGACGTCGATGTACTACCGCTACTGGATGCACCGTGACGGCGCGCACGACGCCCCCGCTCACTACGGGGTGCGCACCGAGCGGTACAAGCTGATCTGCTTCTACAACGATCCCCTCGGCCAACTCGGCGCCCGCGGCCCGGCGGATCCGGTGGAGTGGGAGCTGTACGACCTCGAGGCCGACCCGATGGAGCTCACCAACGTGATCGATCGCCCCGAGTACGCCGAGGTCGCTGCCGAGCTGCGCGCCGAGCTCTCCAGCCTCCAGGCCGAGCTCGGCGACGCCCCGCATCCCGCTGCGATCTGAACCTGCTGCGATCTGACCCATCTGGGGTGAGCGGAAACCCCCCGGGTGCCGTGTGGGTGATCGTGCTGCGGTCGATGGGATCGGCGCCCAGGTGGTGGCAGATTCCTGTTCACCGGCTCACGACATGCCCATGATGATGATGCGCTCGATCCCCGCTCCGCGTGACGCTCCGGCGTCGGGTCGTGTCCGCCGCGGTGTGCCGCGACGAGCCGCCGTGCTCGTCGCCGGTGCCCTGCT
>CAYRXQ010000063.1:0-13214 GCA_964428115.1 uncultured Ilumatobacteraceae bacterium
ACGTGCAGGACCACCAGGCGCGGCGCCTCCTCAACGACATCCACAACTTCGGTGCCTGGCTACAGCAGGCCGAGGGTCGCTCGCTGCCGGAGTCCCAGATCGCGCACCGGTGGCAGGAGCGGTCCTTCGAGCCCGTGATCCAGCAGCGCGCCACCCGCGATCGCGACGATCGTCGCGATCGCGGCGACCGTGGCGATCGGCGTCCGCGCCGCGACGGGCCCACGGATCGCCGTGGCGACCGCCGGCCCGACCGGGGCCCACGCGACGGGCGGCCCGGCGACGGCCGTCCTGCCGATGGCCGCGGCGAGCGCCGCGGTGAGGGGGCCGGTCGCGACCGCCGCCCCGACCGTGGTCGTCCCTCGTTCACGCCGCCGCCCGAGGTCCCGCAGCGGCCGAAGCCCAAGCGACTCCGGCCGGGCAAGGCCCGCAAGCAGGAGGTGCTCTCGAGCATCCCCGAGGAGCAGCGGCCGATCGCCGAGCTCGCGCTCCAGGGCATGGCGGCCGTACGTCAGCGCCTGGCCGATGACAACAAGGCCCTCGCGGCCGAGGGCAAGCCGACGATGCCCGAGGCGAGCGTGCTCAAGATGGCCGAGGAACTGCTCCCCCGGCTGCGCGTCGCCGACTGGCTCGATCGGGCCGAGGCCTCGCTGCGTCAGATCGAGCACCTCGACCTGCGCGACCTGCGCAGCGTCGTGGCGGCCTCCGACGATCCGATCGTCGCCCGTGACGAGTCGACCCGCGCCGTCGCGGAGCAGCTCAAGCAGGCGCTCGTCTCCAAGCAGGAGCACGACCTCGCACTCTGGCTCGAGGACATCGACGCGGCGCTCACGGTCGGCCGCGTGATCCGGGCGCTCCGCCTGTCCTCGCAGCCCCCCAAGGCCGGGGTGCCGTTCCCCGGAGAGCTCGCGACGCGACTGGCGAGCGCCGCATCGGCCTCGCTGGCGCCCACCGACGCCCCCGACCGCTGGGCCGCCGTGCTCGAAGCGGCCGCGTTCTCGCCGGTGCGCACGCACGTCGTGCCGAGCGCCGCGCCCGAGCAGATCAGCGACGAGCTGCGCGCCACTGCGACCCGGCTCGCTCCGGCCATGCCGCAGATCGCCGCCCTCTTCGGGATCGAGGTCGCCGCGGGTGCGTCGATGCCCAAGCCGCTCCGCCCGGCGCCGCGCCCCAAGGCCCCGCCGAAGACCCCGCCTGCACGTCCCGAGGGGGCCGCCCCCAAGCCGGTCGCCGCCGAGCCCGCCGCGCCCGCTGCCGCATCACCGACTGCCACCGACGCGACCGTCCCCGAGCCCGAGGCCAGCGCGCCCGAAGCCAGCGAGTCACCGGTCGAGCCCGCCGCCGTCGAGGCCGAGCCCGCCGCCGTCGAGCCGGAGACGGCCGACGCAGGACCCGACGCAGCTGCGGTCGAGCCCGACGCGGCTGGCGCAGAGCCCGAAGCTGCTGCGGTCGAGCCGGAGCCCGAGGCAGCAGCACCGGAACCCGCTGCCGCTGCGCCGACGCCCGAGGTCGCGGTCGAGGTCGCTGCTGACGAGGTGCCCGAAGCGTCTGCTCCGGTCGCCGACGAGGCACCCGAGGCCGAGGTCGCGACCCCCGACGCCGACGTCAGCGCCGACGACGACACCTCCCCGGCCTGACGGGCTCGTCGGTTGCGGCCGACGATCCGTAACATCGCCGGTCATGTCCGAGATCGTCACCTACGAAGTCCGCGGCCGTGTCGCGCTGATCACCCTCGATCGCCCCGACGCGCGCAATGCCGTCAACGGCGATGTCGCCCGCGGCATGGAGGCCGCCATCGATCAGATGGAGGCCGACGACGAGGTGTGGATCGGGATCCTCACCGCGAACACCGAGCAGCAGGAGCGCCCGGTGTTCTGCGCCGGGGCCGACCTCAAGGAGGTCAACGCCGGCAACGGCGCAGCGCTCGCCACCGCCCGCGGTGGCTTCGCCGGCTTCGTGTATCGGGAGCGCAAGAAGCCCGTGATCGTCGCCGTCGACGGCCTGGCCACGGCCGGCGGCTGCGAGATCGTGCTCGGCGCCGACCTGGTGGTGGCCACCACGAGGTCCTCGTTCGGCCTGGCCGAGGTCAAGCGCAACCTGATCGCCGGTGCCGGTGGGCTGTTCCGACTCCCCCGGGCCATCGGCCGATCGGCGGCCATGGAGGCGATCCTCACCGGGGAGCCGATCCCCGCCGAGCGCGCCTACGCACTCGGGCTCGTGTCGCGGCTGGTCGAGCCCGGCGAAGCGGTCGCCGAGGCGTTCCGGCTCGCCGAGCAGATCACCGCCAACGCGCCGCTCGCCGTGTGGGCCAGCCGTGAGGTGGTGCTCGCCGCCGACAGCGCCGACGATGCCACCCTGCGAACGATGACCGACCGCGCCATGGGCACCGTGATGGGCTCCGAGGACCTCAGCGAAGGGCTCATGGCCTTCATCGAGAAGCGTCCGCCGCAGTGGAAGGGCCGCTGACGCCGAGGTCCCCCTCGACGACCGGCACCAGCCCTGGTCGGGCAGGCCTCAGGTCGGGTCGGCGAGTCGCGTCGACACCGTGATCGAGCGGGCCGTGATCCCGGCACGCTCGTAGAGGTTCTTGGTGTCCCGGTCGCCCGGCAGGGCCTCGGCCTCGAAGAGCGTGGCGCCCTCGGCGCGAGCTCGGGCCAGCGCAGCGGCGAGCAACTCGTCGCCGAAGCCCACCTCGCGCGCGCCAGGTGTCACGTAGACCGACTCGACGCGGGCCACCCGGTCACCGGAGGCCGACGGCACCGGATCAATCGACCACACCAGCGATCCGACGACGACCCCGTCGAGGTCGGCGACGATCACCCGGCCGTCGTCGAGGGCCGACCAAGCCGGCCCGTTCGCCGGATGGGTGTCGATCCAGCGGGCCCCGCCACGTGCGTCCACGAGACCGCTGCGAGCCTCCTGCTCGAGTCGATCGAGCTCGGCCCGGTCGTCGGCCGAGCCATCGCGCACGACCGGATCGATCATGCGCGTCCGTCGAGCTGCGCGATCCGACCGAGGATCGTGCGGCGGTTGCGATGGGCCTGCTCGTAGGCGGCGACCGCGGCCCGCTCCTCGGGCTCGAGCCCGGCGAGGCGGTCGAGCACCTGCAGAGCGGCCAGGCTGTCGTACCCCTCGATCGGGAGCGTCGCCAGCTCGGGCACGACCGGATCGGATCCCGCCGCCCCATCGTCGACGATCTCATCGACCACATCGACCTCATCGACCACATCGATCGGCTCGACCGGCGTGCTCGACGGCGCGGGCCGTGCCGCTGTGGGCTGTGCCGGTGCGGGCCTCGCGGCGGGCGACGCGGCCGCCGACGCGGTGACGGGGGACGCGCTCGGCGACTGGGTGGGGCACGACCTCGACTCAAGCCGCCGGCGCAGCTCGCGGGCCCCCTGGTCGACCACCAGCTTGCCGACGATCCGTGCGACGACGACCCGCTGGTTCAGCTGCTGTCGACGGGTCTCGACCCACAGCGGGAAGTGCTCGCCGGCCACCACGGCCAGACCGATCGGCGCGTAGACGGCCGCCTCCACGAGGCGGCGCGCCGACTGGTCTGCCGGGTCGGCCATGGTCACCCGAAGATCGGACAGTCGTCGTCGCCCACCGGGCAGCCGGGGGCCGAGGCCCGAACCAGCAGGAAGCAGTTCGGGCAGAGGGTCTCGTCGGCCCGCTTGGGCTGGAGTCGGTCGCCGCCGTCGCCACGGTCGTCGCCCGCGACGACCTCGGTCTCGTCCTCGTCCTCTTCGTCCTCGGCCGCGACCATGCGGTCCTTCAGGATGCGGTCGAGATCGGCCTCGACGTCGTCGGGCGAGATGAGCTCCTCGTCGTCGTCCTCTTCCTCCTCGTCGGCCTTGCGGGTCCGACGGGTGGACGGGGCCGGCGCGTCGTCGGCCTCCTCCTCTTCCTCGTCGTCCGCGACCACGGCGTCGTCGTCGTCGTCGAGCACCACGTCGTCCTCGACGATGTCGAGCTCATCGTCGCCGTCGAGCTCCTCCTCATCGGGCTCGACGCCCGCATCGTCGTCGACCTCGGCCTCGTCCTCGAAGTCGTCGGTGTCGTCGGTGTCGATGATCTCGTCGTCGGCCATGTGTCGTCGTCCTTGGGGGGAGGCGGTCGCGCCGGAGCATAGGAGCCAACCCCGCAGACCCTCACCACGACCATGGTGACACCGGTCACACCAAGGGTGCCGCTCAGGGCAGGTCGGGGTCCTCGCCGCTCGTCCGTCGCTGCTCGGCGCGCCGTTCCGACTCGAGTCGTTCCAGCTCAGGGGCCGCGTGCGCCACGTGCGTCATCGCAGCCGCGACGGCATGGTGGCCGGCCTGTTCGGCGATGAGCCGGTGCATCTCGAGCACCACCCTGCGGTACGCCGGGTGGCCCTGGGGCGACGAGCGCAGCTCGATGAGGTGCATCGCCTCGCGGGCGTTGAACTGCATGACGTAGCGCAGTCGATAGGCCATCGAGACGGCGTAGGAGGCCTGGTCGGGGAACTCGGGGGCGAGCACGTCGTGGAGATCGGCCGAGCGAGCCATGGCATCGTCGAAGACCGACGTCAGGCCGGCATCGTCGATGAGCTCGGGGCGCGAGTACCCGTGGTTCGGGGTCAGGCGCTGCCACTCGATGGTGAGGAGACGATGTCGCTGCAGATCGCGGAAGGCCCCGTAGTCGGACAGCACGTCGAACCGGTAGTCGGTGCGCTCGAAGGCCCGCCCCGGACGGTGACGGCGGTTGTCCCGATCCCCGACGTAGCTGCGGAGCAGGTCGATGCGCTCCTCGACCGACAGGCGCCGGACGCGCTCGAGCAGTTGGGCGTCGCTCAGGTGGCTGTGGGGATAGCAGATCGCGGCGAGGAGCTTGTCCTCGCCCTCGGGGTCGAAGTCGACGAGCGAGACCTCGGGCACCGGATCGACGGGGGTCCCCCCGAGCAGCTCCTCGACGAGGGCCGAGGTGTCCCGACGCGTCCGTTCCAGGTAGGCCGACCAGGCCAGACCGCGCTCGGGGAGATCGACCCGGCGCAGGAAGGTCGGGATGACCTTGCGCAGCTCGTGGAGCATCAGGTCGGCGTAGGTCCGCGCCTCGGGCAGCGGGTGTGCCCGCATGCGCAGCAGCAGCGCCTCGAAGGCCTGACCCGACCCGTAGATGCCGACGTTGGAGAGCGATGCCGCCGGGAGGATGCCACGCGTCGCGTCGAGGGCCTTGGCCCGAGTGGCCTGTCGATAGACGAAGTCGCTGTCGGCAGGATCGCGGGGCACCACGGCGCGCACGTGCTCGGTCACCGTCGAGACCGCGGTGCTGTAGGCGTCGAACAGCCGGTCCATGTCGCCGACGTACCGGGTGCCGTGACGGCTCGCGAGGACGTCGGGATCGCGGTAGTAGCGGTAGCGGCCGCCGAGGCGGGCGTCGTAGGAGATGTAGCGGGTGCTCTGCTCGAGGTAGCTCATCAGCCGACCCCACTCGAGGATCTTGGTGAGCACGTTCGAGGCCTGCTCGCACGCGAGGTGGACGCCGCCGAGCTGGGCGACCGAATCGTCGCCGTACTCGACGAACACCTTCTCGTAGAGGTCCTCGGCCCGGCGCAACCCGACGGTGGCGTCGATGGACAGGTCGCCCGAGACGTCGAGGTCGCCGAGGAACTCGTCGAGGAACAGCCGCCGCAGGCTCTTGGGGCTGCGGCTGTAGCGCGCGAACAGCGCCCCCTTGACGACCTCGGGCAGGTTGACGAGCGCGAAGACGGGGCTGTCGAGGTTGGTGAAGTACCGACGGAGGACGTCGGCTTCGTCGGGGGTGAAGTCCTCCGGCGTGTAGACCGTCACGACGGACGATCGTACGGCCAACGGTGCCGAACGCCAGGGATGCTCCGCGTCGGTCAGGGCCGGTCGAGGACGATCTTGCCGAGCTGCTCGCCGCGCTCGAGTCGTTCGAGCGCAGCGGGGTACTCGGCGAGCGGCAGCGTCCGGTCGATGTGGACCGGGAGCCCCTGGGCCATCAGCCGGGTGACCTCGGCGAACTCCTCGTAGCTGCCCATCGACGATCCGATCAGCTCGTACTGCTTGAAGAACAGTCGCGGCAGGTTGACGGTCACCTCGGGACCCGAGGTGCCGCCACACACCACCAGGCGACCTCCCGGCTTCAGGGTTCGCAGTGAGCGGTCCCAGGTGGCCGGACCCACGCTCTCGACGACCACGTCGGCCTGAACGGGCCAGCGGTCGGCGGCCGAGTCGAACGCGGCCGCGGCGCCCATCGCGAGGGCCTCGACGCGCTTGGCCTCGCTGCGGCTCGTGACGACGACCTCGGCGCCCATGTGCACCGCGAGCGACAGTGCCGCGCAGGACACGCCCGACCCGATGCCCACCACGAGCACCGTCTGGCCGGGCCCGAGCCGGGCACGCCGCAGCATCCGGTACGCGGTGAGCGTGGCGAGCGGGTAGGCCGCGGTCTCGGCCCACGAGCGCCCTGCCGGGCGGGGCAGGACGTTGCGGGCCGGCGCGATGGCGTGCGAGGCGTGGCCACCCCAGCAGTGCTCGCCGTAGATCATGAAGCCCGGTCCCATCTTGCTGTCGTTGACAAGGTCCACGAAGTCCGCGACCGGCGACACCCCCCGGTTCACGACCACCTCGACGCCCACGTCCAGCCCGGTGACCTCGTCCCCGACGGCCTCGATGACCCCGGCCACGTCGCAGCCCGGCACGTGCGGCAGTGGCGGCTTCGGCATGCCCCGGGTGACCCAAAGGTCCATGTGGTTCAGGGCGCTGGCCACGACACGGATCCGCACCTCGTCGGGGCGCGGCTCGGGCAGGTCGATGCTGCCCCAGCGATAGGTGCCGGGTGACTCGTCCAGGATCCAGGCGTCCACGGGTGCTCCTCCAGGTTCGTCGATGGGTGTCGCGTCGGGTCAGCGGTAGAGCTCGACGGCGTCGGGCCGGACCGTAACGCGCACGCGTCGACCGCGGCGACGCCGCCCGTCGACGATCACCGTGCTCGGTCGCCCCGCCTCGATGGTGTGCTCGGCCACCGACGTCGACCGGATCATCGGGTGCGGCAGGTGCGCGCCGGTGGTTAGTCGCCTCCGGGCCTGCCACCGCGCTCGGAGCCCGAGCCGCGCATCGACCTCGAGCACGTCGACGCGCCCGTCCCCGGGATGGCCCCGGGGCGCCACGTCGAGGTGGCCGACGAACTGGGCGTTGCACATCGCCACCACCGGACCCCGCCACCACCCGCCGCGCCCCCACGTCGGTCGCACCAACACGTGGGCGACGGCGAGGAGCCGGGTGCCGTCGATCTCCACCTCGAGCACGTCGACGGGCAGACGGGTGCAGGGCGACCCGACCGTCGGTGCCGCTCCCCCACCCAGCGTCCGGTGCAGGTCACCGCCGACGAGGACCGCGGCGGTGGCACCGCCCGCCACGAGATCCGCGAGCGCGGCGTCATCGACGGCCACCGGGACCACGTCGCCGAGGGTGGCCGGCGCACCCCAGTCACGTCCCCGTTCGATGGGCACGGTCGGCCTCAGCCCCCGGAGAGGAGCGAGGAGTCGGCGATCACATCGCGGAACGCCCGGTCGTAGGCCTCGCGCGCCACGCGTCGGGTGTCGGCCGCGGGTGCCACCTGGGCCAGCTGGCGGAGCAGGTCGAGCAGCTGCTTCATGGTGCGGACGAAGTCGCCACCGGTGAGGTCCTCGTCGAGCACGGTGGCGAAGCCCTCCCCCGCCACCCATCCGTGGGCCGCGGCGGGGAAGCCCGGGTCGGGTGCCCGGTGCTCGCGCAGGCCGCGCGACCGCTCGAGCCGATGCAGCTCCTCGCTCGTCGCGGCGATCGCACCCCACCGAGCCGCGATGGCGTCGTCGGGGAACCAGGGAGCGGGCGGATCATCGGGACGGCGGTGCTCGTAGACGAACACCGACGCGACCCCGGCCAACGTGGCCGCATCCAGTCCGTCGAACAGCCCGCGCCGGAGGCACTCCACCACGAGCAGGTCGCACTCGTGGAACGTCCGCGACAGCATCTCCCCGGGCGGCCGCAGTGCCCAGTGCGCCAGGTCGACGTACCCCAGCTCCGACAGGACGTCGAGCACGGCGTCGAACTCGGCGGCCAGGGTGTGCCGCCGATCGCCCGACCCACCGGCGAGCACGGCGAGCTCGCGCCGGACCCGATCGGCCTGCGTGGCGGCCCGCAGTCGGTTCCGGAGCTGCGGATCCTGCTCGACGGGATGGGCCCGATCGGCATCGTCGGCGTCCTCGCGCCGTCGCGGTGGGCGCGGCGGCAGCTTGGCCGAGCGGACCCGACGGCCGACCTCCCGTCGCCAGTCCCGCCGACGCGGTGCGTACCCCGGCGGCAGCACCACGTGCGCGAGTGCGACGGGCGGGAGCTCGAAGTCGTCGCCGCCGGCGAACAGGTCGTCGCCGTTGGGGGTGACGAGCGTGACCCGGATGCGCTCCTTGCGGTGGGAGCTGGCGACCACGGCAGCCGGGCCGCGGTACGGACCCCGTTCGGTGCGGATCACGTCACCGGGGCGCAGCGCCGTGAGCGCGGCCTCGACGGCGCCGCGGTCGGACCGGGGTCCGGCCTGGAGCCGCCGGTACTCCTCGAGGTCGCCGAAGGGGCTGGTGGCCTCGGCCTCGAGCTCGGCCAGCCGCCGCCGCTTGCGGTCGAGGCGCCGCTCGATCCGGACCACGTCGCGGTCGACCTGGAACTGGGCGAACGAGGAGGACAGCAACCGGTGGGCCTCGACGTCGCCGTGGGTGCGGACCAGGTTGGCCGCCATGTTGTACGTGGGCCGGAACGCGGAGCGCAGGTGGAAGGTCCGGCTGACGGCGAGCTCGTAGACCTGCTCGAAGCGGACGAACGGGCTCCACAGCACCACGGCGTAGCCGCGCTCGTCGATCCCCCGACGACCGGCCCGGCCTGTGAGCTGGGTGAACTGGGCCGGGCTGAGCGGCTCGTGGCGCTCGCCGGTGAACTTGCTGAGCTGTTCGACGACCACGGTGCGGGCCGGCATGTTGACCCCGACGGCGAGGGTCTCGGTGGCGAACACCACCTCGAGGAGCCCCTCGATGAAGCAGGTCTCGACGACCTCCTTGAAGGGCGGGACCATGCCGGCGTGGTGCGCGGCGATCCCGGCTTCGAGCCGCCGGAGGAACTCGCCGTGGCCGAGCACCGCCAGATCCTCGGGCCCGAAGCCGGCCAGGCGTTCGGCGGCGATCTCGCGGATCCTCGTGCGCTGTTCGTCGGTGGTGAACCGCATGCCGGCATCCGCGCAGGCTCGGGCCGCGGCGTCGCACTGGACCCGGCTGAACACGAACTGGATGACCGGTGTCATCGAGCGCTCGTGGAGGAGCCCGACCGTCTCGACCCGGCCGGGGGTGGCGAGGCGCCGTCGGGGCCGACCGCGCACGTCCGCGCCGCGACGACCGCGGTCGGGCGGTGCGGCGGCGGCCTCGAGTCGGAGCACCTCGGGGTTCGGGGCGCCGTCGACGACGGTCGACAGGAGGCGGAGCCGGTCGGTCGCCCGGTCGGCTGCGAGGTACAGCGGTTCGAGCGGGACGGGTCGGCGGTCGTGGACGACCGCCGAGGTGGGTCCGCGCACGGTGGTGATCCAGTCGGCGAGCTCCTCGGCGTTGCTGACCGTGGCCGACAGGCACACCAGCCGGACGTGAGCCGGGAGGTGGATGATGACCTCCTCCCACACCGGGCCGCGGTAGGCGTCCTGCAGGAAGTGCACCTCGTCGAGCACGACGAGCGCGAGATCGTCGAGCGATGCGGGGCGGGCGTAGATCATGTTGCGCAGCACCTCGGTGGTCATCACCACCACCGGCGCGTCGCCGTCGATGGCGTTGTCGCCGGTCAGCAGCCCGACCCGTCCGGCGCCGTGGCGGTCCACGAGGTCTCGGTACTTCTGGTTGGACAGCGCCTTCACCGGGGCCGTGTAGAAGGCCCGGCGGCCGTCGGCGAGCGCGGCGGCGATCCCGTACTCGGCGACGACGGTCTTGCCCGAGCCGGTGGGGACCGCGACCACCACGTGACGGCCGGCGTCGAGGGCATCGAGCGCGTCGAGCTGGAAGGTGTCGAGCTCGAACCCGTAGTCGGCGACGAGCGCGGCGCGATCAGGTCGCGCCATCGGCCACGGCCACCCGGCGCTTGCGTCGTTCGAACAGGTACCCGATGAGGATCGCCACGTAGTAGAAGACCAGGAGCGGTCCGGCCAGCATGGCGAGCGAGATCGGGTCGCCCGAGGGGGTGATCACCGCGGCGAGGACCACGACGCCCACGGTCGCGTATCGCCACCCGCGCAGCAGCGAACGCGAGGACACGACACCGGCGAGCTGCAGGAACACGAGCAGCACGGGGAACAGGAAGCCGACGCCGAAGGCCGCCACCATCAGCCCGACCAGACGGACGTAGCGGCTCACCTGGAACGCCTGCTCGACGTCCTCGCCGCTCCAGGCGATCAGGAACTCGAGGGCCCGCTCGAGGGTGAGGAACGCGAGGAACCCGCCGAGGCAGAACAGCAGCACCGAGGAGACCACGAAGGGGACGGCGTAGCGCCGCTCCTTGGCGTGCAGCGCCGGCACGATGAAGCGCCAGACCTGCCAGAGCAGCACGGGCATCGCGAGGATGATCCCACCCCAGGAGGCGATGCGCAGCCGCGTCGAGAACCCTTCGAGCGGGTCGAGGGTGAACAGGCGCGACTCGCAGAACCCCTCGGGCTTGCTCTGGCAGAGCGAGTCGTAGGGCCCGCGCAGGAAGCCGAGCACCGTGTCGTAGAAGGCGATGATCAGCACGGCCCCGATGGCGATCGCCAGTGCCGAGCGGATGATCCGGACGCGCAGTTCGGCGAGGTGATCGGTGAGCGTCATCGCGTCGTCGGGTGTGGCGACGCGCGGGCGTGCCGCCCGCTTGAACCGGCCGATCATGCGGAACGGTCCTCGGCGCCGTCGGCTGCAACCTGCTCGGCGTCGTTAGCGGCTCCCGGCTCGGCTGCCTCGGGCGCGACGTCGGTCGTCGTCGGCGGGATCCGATACGGCGGTGCGGCGGACCAGATCTGTCGGGGGCGCTCCGGCGCCGACACCTCAGCGACGTCCGCGACCGGCTCGGCAGGCTCGCCGTCCTCGGCGTGTGGCGCCGTGCCGTCGCCGTCCGTAGCCGGCTCCGAGCTCACGCCGGCGTCGGTCGTCGTGGCGGTGTCGGTCGCGTCGGTCGTCGTGGCGGTGTCGGTCGTGGCGGTCGTGTCGGTCGTGTCGGTCGTCGTGGCGGTGTCGGTCGTGTCGGCCGTCGTGGCCGTGTCGGCCTGGGGCTCGACCTTGGTCTCGGTGGTCGACATCGCCGCGTCGGCCATCGCCCCGAAGTCGGCCGAGGAGCGCAGCAGATCGGCCGTCTCGCGCATCTCGCGCATCGGTTCGTCCATCGCGGAGCGGAACTCCTGCTGGAACCCGGCCCCCACCTTCTTCAGCTCGGCGTAGGTCTTGGCGAAGCGACGGACGGCGTCGGGCAGCTTCTCGGGACCGAGGACCACCAGGGCGAGCAGCAGCACGATGACGATCTCGCTGCCCGTCACGTTGAACACGCGGCCGAGTCTACGGGGCTGGCAGGATGGCCGAGCGTGCAACAGCGCCTGCCATCCCTGCTCGATCCGCCCATCGCGTTCGCCCACCGCGGTGCGCGCGCCCATGCTCGCGAGAACACCCTCGAGGCCTTCGCCCTGGCGCTCCGGCTCGGCGCGACGGGTCTCGAGAGCGACGTGTGGCTCACGGCCGACGACCGGTTGGTGCTCGATCACGACGGCGTCGTCGGGAGCCGGTGGCGCCGCCGTCGCCTCCGGGAGGTCGCCGCTGCCGAGCTGCCGCCGCACATCCCCACGCTCCAGGACCTCGTCGAGACCTGTGGGACGGGGCATCACCTGTCGCTCGACGTGAAGGACGTCGATGCCGGCCCGCGGGTCGTCGAGCTGATCCGCTCGGTCGATCCCGACTGGCGGCAGCGGGTGTGGCTGTGCTCCCCCGACCTCGCGCTGCTCGAACGGCTGCGCAGCCTCGACGACGCGATCCGCCTGGTCCACTCCACCAAGCTCGAGCGCCTCGAGCGCGGCGCGGAGCGCCACGCGGCTCGGCTCGCCGAGCTGCGCATCGACGGGATCAACCTCCACCACAGCTCGTGGAACGGCGGCCTGGGCGCCCTGTTCCACCGGTTCGAGCGGACGGCGTTCGGGTGGGACATGCAGTTCGAGCACGTGCTGCGCCCGGCCCTGCGGATGGGGCTCGACGCCGTCTACAGCGACCACGTCGACGTGATGGTCGACGCGATGCGGGCCGAGGTCGGCTCGATCGACCCCGGCACCTGAACCGGCGGGCGGCCGACTACCGGTCGGTCGGTGTCAGAGCCACTGCCAGCTGCTGCGCGGCCAGAAGACCACGAAGGCCCGGCCGACGAGCTCGTCGGTGTGGATCGGACCGAGGACCCGGCTGTCCTGCGAGCCGGCGCGGTTGTCACCCAGGACGAACACGTGGTCCTCGGGGACGGGACCGTTCGAGGAGTAGTCGCCGCCGCAGTTGCCCGGGCCCACGATGACCGGGTCGAGGTAGGGCTCCTGGAGGATGCGCGTGACACCGTCGGTGCCACCGATGCGGACCTCGCACGAGACGATGGCCACCGTCTCGCCGGGGAGTCCGATGACGCGCTTGATCAGGTCGCGCTCGTTGGCGCCGTCGAGCTGGTGCAGGACGACCACGTCGCCGCGGTTCGGGTCGTGCAGCCGGTACGAGAGCTTGTTGACGAACACGCGGTCGCCCGTGGCCAGGGTGGTCGCCATCGAGGAGCCGTCGACCACGAAGTGGGCCAGCAGGAACGTCCGGACCAGGAGCGCGACGAGCAGGGCGACCCCGACCACGACGACCCAGTCGACGAACGCGCGGGCCCCCTTGGACAGCTTCGAGGCGGGTGCCGGGGCGGCACCGGCGTCGACGTCCCGGGCATCGACGGCGACGGCGAGATCGGCGCCCGTGACCGGATCGACCACGGCGCGTTCGGGGAGGTGGGGGGTGTCACTCACGCGTCGGCCACCGTACCGGCGCGGCAGGTCCCTGCACACGGCAGGGCCGAGCCGCGATCGTCGCGGTCGGCGACACCCGTGACCGGCTCAGAGCGGCTCAGAGCGACTCGATCAGCTTGTCGACGCGCTCGTCGTGGCTGACGAAGGGGTCCTTGCAGAGCACCGTGCGCTGC
>CAYRXQ010000063.1:13224-14237 GCA_964428115.1 uncultured Ilumatobacteraceae bacterium
CCGGCCGCCCTTAGGCGCTTGGCGCAGGCGCGGACGGTCGACCCGATCATCTTCGTGGCGGAAGGGGTCCTTGCACAGCACCGTGCGCTGCGCCTGGTCGTTGAGCTTGAGGTGCACCCAGTCGACCGTGTAGTCGCGGCGGCGCTCCTTGGCCCGCCGGACGAACTCGCCGCGCAGCCGGGCCCGCGTCGTCTGGGGCGGGACGTCGACGGCGGTGTCGATCTCGTCGTCGGTGCACACCCGCTCGACCAGCCCGCGGTCCTGCAGCTTGGCGAACGGGCTTCGCGACCGCGTCACGTCGTGGTACTGCAGGTCGAGGAGCTGCACCCGCGGATGTCCGAGCGGCAGGTCGTGGCGGGCCCGGAAGGCCTCGATCAGCTTGTACTTGATGACCCAGTCGATCTCGCGATCGAGCTTCATCGGGTCGTTCTCGAGCGCCGTCACGCAGTGCTCCCACATGTCGAGCGCCCGCTGCTCGAGCTCGGGGAAGCCCTTGGCGTCGGCGTAGCGCAGCGCCCGGTCGAGGTACTCGCGCTGGATGTCGAGTGCGCTGACCTCGCGTCCGTTGGCCAGTCGCACCGTCTTGCGGCAGGTGAGGTCGTGGCTGATCTCACGGATCGCCCGGATCGGGTTCTCGAGCGTCATGTCGCGCAGGATCACCGTCGGGTCCTCGAGCATGCGCAGCATGCAGGCGGCGGCACCGACCTTGAGGAAGGTCGTGTACTCGCTCATGTTCGAGTCGCCCACGATCACGTGGAGCCGCCGGTACTTCTCGGCGTCGGCATGGGGTTCGTCGCGGGTGTTGATGATCGGCCGGCTGCGCGTCGTGGCCGAGCTGACCCCTTCCCAGATGTGCTCGGCGCGCTGGGCGATCGAGTAGGTCGCGCCGCGGGCGGTCTGGTGCACCTTGCCGGCGAATGCGTAGATCTGTCGGCTGACCATGAACGGGATGATCACCTCGGTGTAGTGGAAAAGGTCGTCGTCGCGTCGCGTCAGGTATTTCTCGTGGCAGC
>CAYRXQ010000064.1:0-13880 GCA_964428115.1 uncultured Ilumatobacteraceae bacterium
CGCGCTCGACCGGCGCCGGTTCGTGATCGACATCGGGGCCCAGGTCGCCCACGGACCGGTCCGTGGCTACGTGATGGGCGACCGGGGAGCAGCGAACGAGCCGGCCACCGCCGAGGACGTCGCGGCCATGGCGCGGATCGTCGAGGAGGGGCTGCGCGCCGGCGCGCTCGGGTTCTCGACCTCGCGGACACCGATCCACCGCTCCAAGTCGGGTGAGTTGGTGCCCGGCACCCACGCGGATGCCGACGAGCTGTTCGGCATCGGCGACGCCCTGACCCGGGCCGGTCACGGCGTGTTCCAGTTCGCGCCCGACCACGCGGATGTCCCGACCCTCGAGTGGCCGTGGATGCGAGAGCTCGCACGACGCACCGGGCGCACCGTGAGCGTCAACCTCAACCAGCCCGACCAGGCGCCCGAGGTGTGGCGAGAGGTGCTCGCCAAGCTCGACGAGGCCCGCGCCGACGGGCTCTCGATCGTGGCGCAGGTGGCCGGGCGGGTGGTCGGCATCCTCATGTGCCTGGAGGGCAGCGTCCACCCGTTGCTGTTCCACCCCGCCTACCAGGAGATCGCGCACCTCCCCCACGCCGAGCGCGTCCGGGCGCTGCACGATCCCGACCGTCGGCACCGCATCATCCACGAGATCCCCGACGACGGCGGCTTCTTCCAGCGGGCCGTGCTCGACGTGCTGCCCAAGGCCTGGGCCGTCGCGGACGGCGACATCGACTACGAACCGCCCGCCGAGGCGTCGATCGCAGCGCAGGCCACACGCCTCGGCGTCCCCGGGATGCAGCTCGTGCTCGACCAACTGCTCGCCCACGACGGCAACGGGATGATCCTGTCGCCGTTCTTCAACTACGCGTACGGCGACCTGTCGTTCACCTACGAGGCCCACCTCCACCCGGGCACCCGGATGGGCCTGGCCGACGCCGGAGCGCACTGCGGCGCGATCTGCGACGGCGGCACGCCGACGTTCATGCTCACCCACTGGACCCGCGACCGCACCCGTGGGCCGCGCCTGCCGCTCGAGTTGGTGGTGCACCGCCAGACCCGCCAGACCGCCGAGCTCTACGGGCTGCACGACCGAGGGCTCCTGGCACCCGGGATGCGCGCCGACGTGAACGTGATCGACCTGGCCGGGCTCTCGTTCTCGCCGCCGCGGATGGCCCACGACCTCCCCGGCGGCGCACGACGTCTGGTCCAACGGGCGAGCGGCTACCGAGCCACGTTCGTCGCCGGCACCCAGACCGTCGACCACGACGAGTTCACCGGCGAGCTACCGGGCCGGCTGGTGCGTGGCCCGCAGACCGCCGGCTGAGCGCGCCGCGATCGCCGAGCCCCCGACCGGTACCATCCGCGACGCCATGGGGGACGTGGACCGAGAGCCGTTCGAGGTGTCGGATCGCGCGACGCCTCCGCTCGAGGTGTCGATCGTGATGCCGTGCCTCGACGAGGCCCGGACCCTGGGCGCGTGCATCGCGGACGCCCGCCGCTGGATCGAGCGCAGCGGTGTGCGCGGCGAGATCGTGATCGCCGACAACGGCTCCACCGACGGCTCGCCCGAGATCGCGATGGCCGCCGGCGCACGGGTCGTCCACGTCGCGACGCGCGGCTACGGCGCGGCGCTGCGCGCCGGGATCGACGCCGCCGAGGGACGCTGGGTCGTGATGGGCGACGCCGACCAGAGCTACGACTTCGCGCAGCTCGACCCGTTCCTGGCCGAGCTGCGCGACGGGGCCGATCTCGTGATGGGCAACCGGTTCCGTGGCGGGATCGAACCGGGGGCCATGCCGTGGCTCCACCGACGCCTCGGCAATCCGGTCCTCTCGGGAATCGGTCGGCTGTTCTTCCGGGTGCCGGTTCGCGACTTCCACTGCGGGTTGCGCGCCTTCGACCGCGACGCGATCCGGCGCCTCGACCTGCGGACCACGGGCATGGAGTTCGCGAGCGAGATGGTCGTCAAGAGCAGCCTCCACCACCTCGACATCCGCGAGGTCCCGACCGTGCTGCGCCCCGACGGACGCGATCGTCCGCCCCACCTGCGAACCTGGTCGGATGGCTGGCGCCATCTCCGGTTCCTCCTGCTCTACAGCCCGACCTGGTTGTTCCTCGTGCCCGGGATCCTGCTGCTCGGCTTCGGGCTGGCCGCCTCGATCGCCCTGTCGATCGGGCCGGTCTCGATCGGCTCGGTGACCTTCGACGTCGGCACGCTCGTCTACGCAGCCGGCGCCACCTTCATCGGTGCGCAGGCCATCGGCTTCGCGCTGCTCACCCGCACCTTCGCCGAGTCCCATGGCCTGCTCCCGCCGCACCCTGGACTGGCTCGGTTCTTCCGCGTCGCCACGCTCGAGCGCGGGCTGCTCGTGGCGCTCGTCGTCGCGCTCGCCGGTGCCGGCGCCGCGTTGGCCTCGTTGCTGCGCTGGGGTGACGAGGGCTTCGGTGACCTCGACCCGGCCCAGCAGCTCCGGGTCGTCGTGCCGGCGGTGCTCGGACTCGTCCACGGCGTGTCGCTCGCCTTCACCTCGTTCGCGCTGTCGATCCTGCGACTGCGGACCGGGCCGTCGTGACCGCGTCGAGGCTGCGAACGGCGGGCTTCGTGCTCGTTGCGCTGGGGGTGTTCCTCCTCGCCCGAGCGGTGCAGGAGACCGGCCACTCCTGGGGCGACGACTTCGCGATGTACGTGAACCAGGCCTCGGGCCTGGTCGACGGCACGGCCGATCGGGTGGTGGCCGACAACGAGTTCGCGCTCGACAACTCGGCGTTCCGCTTCGGACCCGTTGCCTATCCCTGGGGGTTCCCGGCGCTCCTCGCGCCGATCCTCGCGGTCACCGACCTCGACTACGACGCGCTCAAGCTGGTGGGCACCGCAGCGTTGGCGATCGGCACCGTCGCGTTGTTCGTCCTGGCCGACCGGCGGCTCCGCACCTGGCAGGCGGCGATCGTCGCCGGGCTGGTGGGGCTCAACTCGTGGTACCTCGGCTGGACCGACGCGGTGCTCAGCGATCTGCCGTTCTGGTGCGCGGTCATGCTCACCCTGGTCCTCATCGATCGACGGGTCGAGGCCGACGACCTGCTCGACGCGACCGCTCGGACCCGGCTCGTCCTGCTCGGCCTGGCGATCGCCGCCACCTTCTCGATCCGCCGTGAGGGCGGGATCCTCGTGGTCGCGCTCGCCGCCACGCAGCTGGGCGCGCTCTGGCGGCAGCGGGGCGACGAGCGGTCGCACGGCGAGCGGCTTCGGATCGCCGCTGTCCCCCACCTGTCCTTCGCCGTCGCCACGGCGCTCGTCCAGTTCGCCCGGCCCGCGCCCCTGCTCACCACCAACGATGCGTTCGGACCGACCGGTTTGCGCAACCTCGGAACGAACCTGCGCTTCTACCGGTCGAGCCTCAGCGAGCTGCTCGGCCTCAAGGACGGCGGACCGAACGACGTCGCGCTGCTCGGCTCCCCGAGCCTGGGCACTGCGCTGCTGGCGCTCGTGCTGGGCGCAGCGGTCATCGGGATCGTGGTGTCGGTCGTCCGCACGCCGGGGCGCGACCTCCACGTGGTGGTGGTGACCCTCGGGATCGCGGCGGCGATCCTCGTCCAGCCGTTCCGCGAGAGCCGCTACCTCTACACGCTGTTCCCGCTCGTGCTCCTGTTCGCGATGCTCGGCCTCGCCTCGCTCGCCGCAGGCGTCGCCGGGGTGTTCACCAGCAGCGAGGATCGCAAGCCGGGCGATCAGGGCAAGCCGGGCGAACCCGACGAGCACGGCGACGACACCCGCGATCCGCGGTCCCGCTGGGCGCGGGCGCTCGCACTGTTCCCGGCGGTGGTGGCGCTCCCGTTCGTGCTGGCCATCGGGAGCGACACCCTGCGCTCGGTCGACTACCACGACGAGTACGACTACACCCACTGGGGTCCGGTCGACCCCGCCTCGCTCGAGCTCTGGGACGCGGTCACTCGGCTCACCGACCAACGCGACGTCGTGGTGTTCCACCAGGCTCGCTCCATGAACCTGCACACCAGCCGTCTGGCCATCCAGGGCAACAGCGTGCCGATGATGCTCGAGCGCGGCGACTGGTATGCCATGGTCCGCTACAGCGACTACCTGCAGACCCGGCTCGACGACCCCGCGCTCGCGGCCGAGCTCGGCTTCGTTGCGGTGTGGGAGAACGAGCGGTTCGTGCTGTGGAAGATCCCCGACCGACCGGTCGTGCCGATCGAGGTGACCGCGCCGCCCGCCGGGTGACGGCTGCTGTCAGGCGGGGCGGACGTCGCGGGCGATCGCCGCGAGGACGCCGTTCACGAAGCGGCCGCTGTCATCGGTGCTGAACCGCTTCGCCAGCTCGACGGCCTCGTCGATGACGACGGCGATCGGCACCTCGGGCCGGTCCATCAGCTCGTAGGTCGCGATCCGCATGATGTTGAGGTCGAGCACCGGCATCCGCGCCAGCGTCCAGCCCTTGGCCTTGCCGGCGATCGCAGCGTCGATCTCCTCGCGACGCTCCGCGACGCCGATCACCAGCTCGCAGGTCAGCTCGTCGGGGCGCAGGACCTGGATCGCAACCGTCTCGGCCGGGTCGATGCCCTTGCTGTGCGCCTCGTACAGCAGGTGCAGGGCCCGCTCGCGTGCATCGGAGCGGACGTCGGGGAAGTCCATCAGACGCGGGTGATGTAGTCGCCCGAGCGGGTGTCCACCTTCACCTTGTCACCCACTTCGACGAACAGCGGGACCTGGATGACCTTGCCGGTCTCGAGGGTCGCCGGCTTGCGTGCACCCGACACCCGATCGCCCTGGACCCCGGGCTCGGTGTTCGCGATGGTGAGCTCGACCGAGGCCGCGATCTCGACCGAGATGATCTCGCCCTGGAAGAACGCGACCTGGGCGACCATGCCCTCGATGAGGTAGTCGGCGGCCTCGCCGAGCGCGACCGGCGGCACGTGCTGCTGGTCGTAGGTGCTGTTGTTCATGAACACGTAGTCGTCACCGTCGCGGTAGAGGAACTGCATCTCCTCCCGGTTGATGATCGCCTGCTCCACCTTGATGCCGGCGTTGAACGTCCGGTCGAACACGTTGCCCGTCTTGAGGTTGCGGAGCTTGGTGCGCACGAAGGCACCGCCCTTGCCCGGCTTCACGTGCTGGAACTCGATGACCTGGAACAGGCCGTTGTCGAGCTCGAGGGTGATGCCGGTCTTCAGGTCGTTGGTGGTGATGGAGGGCATGGGCTGTCCTTGGGCGTCTGGGTGAGGATCCGGCAGCCCGTGTCGGTCACGACCACGAGGTCTTCCACACGGAAGCCACCGAACCCCGAACGATAGAGGCCCGGCTCCACGGTCACCACGTCCCCGACCACGAGCACGGCGGTCGACCCGGGCGCGTGGAAGGGATCCTCGTGGATGTCCAGACCCACGCCGTGGCCGGTGGAGTGCAGGTACCAGTCGGCCCGACCCGCCGCGACGAACAGGTCGCGGCAGGCGGCGTCGATTGCGCCGCTCACCGCGCCGGCTCGCACCGCGGCGAGCCCGGCGAGCTGTGCGGCGAGGACGAGGTCGTAGATATCCCGCTGCTGCGCGGTGGGCTCGCCGACCACGTAGCTGCGGGTCATGTCGGAGTGCAGCCCGTCGACGAGCGCCCCGACGTCGATGATCACGGTGTCACCCGCGTCGATCCGCCGCCGCGCCGGCTCGTGGTGCGGACGCGCCGCGTGGTCGGGCCCGGAGGCGACGATCGTCGGATAGCTCGCGTCGTCGGCACCCAGTCGGCGCATCCGGTACTCGAGCTCGTCGCGCACGTCGGTCTCGGTGAGCCCGTCGCCGAGCTGGGGTGCCGCCGCGGCGAGCGCCCGATCGGCGATCGTGCAGGCGAGCTCGATGCGGGCGATCTCGCCCGCGTCCTTCGAGCGGCGGCACGCGGCGATCACCCCGGTCGTCGGCACCGCGGGGATTCGCGACACGAGCTCGCCCCACCGGGCGTGCGTGACCGAGGCCGGGTCGACGCCGACACGGTCCAGGCCCCGGCAGGCCTCGGCGAGCAGCTCGTCCTGGTCGGCTCGGGTCCGACCCAGGACCACCTCGGCCTCGACCGAGGCTGCCGCGAGCTCTGCCCGCAGCCGATCGCCGTACCGGTGGTCGGTGCCGACCACGAGCCGATCGGGCAGGACCACGGCCCAGCCCGCCGAGCCGCCGAAGCCGGTGATCCAGCGCAGGTCGGAGCCGACCGGGACCATCAGCGCCTGCGCCTCGGACCGATCGGCGAGCAGTGCGGCGCGCACCCGGTCCGCACGCTCCGACGCGTCGAGTGGGGGCAGCTCGACGTGGTGGTCGGCCTCGACCCGGGGAGACGGCGCCACCGTCGTCACCCGAGCCGTTCGGCCACGGCGCGCACGGCGAGCTCGTAGCCCAGGATGCCGAACCCGGCGATGGTGCCGGTCGCGACCGGGGCCACCACGCTCGTGTGTCGCCACGGCTCGCGGGTGTTCGGGTTCGAGATGTGCAGTTCCACGACCATCCCGGCGAACGCGGCCAAGGCGTCGTGGATCGACCAGGCGTAGTGGGTGAAGGCACCGGGGTTGATCACGATCGCGGCGTAGCGGCCGCGTGCATGGTGGATGTGCTCGACCAGCTCGCCCTCGTGGTTGGTCTGGTGGTGGTCGAGCGACCAGCCGTGCGCCTCGGCGGTACGGGCGGCGCGGGCGACGTGGTCCTCGAGCGTGGCCGTGCCGTAGACCTCGGGCTCGCGCTCCCCCAGCAGGTTCAGGTTGGGGCCGTGCAGCAGGAGGAGCCGGCGGGTCGGGTCGGCGGTCACGGGCCCGGACGCTACTCGCCGTACTCCTCGGCCCGAAGCCGGTACAGCACGTGGGGACGCAGCGGATCGCCCTCGGGTACCGACGGGTGCTCGAAGTCACCATCCTCCACGTAGTGCAGCCCGATCTTCTCCATCACCCGGCGCGACTTGTGGTTGATGGCCGCGGTGAACGACAGCACCTCGTCGAGCTCCAGCCCGCCGTCGGCCACGGGGGCGAAGGCGAGGGCGAGCACGGCGCGAGCGGCCTCGGGCGCATAGCCGCGACCCCAGTGCTCCGAGCGCAGGCGCCAGCCGATCTCCACGCCGTCGCGGAACCAGGGGCGGGACACACCGGTGAACCCGATGCACTCGCCGGCGAGCACCACGGCGTACAGCCCGAGGCCGGGTCGCTCGGGATCCAGGTCGAACCCTGCGTCCCACTTCTCGAGCGCAGCGTCGGACTGCTCGGCCGTCATCGGCGGGCCGAGGGTGGCCATCACCAGTGGATCGGCGTTGAGGGCCCGCATCGCCGGACGGTCCTGCTCGCACCACAGGCGCAGCACGAGACGATCGGTCCGCAGTGCGACCGGCGGAGGTTCGGTGGGGAGCACCCCCAGATCATGCCGCAGCGGTGGCTCAGCGACGGTCGGAGCCGTCGAGCGCCGCGACCAGCTCGGCGCGGACCGCGTCGGCCGGGACGCCGGGCACGACCTCCACACCCTCGTCGCCGTCGAGCACGAAGGTCAGCCCGTCGAGCGCCTTCTTGTCGCGCCCCATCAGCGCGACGAGGCGATCGGGGTCGAGACCGGCCGGCACCTGCCAGGCGAGCTGGTACTCGTCGCGCACCACCCGCACGTGATCGGCGACCCGGGCGTCGTCGATGCGTCCGAGCCGGCGGGCGAGCCCGGCCGCGAACACCAGCCCGATCGCGACGGCCTCGCCGTGGGCCAGGCGGTGACCGGTCTCGATCTCGAGCGCGTGCGCCAGCGTGTGGCCGTAGTTGAGCAGCGCCCGTCGTCCGCCCTCGCGCTCGTCGGCGGCCACCACCTCGGCCTTGATCTCCACGCTGCGGGCGATGCGATCGGTGAGTGACATCGCGAGCAGGTCGTCACCGGTGAGGAAGTGGTACTTGGCCATCTCCCCCAGACCGCAGCGCAGCTCGCGCTCGGGCAACGATGCGAGGGCGTCGAGGTCGCAGATCACCCCGGCGGGCTGCCAGAAGGCCCCGACGAGGTTCTTGCCCTCCGGCAGGTTCACCCCGGTCTTGCCGCCGATCGCGGCGTCGACCATGCCGAGCAGCGTCGTGGCCAGGTGGACCACCGGTGTGCCGCGGTGCCAGGCGGCTGCGGCGAACCCGGCCACGTCGGTGACCATCCCGCCGCCGAGCCCGATCACGACGTCGTTGCGGGTGATCCCGAGCTCGGCGAAGCGACGGCACAGCTGCTCGACGGTCGCCAGCGACTTGTGCTCCTCGCCGGCCCCGATCACCAGCACCTCGGTGGGGATCGAGACGAGGTCGAGGATCTCGTCCGCGAAGGGAATGCCGTGTTGGGTAACCACCACCGCACGGCGGGCCGTGGCAGGCAGGATCTCGGGCAGCGCGGCGCGCGCCCCCGGCCCCACGACGACCTCGTAGCTCCGCTCACCGAGCGGGACCCGTACGGTGCGCAGCCCGGTCATCGCAGCACCGCCTCGACCACCTCGTGGATCGAGCGGTTGTCGACCGAGACGATCGCGTCGGCCACCTCACGGTAGAGCGGCTCGCGGTCGGTGTACATCCGCCGCAGTGTGCCCTCGGGGTCGCCGTCCAGCAACGGCCGGTGCATCCCGTTGCGCACGCGGTCGAGCAGCGTCTCGGGCTCTGCGCAGAGCCACACGACCCGAGCATCCGCGCCGGCGAGTGCGGCGCGGTTCTCGGGACGCAGCACCACACCGCCCGCTGCCGCCACCACCGACGGGTCCTCGGCGGCGAGCGCGTCGGCGAGCACCTCGGACTCGAGTCGCCGGAACGCCTCCTCGCCGTCCTGCGCGAACAGCTCGCGCACCGAACGTCCGGCACGTGCCTCCACGAGGTCGTCGGTGTCGTGGAACGCCAACCCGAGGCGTTCGGCCACGATCCGGCCGACCGTGCTCTTGCCCGTGCCCATCATGCCCACGAGCACCAGGTGCGTCATGGGGCCAGGTGTGCCCGGGCGCTCTCGGCGTTGCGGACGAACTCGGCCACCGAGTCGCCACCGAACTTGCGCTGCGCCTCGGCGGCGAGCACGAGGGCGACCATCGTCTCGGCCACCACGCCCATCGCCGGGACCGCGGTGACGTCGGTGCGCTCCTTGAACGACACGCCCGCCTCCTTGGTCAGCACGTCGACGGTCTCGAGGGTCGGGACGTTGAGCGTGGCCAACGGCTTCATCGCGGCCCGCACCACCAGCAGCTCACCGTTGGAGATGCCACCCTCGGTACCACCGGCGAGCGCCGAGGCACGTCGGTACGAGGCCGACTCGGCGTCCCAGTGGATCGCGTCGTGTGCCGCGCTGCCGCGTCGACCAGCGACGTCGAACGCATCGCCGATCTCGACCCCCTTCACCGCCTGGATGCTCATCACGGCCTGCGCCAGCAGGGCGTCGAGCTTGCGGTCCCAGTGGACGTGGCTGCCGAGCCCGACGGGCACGCCGTAGCCGAGCACCTCGACCACACCGCCGAGCGAGTCGCCGTCCTTGGCAGCTGCCTTGATCTCCTCGACCATCGCGTCTGCAGCGGCCGGATCGGCGCAGCGCACCGGCGACTCGTCGATCCGGTCGAGTTCGGTCGGCAGGGGGCGGACGACGTCGGGCCCGACCCGGGTGGTGCCCATCTGGACGACGTGGCTGAGGATCTCGATGCCGAGGTGGCCGAGGAGCTTCTTGGCCACTGCGCCCGCGGCCACACGTGCCGCCGTCTCGCGCGCGCTCGCCCGTTCGAGCACGTCACGAGCATCGGTGAAGCCGTACTTCTGCATCCCGGCCAGATCCGCGTGCCCGGGGCGAACCTTGGTGAGGGGCTGCTCGGTGGCACCCGGCGCCGGGGACATCTCGGCGTGCCACTTGTCGCTGCGGAACCACTCGGTGTTCTTGATCTCGATCGCGAGGGGCGAGCCGAGGGTCCGGCCGTGGCGGACCCCGCCGAGCAGGATCAGGTCGTCGACCTCGAAGCGTTGCCGGGGCCCACGGCCGTAGCCGAGGCGGCGGCGGCCCATCTCGGCCTGGATCTCCTCGACGGTGATCTCGAGCCCCGCGGGCAGCCCCTCGATGATCACGACCAGCGCCTGGCCGTGCGACTCGCCAGCGGTCAGGTAGCGCAGCATCCGAGCGAGGCTACCGGTGACGTCGCGCGAGTTCGATCTCGGCAGCCCGTCGCATCGCGGCCGGATCCGGCGCATGGCCGGTCCACAGCAGCTGCTGCAGCGCGGCCTGGTGCACCAGCATCCCCAAGCCGTCGACGGCGTGCGCGCCCACGGCTCGGGCGGCCTGCAGCAGCGCCGTGTCGAGCGGGTGGTACACGAGATCGGCCACCACCTGGCGTGCCGAGAGCACGGCGGGGTCGCAGGGCAGATCGGTCGACCCCATGCCGACCGAGGTGGCGTTGACGACGAGATCGGCGTCGCGCAGGTCGCTCTCGCCGACGGCGACCCGCGCGACCGGCGTCAGCGCGGTGGCCGCCTCGGCCCGTTCGCTCGAGCGGTTGAGGATGGCGAGGTCGGCGGCTCCGGCGCGGCCGAGGGCGTCGATCACCGAGCGCGCCGCTGCCCCCGCACCGATCACGGCAACGCGCAGCCCGGCAGGTTCGACGCCCTCGGCGCGCAGCGAGGCCACGAACCCGTCGCCGTCGGTGCTCGCGCCGAACGTGGATCCGTCGGCGCGCAGCGCGACGGTGTTGACCGAGTGCAGGACCCGGGCCGCCGGTGCGACCTCGTCGACGGCGGCCGCGACGTCCTCCTTGTGCGGCATGGTCACCGCGAACCCGGCGATGCCGAGCGCCTGCATGGCCGCCACCGCCGAGGGGCCCGCACCGGGCGCGACGTCGAAGGCGACGAACACCCAGTCGAGCCCCGAGGCCTCGAACGCCGCCTGGTGCAAGGTGGGCGAGAGGCTGTGCCCCACCGGGTGGCCGATCACCGCGGCGACCCGGGTGGCGCCCGTCGGCGCCCTCACAGCAGGCCTGCGGCCAGGGCCCGCGCCACGTTCGCCTCGTGCTGCTCGAGCGTCACGGCGAACGCGTGGCCGCCGTCCTCGTCGGCGAGCACGTAGAACAGCAGGAAGCATCCCGACGTCGGGTCGGGGAGGTCGCGGCAGACGGGATCGGTGGGCGGCGGGGCCGGGGCCGGGTTGAGCGCCGCCTGGATCGACGCTCGGCCGGGGTTCGCGATCGGCGTGGGCGGAAGGCCCTGGTACAGGTACGTGTTGTACGGCGAGTCGATCTGGCGGAGCTGGGAGAACGGCGTGTCGGGGTCCTGGCCGTAGTAGAGCGTGGCGTCGATCTGCAGCGGCATGCCGATGAACGGGCTGAGCCTGTTGTGGATGACGGCCGAGATCTTGGCCCGGTCCTCGGGCAGCTTGGCCTCGCGTTCGATCATCGACGCGATGATGAGGATCTCGTACGGCGTTCGGCCGAGGCGGGCGGCGCCGGCCTCGAGCTCCTCCTGGCGGGCGACGCGCTCCATGAGCGCGATCATCCGCTCGATCACCTGCGCCTCGCTCTCGCCGTTCGAGACCTCGTAGGTGTCGGGGAACAGCAACCCCTCGAGCGAGTCGACCCCCGGCGGGCGCAGCGAGGGCTCGACCGCAGGGGCCGCCGCTGCGGCCAGGAAGTCGTCGGCGTCCATCGGATCCACGGCGTCGCCGAGCCGGGTGGCCATCTGCGCCACGGTGAACCCCTCGGGGAACGTGACCCGGGTGAAGGTCCGTGCCGGTGGGGTCCGCAGCTGGCCGAGCAGGTTGCCCAGGTGGTCGCCCGGCCGGACCTGGTAGTAGCCGGGGGTCAGCTCCAGCCCGCCCTGGCGGTCGACGTACCAGCGGAACACCCCGGCATCGACGATCACCTCGAGCTCGAGCAGTCGGTCGGCGATCGAGTCGACGGTGTCGTCGGGCTCCACCGTGAACGTGATCGGCGCGCCGGGATCGCCCGGCGGGTTGATGCGCCGCACGTACCACCAGCCGACCACGCCGGCCGCCAGGATCAGCGCGATCACCACGACGCCGGCCACCCAGGCGACCCAGCGCACGACGCGCGTCTGACGGCGGACCCGCTCGACGGCCACGACCTCACCGGGCGCGTCCCACGGATCGGGCGCCCAGTCGGTGGGCTCGTCGACGGGATCGCGCAGGTCGGTCACGATCGCCCCTGCGCCCGGCGGGCGTCGAGCCACGACTGCAGCATGATCGCCGCCGCGATCTTGTCGACCACCTTGCGGCGCTCCGGGGCGCGCATGTCGGCCTCCATCATCGCCCGATCGGCCGTGACCGTCGTGAGTCGCTCGTCGTGCAGCACCACCGGCACGTCGACCACGGTAGCCAGGCGCTCGGCCTCGGCCGTCGCGGCCCGGGCAGCGGGGCCGACCTCACCGGCCATGGTCAGCGGGAGGCCGACGACGATGATCTCGGCCTCCTCGTCGCGGGCGAGTCGTGCCAGCGTGTCGAGGTCGTGGCGGCGTGACTTCGATCGCTGCACCACCACGAGCGGTGAGGCCACGGTGCCGGTGAGGTCGCTGACCGCGATGCCGATCCGCTTGGAGCCGAGGTCGATCCCGAGCGCCCGCATCCGTGCCTTCGATCCGATCCGACCTGGCCTGCGACTCAGGCCGCGCGGGCGGCGTCGGTCGCGAGGCGCAGTGCCTCGTCGATGCCCGACGGGTCCTTGCCGCCGGCCGTGGCGATGTCGCCCTTGCCGCCTCCGCCGCCGCCCACGGCCTTGGCCGCGTCGCGGATCAGCGCCGAGGCCGGCACGGCATCACCGGGCTGGGTCGCCGCGACGAGCGAGACGCCGCCGGTGGGCGTGGTGCCCACGAGCACGACGCGTCGCACGGTCGGCTGCTGTCGGATGGCCACCGCGAGGTCGCGCAGATCGCCGGGTGCGAGGTCGTCGACCCGGGTGACCAGGACCCCGTCGACGGCGTCGGCGGCGAGCTCCGCGGCCCGCCCGGCCGCGAGTCGACCCCGCAGCGCCTTGAGCTCGTCCTGCAGGGCCTTGATCTCGTCGAGCTTGCGCTGGACCCCGCCCACCAGATCCTCGGCGGGCGCGCCCACGAGCTTGGCGACGTCGCCGATGACCCGCTCGTCGCGCTGCAACAGGTCGACCGAGGCCGCCCCCGTGAACGCCTCGATACGACGCAGGTTGGAGCCGATGGACGACTCGCTGACGATCTTGATGGTGCCGATGTCGCCCGTGGCGCGCACGTGCGTGCCGCCGCAGAGCTCGACCGAGCTGCCGGCCTCGAGGACCCGCACGACCTCGCCGTACTTGTCGCCGAAGAACGCGATCGCGCCGAGCGCCTCGGCCTCGGTCTTGGAGGTCTCGAAGGCCCGCACCGGCGCGTTGTCGAGGGTCTCGCGGTTCGCGAGCCGTTCGATCTCGGCGATCTCCTCGGGGCTGACCGCGGCGTAGTGCGAGAAGTCGAAGCGCAGCCGGTCGGGGCCGACGTAGGACCCGGCCTGCTTGACGTGCTCGCCGAGCACGGTGCGCAGCGCCCAGTGCAGGACGTGGGTCCCGGTGTGGTTGCGGCGGATGGCGGTGCGACGGTCGATGTCGATCAGCGCCGTCACCTGGTCGCCGGCCACGATCTCACCCTCGACGACCCGGGCGAGGTGGCGCCGCAGGTTGGGCAGGGCGAGGGTGGTGTCGAGGACCTCGGCGCGACCGGTGGTGGTCGTGATCGTCCCGGTGTCGCCGATCTGCCCACCGCTCTCGGCGTAGAACGGGCTGCGGTCGAGGAAGATCTCGACGAGGTCGTCGGAGCCGTCCTCGGCCTCGCCGACCACGGGCAGGACGGCCAGCACGGTGGCCTCGGCCTGGTCGTCGGCGTAGCCGCAGAACTCGGTGACCCCGTGCTCCTCGACGATCGTGCGGTACGCCTCGATGCGGGTGT
>CAYRXQ010000064.1:13894-14237 GCA_964428115.1 uncultured Ilumatobacteraceae bacterium
GCGCCCTTGCGCGCCGCCTTGGCGCGCTCGCGCTGGGCCGACATCTCGGTCTCGAACCCGTCGACGTCGACCGCGATCTGGCGCTCGCCGGCGATCTCCTGGGTCAGCTCGAGGGGGAACCCGTAGGTGTCGTGCAGCAGGAACGCGGTCGACCCCGACAGCGCCGAGCCGCCCGAGTCGAGCTCACCGTCGAGGATGCCGAGGCCGGTCTTGAGCGTGTGGCGGAAGCGCTCCTCCTCCTTGGTGAGCACGTCGCGGATGAAGTCGCGCTGCTTGTCGACGTCGGGATAGGCGGTGCCCATCACGTCGACGGCGGTCTCGACGAGCCGGGGCATCACGAGCT
>CAYRXQ010000065.1:0-5373 GCA_964428115.1 uncultured Ilumatobacteraceae bacterium
AGTTCGCACGCCCGGCTCGTCTTCGGCGACCTCGAACTGATCCCCGAGGAGGGCAAGGTCCTGCGCAACGGGGCCGAGGTGCACCTCACCAAGACCGAGTTCCGTCTGCTCTGCGAGCTGGCCGAGAACCCCGGCAAGGTCTTCAGCCGCGAGGCCCTGCTCGACAAGGTGTGGGGCTACGACTACTTCGGTGACGGGCGGCTCGTCGACGTGCACGTCCGCCGACTGCGCACCAAGGTCGAGGTCGACCCGGCGAACCCGCGCCACGTCGTGACGGTGCGCGGACTCGGCTACCGGCTGCAGACGTGACCACGGCGGTCGCCACCGAGCGCGCTGGCGACGAGGACGGCGGCACCTCCGCTGCACGACGGTTCGTCGACCGGGTGCTGCGTCGTGGCGTCGACGGGAGCCGGACCGCCCTCGGGCTGCGCCGCCGGATCCTGCTGATCTTCACCCTCGGGTCGATGACGCTGTCGGCGTTCCTCGCCGTGACCACCTACGGGCTGACCCAGTCGAACCTCGTCCAGCAGCGCGACGGCACGGCGGTCGACACCGCCCGCAAGAACGCCCAGGTCGTCCAGAACAACCTGCGCGGCAACCCGCCCAACGTGCAGGACGCGCTCGATGCGCTGCGCGGCTTCCAGGTGCAACGACCGCTCATCTGGTACCGCCAGGAGTGGTACGGCGGTGAGGGCCGCTACGTCAGCACCGCGCTCCCCCAGGTGCTCGTCGACCGGGTGATCAACGACCAGGTCCCCGCCCGCATGGTGGTGGAGGTCGGCAGCGAGGCGAACATCGTGGTGGGCTGGCCCATCGCCGGTGGCGGCGCCTACTTCGAGTTCTTCAGCCTCGCCGAGGTCAACCAGACCCTCAGCAGCCTGCGACTGTCGCTGACCTTCGCCGGCATCATCACCACCGGGTTGGGGGTGCTTCTCGGCGGCTTCGCGGCGCGACGGGCGGTCCGACCGGTCGGCGCGGCGGCCCAGGCGGCACAGTCCTTCGCCGCCGGACGGCTCGACACCCGGCTCGAGCTCACCGACGACCCCGACCTGAGTGTGCTCGCCAACGCCTTCAACGACATGGCCGCCGCACTGCAGCAGCGGGTCGAGCGCGACGCACGCTTCGCCTCCGACGTGAGCCACGAGCTGCGGTCGCCGCTGATGACGTTGTCGGCCTCGGTCGACGTGATGGACGCCCGCCGCGACGAGATGCCCGAGCGGGCCCAGGCCGCGCTCGACCTCCTCAAGAGCGACGTCCATCGCTTCACCGGCCTGGTCGAGGACCTGCTCGAGATCAGCCGCTTCGACGCCGGCGCCGTGCGGTTGCACCTCGAGGAGCTCCTCGTGGCCGAGTTCGTCCGCCAGGCCGTCGCCGTCTCGAGCATGCCCGAGTCGCCGATCTCGGTGAGCGAGCGCGCCGAGCAGGTGCTCATCCGCGGTGACCGCCGTCGCCTCGCCCGCGTCATCGCGAACCTCATCGACAACGCCCGACTCCACGGGGGCGGTGCGCCGACGATCTCGATCGAGGAGCTCGCGGGGTCCGACGGCCCGATCACGGCGGTCCGGATCGTCGTGGAGGATCACGGGCCCGGTGTCCCCGAGGCCGAGCGCTCCCTGGTGTTCGAACGCTTCGCCCGCGGTGGTGGCGCCGGGCGCCGGACCGGCAGCGATGGCGCGGGGCTGGGCCTGGCCCTCGTCGACGAGCACGTTCGCATGCACGGCGGCCGGGTCTGGGTGGAGGATCGCCTCGACGGCGAGCCCGGCGCCCGGTTCGTCATCGAGCTCACGGCCACGGAGATCGACGAATGAGCGCACCGCTGGCACCTCTGGCACCTCTGGCACCTCGCACCCGGCTCGGACCCGACCGACGTCACCCCCGTCGCCGACGTCACCAACGTCGTCCACGCCTTCTGGCCGCGCTCGTCGTCGCCACGCTGGCTGCCACGGCGGCAGGCTGTGGGATCAACACCGACGACGTGCCCCGTGACGTCGCCCCCGACCAGCGAGCACTCCTCGCGGTCGACGCTGCCGACCCGAGCGGCTCGGGCGGCACGAGCCGCATCTACCTCGTGACCCCGAGCGAGACCGGCCAGCAGCGCCAGCTGCGATCGGTGCAGCGCGACGTCGCCGCCCGCCCCGAACCGCTGCTCGGTTCGCTGCTGGTGGGGCCGAGCCAGGCCGAGCTCGATGCCCGGCTGGCGACGGCGATCCCGCCGGGCACGCAGCTCCTCGGTGCCCGGACGGCCGGCGACGTGCTGTTCATCGACGTGAGCAGCGAGCTCAACGAGCTCAGCGGCGACGCACTGGTGCTGGCAGTGGCCCAGGTCGTGCACACCGCCAGCGAGATCGTCGGCGTGCAGTCGGTCCGGCTCCGGGTGGACGGTGAGGACCAGGCCTGGCCCAAGGGCGACGGACAGACCACCGACGGCCCGCTGCGCACCTACGACTACCCGGGGCTCGTCCAGTCGGCGCAGCCCGCGTACCCCGCGATCCCCTCGCCGGGCTGACCCTCCGCCGACAAGGCCGGACAGGGCCGGGCAGGGTCAGGCGAAGAACAGCTGCGCCACGTCCTCGTAGAGGGCGAGGTCGACGGGTCGGGTCCGGTCGACGGCCAGGGCGAGCGGAGCGGTCTCGATCGCCGTGCCGCGGGCCACCACCATGTGGCCGTACGCGCCGGCGTGCACGGCATCGATCGCTGCCACACCGAACCGCGTCGAGAGCACCCGGTCGAAGGCCGTCGGGGTACCGCCACGCTGGACGTGGCCGAGCAGCACCGGCCGCGTCTCGTAGCCGGTCCGGTGCCCGATCTCGGCTGCGAGCACGTGGCCGATGCCGCCGAGGCGGATGTGGCCGTACTGGTCGGTCTCGCGCTCGGCCAGGTCGAGCTGGCCCTCCTTGGGCATCGCCCCCTCGGCCACCACGATGATCGACGCGTACCGGCCCCGCTCGTGGCGACGCTGGATGCGCTCGCAGACCTCTTCGATGTCGAAGGGGATCTCGGGGATGAGCACCCCCGTGGCACCGCCGGCAATGCCGGCCTCGGTGGCGATCCACCCGCTGTGCCGGCCCATGACCTCCACCACCATGACGCGGTCGTGGCTCTCGGCGGTCGTGTGCAGGCGGTCGATGGCGTCGGTGGCGATCTGCACGGCGGTGTTGAAGCCGAAGGTGATGTCGGTGCCGACGATGTCGTTGTCGATGGTCTTGGGCACGCCGACGACCGGGATGCCGTGCTCGGCCCACAGCCGAGCGGCGACGCTCAGCGACCCGTTGCCGCCGATCACGATCAGGGCGTCGAGCCCCATGTCCGACATCGTCGCCTGGACCTGTGCGACCCCGTCGACGTGGTCGAACGGGCTGCCGCGACGCGTCCCCAACACGGTGCCGCCACGCGGCAGCATCCCGCGCATGGTCTCAACGCTGAGCGGGATCGTTCGACGCTCGCGCACCCCGTCCCAGGCGTCCTGGAAGCCCACGATGTCGTCGCCGAAGCTGCGCTCCCCCTTGCGGACCACCGCCCGGATCACCGCATTGAGACCGGGGCAGTCGCC
Organism: uncultured Ilumatobacteraceae bacterium; assembly: GCA_964428115.1. GTDB lineage: Bacteria > Actinomycetota > Acidimicrobiia > Acidimicrobiales > Ilumatobacteraceae > CAYRXQ01. Next base: position 3,551 of record CAYRXQ010000065.1, read on the forward strand.
GCCGCCGGTGAGCACTCCCACTCGCACCGGCCCGAGCCTACTGGTGGGATCCTGGCGCCGAACCGATAGGAACCGGGCATGGGTTGGGATTCGAGCCGGCCGGTGCCCTGGACGCGCCTCATGCGCGAGTGGGTCGTCTACGCCGCGATCATGGTCGTCGTCTTCCTGTTGTTCTTCCGCGACGACGGGATGATCGGGGCGATCGCCGGGCTGCTGGTGAGCGGTCCGCTGTACCTGCTCCTGGGGGCGGTCCTGGCCAAGTTCGGCTATCAGCGCCGCCGGCTCGGCGAGCCGCGGCCCGGTCGGAGCGCGGCCACCACAGCTGCCGGCGGGGACGACGCAGCGGGCGCCGGGCGTCCCAAGCCGGCGCCGACGCGGCGCACCTCCACCGGGCCGCAGCGGCCTTCCTCCAAGGCCAAGCGTCGCCGCTGAGGTCACCCGGGCCCGGCCCGCAGGCCCGCCGCCCGGCGGCGGTTGGGTACGGTGACCGCCCGTGAGCGACGCCGAGACCGCCCCGAACAGCGCCAGCCCGAACAGCGCCAGCCCGAACACTGCCGGCGGCGCAGGAACCTGCGTCATCGCGATCGACGCGGGGACCACCGGGGTGCGCAGCCGTGCGGTGTTCACCGACGGGCGTGAACCGATCGCCGCGTACCGCGAGTTCCCCCAGTACTTCCCCGAGCCGGGCCGGGTCGAGCACGACGCCGACGAGATCTGGGCGGCGGTGGTCACCACCCTGGTCGAGGTCGTCGATCGGGTCGGGTTCGACCGGGTGGCGGCGATCGGCATCACCAACCAGCGCGAGACCGTCGTGGCCTGGGACCGGACCACCGGCCGGCCACACGGTCGGGCGATCGTCTGGCAGGACCGCCGGACGGCCGCCCGCTGCGAGGAGCTGCTGGCCGCCGGCCACCTCCCACTGGTGCGCGAGCGGACCGGGCTGGTGCTCGACCCCTACTTCAGCGGTACCAAGGTCGAGTGGATGTTCCGCCACGGCGGGCTCGTGGCCGACGACGAGCTCGCGATCGGCACCATCGACGCCTGGCTCCTGTGGAACCTGACCGGTGGCGAGGTCTTCGCGACCGACGTCACCAACGCCAGCCGGACGTTGCTGTTCGACATCCGCACCCGCGCCTGGGACGCCGACCTGTGCGCGCTTCTCGGGGTGCCGATCGCCGCGCTTCCCGAGGTCCGACCCTCGAGCGGACGATTCGGCATCACCTCCGACCGGTGCGGGGCGCCGGCGGGCATCCCGATCAGCGGCATCGCCGGCGACCAGCAGGCGGCGCTCTTCGGGCAGCTCTGCCACGAGCCCGGCATGGCCAAGAACACCTACGGCACCGGCAGCTTCGTGCTGCTCAACGTGGGCGACCGCTGCCCGTCACCCACCGAGGGGATGCTCACCACGATCGCGTGGGAGCTCGCCGACGGCACGGTGACCTATGCGCTCGAGGGCTCGATCTTCGTCACCGGTGCCGCCGTCCAGTGGCTGCGCGACGGGTTGCGGATCATCGACGACGCGGCCGAGACCGGCGCGCTCGCCGCGTCGGTGCCGGACACCGGTGGGGTGTTCGTGGTGCCGGCCTTCGCTGGGCTCGGCTCGCCCTGGTGGGACCCGTACGCACGCGGCACCATCGTCGGCATCACCCGCGGCACGAGCCGCGCCCACCTCGCCCGGGCCGTGGTCGAGGCCATGACGTACCAGGTGCGCGACGTGGTCGACGCCATGACCGCCGCCAGCGGGACCCCGCTGCGCGAGCTCCGGGTGGACGGCGGCGCGGCGGCGATGGATCTGATGCTCCAGCTCCAGGCCGACCAGCTCG
>CAYRXQ010000065.1:5383-14224 GCA_964428115.1 uncultured Ilumatobacteraceae bacterium
TCCTGCTCCCGGCCCCCCATGGGTCGAGCACCCTGCGTCCACCCGTGGATCACGCTACGTCCGCCCTCGGTGCCGCCAACTACGCCGGGCTCGCCGAGGGCGTCTGGCCCGATCTCGCCTCGATCGCCGCGCAGTGGCAGCTCGACGCCACGTTCACCCCGGCCGAGGACCGCGTCGCCGCGGACGCTGCGCACGCGCAGTGGCTGCGGGCGGTGGAGCGCTCACGTCAGTGGGCCGCGGGCTGACCGGACGCGGACTGACCGGGCGCGAGCTGACCGGAGGCGGGATGGACCGCCGCCGGCTCACCTCCGAGCAATGCGTCGGCCACCCGGGCGAGCAGCGCCATGCGCACCCGTTCGCGCTCGTGCACCGGGCGGGCAGCACGGCCGGCCGCCACCGAGATCCCCGACCGCGGCAGGTTGGCCCAGACCAGATCGCTCGGTGATCCTCCCGAGCGGTGCTCGGCGGCATCGAGGTGGTTCGAGCCGGCGAGGAACGCGAGCAGCCACTCCAGGTGCGGCGGGGTACCGGCCCGCTCCACCACCTCGCCCTCGCGCACCACCACGGCCCAGTCGGCGTCGCCGATCCGCCGTGTGCCCTCGCACAGCACCTGCAACCGTCGGGCGGGCTCGGCCTCGGCGAGCTGCGCACCGACCTCGAGCGCCGCCAGGTCGGGGTCGACCAGGTCGCCGTCGATCTCACGGACGTGCTCCACCGAGACACCGTCGACCGCGCCGACCTCGGCCACCATCAGGTCGACCAGGGCCAGGTCGTCGAGCGCGACGGCCAGCTCGTCGATCACGCGGCCGCCCCCGGTCTCGAGGATCTCGATGCCGAGCACGTCGCCGCGCACCGCGCCGATGCGGCTCGCCACCTGACCGAGCGCTCCGGGGCGGTCCGGGAGCCAGACTCGCAGGACGACGGTGGGCACGCCGGCGACGCTACCGACGGCATGTGTCCAGCGGATGAACGCCCCGTTCCGCGTTCGATCCCCCGCCCGGTGTCAGACACGCTGCAGCTGGTCGCGCTGCAGCTTCGCCAGCTGCAGCGCGCCGAGGTGCAGCGTGTCTGACACCGTCAGGCGAGTTTGGTGAGGCCGCGCTTGAGGTTGCGGATGCCCTGCTGGATCCGCTTCTCGTTCTCGATGAGCGCGAAGCGCACGTATCCCTCGCCGCCGGGACCGAACCCGAGACCCGGCGAGAGCGCGACGTCGCAGTCGCGGACCATCAGCGAGCAGAACTCCACCGAGTCGAGGTCGGCGTACGGCTCGGGGATCGGCGCCCAGACGAACATCGACCCACCCGGCTTGGGGATCTCCCAGCCGATCCGGCCGAGCCCCTCGATCAGCGTGTCGCAGCGCGATTCGTAGGTGCGGCAGATCTCCTTGGGGAAGTCCGAGGCCTCGTTGATCGTGACCGTCGCCGCGATCTGCACGGGCTGGAACATGCCGTAGTCGAGGTAGCTCTTGAGCTTCACCAGGGCCTGGACCACCTCGGCGTTACCGAGCAGGAACGCGGTGCGCCACCCGGCCATCGAGAAGCTCTTGGTCATCGAGTAGAGCTCAACCGCACACTCCTTGGCACCCTCGGCCTGGAGGATGCTCGGCGGCTGGATCCCCTCGAAGCCGACGTCGGCGTACGCGAAGTCGTGGACCACGATCATCTCGCGCTCGCGGCAGAAGTCGACCACCCGCTGCATGAACGCCAGGTCGACGGTCGCCCCCGTCGGGTTGTGGGGGAACGAGATGACCAGCACCCGCGGCTTGGGCCAGCCGATGTCGTAGGCGGTCGTGAGGCTCGCGAAGAAGTCCTCCTCGAAGTTCGCCCGGGCGTCGGGGTTCGTGAGGCCGCGCATCGGCACCTGACGCAGGTCGGCGCCGGCGAACAGTGGACCGTAGATGTGGATCGGGTAGCTCGGGCTGGGCACGATCGCCGCATCGCCCCGGTCGAGCAGCACCCACATCAGGTGGCTGAAGCCCTCCTTGGAGCCGATCGTGTTGGTGATCTCGAGCTCCGGATCGAGCTCCACGCCCCAGGTCTTCAGGTAGTAGCCGGCGATCGCCTCGCGCAGCTTGGGCAGGCCGCGGCTGAGCGAGTAGCGGTGGTTCTTAGGGGCCTGGGCCGCCTCGGCCAGCTTGCGCACCGCGATGTCGGGCGAGGGGATGTCGGGGTTGCCGAACCCGAGGTCGATCACGTCTGCCCCGGCGCGCCGTGCCTCGATCTTCAGGCCGTTGATGATCGAGAAGACGTACGGCGGCAGGTTCGTGATCCGGCGGAACTCCATGGGCGCGACGCTACCGGTTGACCCCTGTCGGGCACCGGTCCCGATTCGGGTCCGATGCCCGGGTCGTGTGCGATGATGCCGCGATGAGCGTGACCCCCGCCGACGACTGCATCTTCGTGGTCATCGAGATCCCCCGCGGCAGCCGCAACAAGTACGAGATCGACCACGAGCACGGGCGCGTCTACCTCGACCGTCGCCTGTTCACGGCGACCACCTACCCGGCCGACTACGGGTTCGTGCCCGACACGCTCGCCGGCGACGGCGACCCGCTCGACGCGCTGGTCCTGCTCGACGATCCGGTGTACCCGGGCGTGTGGGTGCAGGCCCGCCCGGTCGGCGTGCTGTACATGCGCGACGAGGCGGGCGAGGACGCCAAGCTGATCTGCGTGCCGCCCAAGGAGCCGCGCTGGGCCAACGTCCACGACATCGCCGACCTCCCGCCGCAGCTGATCGCCGAGATCCAGCACTTCTTCGAGGTCTACAAGGCACTCGAGCCCGACAAGTACTCCTCCACCGCCGGGAACGGCGGGCGCGAACAGGCCTGGAAGGAGATCGAGGACGCCCGCGCCGCGTTCCCCGGCCATACCCACCACACCGGCCACTGACCTGCTGCGCCGACGCCACCGAGCACTGCCATGACCTCCACCCGTACCTTCCGCCAGTCCCGATTCGTGCGCCCACCGGGCGCCTGCGAGATCCTCCTGGTCCGTCACGGCGAGTCCGCCCCCTACGTCGAGGGCGTTCCGCACCCGATGGTCGACGGCCAGGGCGATCCCCCGCTCGACCCCAACGGCGTCGCCCAGGCCGAGGCCGCGGCCGAGCGGCTGCTCCGCACGGGCGAGCCGATCGACGCGATCTACGTCACCACGATGCAGCGCACCCACCAGACCGCCGCGCCGCTCGTGGCCCACCTCGGCATCGAGCCGATCGAGCTCGCCGACCTGCGCGAGGTCCACCTCGGCGACTGGGAGGGCGGCGAGTTCCGTCGGCGGATGGCCGAGGGGGATCCGATCGGCGTCCGGGCCGCCGCCGAGGGCCGCTGGGACATCATCCCGGGCGCCGAGTCGACCGAGGCCTTCGCAGCGCGCGTCCGGCGCGGCATCACGGCGATCGCCGCAGCGCATCCCGACCAGGTGGTGGCGGCGTTCGTCCACGGCGGCGTGATCGGTCAGGTGATCAACCTCGCGACCGGAGCCACCGGGTTCGCGTTCGTCGGTGCCGACAACGCCTCGATCTCGCACGTGGTCGTGACCGACGACCGCTGGCTCGTGCGGTGCTTCAACGACACCTCCCACCTCTCCCCCACCTTCACGGTGGGCGCCGAACCCCTCGTCTGACCGGCTCGTCTCACCGGCTCGTCTGCGGTTCAGCGAGCGGCGACCAGCAGGGCAGCACCGATCGCTCCGGCGGCCTCGTCGAGCGCCGCGAAGACGACCTCGGGATGCGGCCGCAGCCGCGGCGCATAGACCAGTTGCCCGAACCATCGACGGATCGGGTCGAGGTACAGGTCGGCCCCGCCCGCGAGCCCGCCGCCCAGCACGAACCGCGCCGGGTCGAGGGCGTTGGTGAGGTTCACCAGCCCGAGTGCGACCCAGCGGCCGAACTCGTCGACCACCGCGAGCGCCTCGGCGTCGCCGGCGCGCGCCGCGGCCTGCACGTGCTCGCCGCGCACCGCCTCGGGATCCCCGCCGGCCAGTGCCACCAGCTGCGTCGCCCGACCGCCGAGGGCAGCTTCTCGCCCGAGCTGGCCCAGCGCCGAGCCCGACGCGTAGCGCTCCCAGCACCCCCGCCGGCCGCACGGGCACGGGTGCCCCGAGGGCTCGACCACCATGTGCCCGAACTCACCGGCGAACCCGTTGTGGCCGCGAACGAGTCGCCCGCCGGCGACGATTCCGCCGCCGATCCCCGTGCCGAGCGTGACCAGCACGAGGTCGTCGTGGCCGCGTCCGGCACCGACCCGCCACTCGGCCACGGTGGCACAGGTGGCGTCGTTGTCGACCAGTACCGGGCGCCCGAGCATCGCGGTCAGTCGGCCCGCCACGTCGAGGTCGGCGACGGCCCCCAGGTGCGGGGCGGCGCGCAGCACCCCCTCGGGGGTGACCAGACCCGGCACCCCGACGCCGACGGCCGCATGGGCCGCGGGTGCGATTGCGGCGAGGTCGCCGATCAGCTCGGCGAGCGTGGCGAGCAGCGCCGGCCCGCCCGAGGGGGTGGGACGACGGTCGTGGTGCAGGATCGCCCCTGCCTCATCGAGCACCACGCCGAGGCACTTGGTGCCGCCGACGTCGACACCGATCGCCGCACCCCGCTCGGCGATCGAGTCGCTCACTGCCCCTCGGCGCGTGCCTTGAGCTCCTTGATGGTGTTCAGGATCCGCACCTCGGCCCGCCGCTTGACGAAGCCGGGCAGCGGCACCACGAGCTCGATGGTGAGGTCGTAGCGCACGTCGGTGCCGCCGTCGGCGGAGGGGGCGAAGTGGTACGACCCGTCGATCGCCCGCTGGATGTCGCCGGCGACCATCGACCAGGAGATGACGTCGGGGGCGGCCGAGTAGTCGTAGGCGAGGGTGTAGTGGGTGCTGCGACCGAGCGCCGAGGAGCGGAACTCGACCTCGGCGGGTCGACCCTGGTCGTCACGCCGGGTGATCACCGCGTCCTTCACGTCGTGGGCCCATTCGGGGTATCGCTCGATGTCGAGCACGATGTTCCACACCACCCCAGGTGCCGCCGCAATGGTGGTGAACTCCGACGCGGTCTCAGCCATGGTCTGCATTCTGCCCGATGGGGTCGTCGCCCGCAGGCACCGGATCACTGCCGGGCAGTCGTCGCATCGAGAAGGTGCCGTGGTATGCGGCCCACAGCCCGTTCAACCCGAAACCCAGCATCGGCACCAGGAATCCCACGGCCAGTGACGAACCCGGGTTGCCGTCGGGTCCGTTCGGCCGGGCGAAGGTGGTGACCGTCGCGATGACCACCTGGAGCGCCAGGGTCAGGTTCATGGTGCGCCGCACCGGAGCCGGGATGGCCGGACCGAGCAGCAGGTACAGCTGCGTGACCGAGATCTCCTCGGTCCGACTGCGCTGGACGGCGTTCCAGTACGACCACAGAAACGCGAACACGCCGATGGCGAACAGCGCGAGGGCGGTGACGGCGCCGATCCACTGGGCCGTGGTGGTGAACGACGCGGCCGCGTAGGCCGCCGTGACGCCGAACAGCGCGGTGGCGGCCAGGTCGACCCGGATGATCACGTCGCCACCGGTGCGGTCACGTCGGACTCCGGGATCCTCGGCGACGTCGGCTCCATCCATCGGACTCAGGATGCCACCAGCCCCGGTCGCTCGCACCTCCTGGCCCGTACCTCCTGGCCCGTCGCCTGGGTTGCCAGCAGGGGCGGCGCCTGGGTCGGCGATGACGAGGGTCAGCCTGCCGACGGCAGGTCGATACCGAGCACCCCGGCGAGCCGCGCCGCGAGCACGTCGTAGGCGAACTCCTGCTCGGCGCGCCGACGGGCCGCGAGGCCCATCGCCTGACGGAGCGCCGGGTCGTCGAGGAGTCGTTCGAACGCTGCGGCCGCCGCGAGGTCGTCGTCGGGGTCGTCGAGCACGATTCCGGTCTCGTCGTGCTCCACCGCCTCGTCCGCGCCACCCGAGCGCCCGGCGACCTGCGGGACCCCGCACGCGGCCGCTTCGACGAACACGATGCCGAAGCCCTCCTGCTCGAGCCCGCCCCAGCGGCTCCGGCAGAGCATGGTGAACACGTCGGCGCAGCCGTAGAGCCGTGGCAGGTCGTCGTGGGGCACCCGCCCCAGGAAGCGCACGGGTGCGTCGAGCTCGACGGCGAGGCGCCGCAGGCGCGACTCGTCGCGCCCGCCACCGGCGATCGCGAGCAGCAGATCGGGGCGCCGGTGCCGCAACCGGGCGACGGCTCGGATGGCCGTGTCGAAGCCCTTGCGCGGCACGAGGCGCGAGATCCCCACCAGCAGTTCGGCATCGACCGGCAGCCCGAGATCGACACGGGCCTGACGTCGTTCGTCGGCGTCGAGCGGATGGAAGCGCTCGACGTCGACCCCGGGCGGGATCACCGTGGTGGGCAGGGCGCGGCCCGCGGCGTGCGCCCCCTCCGCGGCGGGGTAGCCGCCGGCGGCGATCACGTGCCGAGCGTTGCGCAGCACGTGGCCGAGCGTCTGCTTGCTGAGGGGCAGGCGCCCGGGGACCGTGACCTCGGCGCCGTGGAGGACGACGTCGTACGGGAGCTGCAGCGACGGGCCGACGAGCCCGAGCGGCAGCGCGGGGTCGAGCACGACCAGATCGGCGCCGAAGTCGGCGGCGAGGGCGTCGATCCGTCGCACCATCCACGGGTGTGGCAGCAGCACCGGCTCACGGGTGCGCTCCACCCGGAAGGGTTGCTCGGCGTCGAAGCGGTCGGCACCCTCGTAGGGGCTCGTGAGCACCGCGAAGGAGTCGGCGGGCAGGCGGCGCCACCACTCCCACAGGAGCGACTGGATGCCACCGATCTTGGGTGGGAAGTCGTTGGTGACCAGGAGGTGCTTCACGAGGTGGGACCACTCACGGGGACGGCGAGGTCGACGGGGACGGACATCGGTCGGGCACGGTCGCGCAGCCGAGCGGTGGCCCACTCGGCGTGCTCGCGCAGGTACGGATCCGAATCGCCGCAGTAGCGCTGGAGCACGGCCTCGGTCCGGCTGTCACCGACGTCGCCGGTGTTGCCCAGCACGAGCAGGGCGTCCCGGCGCCACCAGCGGGGATCCCGGTCGGCCAGGTACCAGCGGCCGTGGCGTTCGATCAGCTGCTCGTCGGAGGACTCCAGCAGCTCGAGCACGTCGACCCAGGGTTGCGCCACCTCGACGTCGACCGGCACGGCGTGGCGCGGGCCGAGGCGCACGGTGGGCGGGCACGCCTCCTGGCAGTCGTCGCAGCCGTACAACCGGTCCCCGACCGCGATGCGGTGCTCCATCGGGAAGGTGCCGGGTCGCTGGAGGAGCCAGGCCAGGCACCGGTTGGCGTCGACCACCCCGGGCTCGACGATCGCGCCGGTGGGGCAGGCCGGCAGGCAGCGGGTGCAGGTGCCGCAGCCGTCGGGGGCCGGGGAATCCACCGGGTAGGCGGCGGTGGTGACCACGCAACCGAGCACGGCGTAGCTCCCGAGACCGGGGAGCAGGAGGTTGGCGTTCTTGCCGAACCACCCGAGCCCGCCACGGTAGGCGATCTCCCGGTCGACGATGCCGTTGTCGTCGGCCAGCAGCACGGCCCGCTCGCCTGCGTCGCGCAGACGTCGGACCATGGCGCGCAGGCCGTCGCGCAGGGGTGCGTAGTGATCGACCCAGGCGTAGCGGGCGACGCGACCCTGCGCGCCGGCGGGGCGCTCGGGCTCGACGTCGGCCAGGTAGGGCCGGGCCGCGACGATCACCGACGCCGCCTCGGCCACCACCTGGCGCGGGTCGGTGGACCGCTCGGGGTTGCGGTAGGTGAACTGCATGCCGCCGTCGAGCCCGGCCTCGGCCCGCCGGTGCAGCTCGGCTCGCGCCCGCTCGAGCACCTCGGCCGGGGCGACACCGACGCGGACGATGCCGTGCGCCGCGGCGAGCTCGGTGAGCTCGGCGAGGGTCGGCAACGGCAGGGGTCGGCGCACGGACGTCAAGGGTACGACCGAGGGGACGCCATGGCGGCTCACCGCAACGATCACCAGGCCCATCACCCTGCCGATCAGCCTGCGAGGCGGTACCGCAGCTCGGGCACCAGCCCGGCCTTGGCCAGCAGCCCGACGGCGCGGACCTCGTCGGCATCGAGCACGAGCTCGCCCTCTCCCATGCCCGGGCCCGCATCAGCGCCCGTGTTCGACTCGGCATCGGCGCGCAGCACGAACGACACCACGCAGTCGTCGCAGGCCGTCGTGGCCTGCATCGCGCAGTCGTCGCACGAGATGCACAGCCGATGGCCGCCGGGCAGCACCTCGGGAGGCGCACCGGACGGACCGGACCCGCCGGTGATGCCGACGACGCGGATCGCCGAGTGCGGCACCGGACGCCGGTGCGAGGTGGGGTGGAGGCGGCGGGAGCTCTCGAACTCGTCCATGCGGCCATCGTGCGCATGGGGGTGTCACAGCCGCTCGGGCGGGCCGCTCCCTAGCGACGGGCGACGTCCAGGAATCGACCCGAGGGCAGGTGGTTGGCGCCCATCGCCCGCACGTCGTCCACGATCGCCTGGTCGTCGGTGACCACGACCACGGCACGTCCGGCCGGCAGCCGGGTCACCTCGGCGCGGATCACGTCGTCGGCGATGACGCCCTCGGGTGAGAACACCACTCGGACCAGCCGTCGCTGGTCGGCCGCCGCGCCGACCACCCCGGCGCCGTCGAAGACCACCGTGATGTCGGCGCCGTACCGCCGGGCCGTGTTCTCGACGGCGTCGAGCAGCACCCGGCGCTGGTCGGCCAGCTCGAGCGCCGGCCAGCCCTTCATCGAGACGTTGTAGCCGTCGACGAGCAGCGTGGCACCCGAGCGCAACAGGTACTCGGTGGCCGCGTCGGAGTCGCCGATCAC
>CAYRXQ010000066.1:0-13699 GCA_964428115.1 uncultured Ilumatobacteraceae bacterium
GCTCCCCAAGGAGCCGCAGCCGCAGAGCTGACCGATCGCCGTCGGATCCCCGGGACGTCTCAGGACGTCTCAGGACGTCTCGGGGAACGCGGAGATCAACATCTGGAACGGTTCACCGTCGTCGTCGGAGAATTCCTCGATGATCTCGCGCAGGCGCCCCAGCAGCTCGCTGCGTCGGGCGGACGTGAGGTGCAGTGACAGCAGGGCGTGCATCCCGCGCTCGTGGAGATCCCCGGCGGTGAAGCTCCCGAGCTCGAACTCGCGCTGCAGCGCGGAACGCGCGACGTCGAACAGGCCCCCCACCGCGCGGCCGAGCTCGGCCGGATCGGCCGACTGGGCGAGCTCCTCGGCGATGCGGAACGACCGCGCGGCCACCTGGTAGCGCCGCTCGGTGACCGCCGCGACCCGACGCGTCGCCTGGACCCGGATGAGGCCGTCGCGCTCGAGCCGGTTGACGTGGTGGTAGAGGCGCGTCACCGGCACCCCCATGGCCTCGGCCGCGTCCGCCACGGTGAGCGGCTGGGTCATCCGGCGCACGAGCGCGCCGCGCACCGGGTGCGCGAACTCGTCGAGCAGCTCGAGGCGGTCGAGGTGGAACTCCTCGGCCGGCATCCAGCCCGGTTCGACCTCGGTCCACTCGGCCTCGCTCATGAGGGAGCAGCGTAGCCGCCATCCGCTACATGTTCATGTTCATCAAATCATTCGAACCACTTGAATCAGATCGTTCAATAGTGTTGAATGACTCCCGTGACCGAGACCTCCACCCACGAATCCGAGCCGGACACGGCGCACGCTGCCGGCACCGAGAACGTCGAGAACGTCGACGCCGTCGAGCGCGTGCCGTTCGGCCGGCCCTTCCTCGTGGTCTGGGCCGGCCAGAGCGTGTCGGCCATCGGCTCCACCGTCGGCGGCATCGGTATCGCCGTGTGGGTGTACGTGACCACCGGGTCGACGGTGTGGCTCGGGCTGCTCTCGGCGCTCGCCGGGCTGCCCGCCGTGCTCGCCGCACCGCTGTCCCATCTCGCCGACCGGTACGACCGACGACGGGTGATGATCCTCGCCGACGTGGTCGCCGTCTCGGGCACGATGGTGGCGCTCGTCGCAGCGATGGTGGGTCGGCTCTCGCTCGGGCACCTCGCGGTCGCCGCGCTGCTCGGCGGGCTCGGGACGGCGGTCCAGGTCCCGGCCTACCAGGCCGCGCTGCCGCACCTCGTGCCGCCCGAGGCCATCGCCCGGGCCAACGGTCTGGTGCAGCTCGGCCCAGCGGCCGGGATCGTGATCGGCCCGCTCGTGGCCACGCCGTTGGTGGCCTGGTGGGGCATCGGCGCGGTGCTCGCCGTCGACGTCGCCTCGTTCGCGGTGGGGGTCGGCGCGACCGTGCTCACCCGGTTCTCGGCGCCGCCCGCCACGGTGGGGCCCGAGGGTCGCGGCGGATGGACCGCTGGCATCCGCTGGTTGCGCACCGACGGCCGACCGCTGCTCGCGCTGCTCGGCCTCATCGCGGTGGTCAACCTCGTGCTCGCGTTCTTCAACGTCTCGATGATCGCTGCGGCGACCGATCTGGGCGGGACGGCCCGGGCCGGATGGGTGCCGGCGGTGGCCGGCCTCGGCATGATCGCCGGCAGCCTGGCGGTGGCCCGCCGCGGCCTGCCCGAGCGACGCCGCCTGGCCGTGGCCGGATCGCTCGGGATGTTCGCCGCCGGCGCGATGATCGCCGCTCGGCCCTCGTTCGTGCTGCTCGTCGCCGGGGTGACGATCGCCATCGCGTCGATCCCGCTCCTCAACGCCGTCACGGCGACCACCTTCCACGAGCGGGTCCCCGATGCCGTTCGAGCCCGGGTCTTCGGGGTGCGTGCCAGCATCGGTCGGGCCCTCGACCCGTTCGGCGCAGCGGTCGCGGGGGTCGCGGTCGCGCACCTCGCGTCGCCGGCCGTGGCCGAGGGCGGGCCGCTCGCCGGCAGTCTCGGCAGGCTCACCGGCACCGGCGCCGATCGGGGCTCGGCCGCGGTGCTCGCGCTGGTCGGTCTGGCCCTGGCCGGCCTCGCCGTGTTCGTCGCCCGCCACCGTGCACTCCGGACGCTGGACCCGGCCGCGGGTACGGTGGCGGGGAATGGACGAACTGCTCCGTGACGACGGCACCCCCCGGCCGTTCGCTCGCGACCTGATGGCACTGCTCGAACGCCTCGGTCGCGACGAGCTGCTCGAGCGACAACGGCTGGCCGAGCTCGACATCATGACGATGGGGATCACGTTCACCGTGTACTCCGACGGGGCGAACATCGATCGGGCGTGGCCCTTCGACGTCATCCCCCGACTCATCCCCGGCGGCGAGTGGGTGCGGGTCGAACGTGGGCTGATCCAGCGGCTCAACGCCCTCAACCGCTTCATCGACGATCTCTACAACGACCAGCAGATCGTCGCCGACGGCGTGTTCCCGGCCGAATTGCTGCGCGACTCGGTGAACTTCCGGCCGCAGTGTCGGGGTGTCCGACCGCCGCACGGGGTGTGGGCGCACATCTCGGGTTCCGATCTCGTGCGCGACGGCGACGGCACGATGTACGTGCTCGAGGACAACCTGCGCGTGCCCTCGGGTGTGAGCTACGTGCTCGAGAACCGTGCGATCGCGAAGCGGGCCTTCCCCGAGCTCTTCGCGAGTCACCGGGTCCGCTCGGTCGACGCCTACACCGACGAGCTCAACCAGGTGCTCACCTCGATCGCCCCCGAGGGCATCGCCAACCCGCAGATCGCCGTGCTCACCCCGGGCATCTTCAACTCGGCGTACTTCGAGCACTCGTTCCTCGCCCAGCGCATGGGTGCCGAGCTCGTCGAGGGCGGCGACCTGGTCGTCGGCGACGACGACTGCGTCTACATGCGCACGATCACCGGACGGGAGCGGGTCCACGTGATCTACCGGCGGATCGACGACCTGTACCTCGACCCCGAGGCGTTCCTCCCCGAGTCGCTGCTGGGCGTGCCCGGCCTCATGCGGGCCTGGAAGGCCGGCAACGTCGGCATCGCGAACGCCCCGGGGGCGGGGGTGGCCGACGACAAGGTGGTCTACGCGTGGGTGCCCGACATCGTGCGCTACTACCTCGGCGAGGAGCCGCTCATCCCGAACGTGCCGACGCTGCGATGCATGTACCCCGACGAACGACGCCAGGTGCTCGACTCGCTGCGCGAGCTCGTTCTCAAGCCGGCCAACGAGAGCGGGGGCTACGGGATCCTGATCGGCAACCGCGCCACCGACGCCGAGCTGCGGGCGGCTGCCGAGGCCATCGAGGCCGACCCGCGCAACTGGGTCGCCCAGCCGATCCTCTCGCTGTCGACCGTGCCGACCCTGATCGACGGGGTCGTCGAGCCACGGCACGTCGACCTGCGTCCGTTCGTCCTCACCGGCGAGCACAGCTACGTCACCGCGGGCGGCCTCACCCGCGTCGCCCTGCCGAAGGGATCGCTCGTGGTGAACTCCTCGCAGGGTGGCGGCAGCAAGGACACCTGGGTCGTCGACGACACCACCGCACGGGGAGCCGGTCGCTCGTGACGCTGCTCTCGCGTGTCGCCGATCGCATCTACTGGGGGGCCCGCTACGTCGAGCGGGCCGAGGACACCGCACGGGTGATCCGCTCCTTCGGTGATCTCCTCGTGGAGCTCCCCTCCGGGCTCGTCGACGGGTGGGAGCCGCTGCTGGCCCTCGCCGGCAGCGAGGCCCTCTACGACGCACGGCGGATCGCGGCGGCCCCCGACGCCGATCCCGACGCTGCGGTCGCGCGGGCCCGCGAGTCCGACGTCGTGCGCTTCCTCGTGGCCGACCGACAGAACCCGGGCAGCGTCGCGAGCAGTGTCGCCTCGGCCCGCGAGAACATGCGCACCTGCCGCGAGGTGATCCCGCGCGAGGGCTGGCAGACGCTCAACGGCCTGTACCAGTACGTCTCGGGCGAAGCCGAGCGCGGCGTCTCGCGTCGGACGCGCGACCGGTTCCTCGATCGGGTCATCGACGACAGTCGTCGCCTCGACGGGGTGCTCGAGTCGACGATGACGCGAGCCCACCCGTACCGCATGTGGCGTCTCGGCCGACTCGTGGAGCGGGCCGAGATGACGACCCGCGTGCTCGGCGTGCGGGCCGCCGCGATCCTGCAGCTGCACGGGACCCTGCTGGATTCCGACGAGCCCGTGGACGACCACCAGGAGATCCAGTGGATGAGCGTGCTGCGGTCGCTGTCGGCGCTGCAGATGTACCAGCGAGCGACGCACGGCCCGATCGACGCGCCGTCGGTGGTGCGCTTCCTGCTCTTCTACTCCTCGTTCCCGCGATCGGTGCAGGGGTGCCTCGACGGGATCCGGGCCGTGCTCGCGGAGCTGCCGCGGGCCGAGAGCGTGCTCCCGGCCCTCGACGCCGTCGACGCCGCGCTGGCCTCGTGCGATCCGGCGGCCGACGACGGCGCGCTCCTCGACCACGCGATGGACCTCCTGCAGGACCGGATCTCGGCGTTCGACCAGTCACTGGGTGAGCGCTACTTCGCGCTCGGGGGATGACGGCACCGTGACCTCCGGACCCCTCGGGACCGCCGGGACGACCTGGTCTGCCGACGACGCGTCGCCGACGTGGTCGGCCGACCTGCGCGGGGTGCTCCTCGACCCGGCGCGGCTCGACGACTGGCAGGGACGTGCCGACCGTCTGCTGCTGTCGGAGGGGGCCGGGCACCTCGTCCACGACCTGCCCGTGCGGGCGGACGGCCGGTCGGCGGCGCTCGAGAGCCGACCCTGGCGACTCGACCCGATCCCGTACGTGCTCGACGGTGACGACTTCCGGTGGCTCGTCGGGGCGATCACCGAGCGCATCACGGCCATCGAGGCCGTCCTCGACGACCTCCACGGGCCGCGCCAGCTGATCGCCGAGGGCACCGTCCCGAGCGAGCTGGTGCACGGCACCAACCGGTATCGCCTCGCCGCCGTGGGCGTCACGCCACCGCGCCGGTGGATCTCGACCTACGCCGTCGACCTCGTCCGCACCCTCGACGGCGGCTGGGAGGTGGTGCAGGACCTCACCGATGCACCCCCCGGCGTGGGGTACGCACTGCTCGACCGCTCGGTGATGTCGCGGGTCGGCAGCGACCTGCTCGGCCGCGGTGGCGTCGCGTCGCTGGCCCGCTACCCCACGGTGCTGCGCAACGCCCTCGCCGCGGCATCGCCGCGATCGAGCCCGCGCACCGTGCTGTTCTCGGGCGGCATCGACCACCCCTCCTACATCGACCACTCGTTCCTGGCGGTCCAGCTCGGCGTGCACCTCGTGGAGGGCGCCGACCTGGTGGTGCGACGTCGGCAGGTCTGGCTGCGCACGCTCGAAGGTCTCGAACCGATCGACGTCGTGTACCGCCGCTTGGAGGATCCCGGCATCGACCCGCTCGAGGTCGGCGCGATCGGGTCGGTGGGGGTGCCGGGGCTGCTCGTGGCCGTGCGGGCCGGCGGTATCACCCTCGCGAACGCGCACGGGTCCGGCGTGCTCGAGGCACCCGAGCTCGGTCCGTCCTTCGATGCCGCGCTCGACGCGGTCGGCGGCCGCCTGCGGATGCGCCGCGTCGGACCGGGCACCATCCCCGCGACCGTCCCCACCTACCGTGCCGGCACGATCGCGCCCGGTGTCGCCGTGCTGCGCATGTTCGCCGCCGTCGACGGGCGCGGCGTGACGGTCATGCCCGGTGGCACCGGCCGGGTGCTCGCGCCCGGTGACGACTTCGCGCTGCCCACCGAGTGCGCGGCCAAGGATGTCTGGGTGCTCGGCCAGGCCGTCACCCCGCTCGTCGCGTCGCCGCTGCCCCAGATCGACCTGGCGCGCTCGGTGCCCACCCGCGCCGCGGATGCACTGCACTGGGCGAACCGGTCGGCCGAGCGTGCCGAGGCCATCACGCGGACGCTGCGCGTGGTGTCGTCGCGATGGGAGCAGGACCCGGGGCTCGCGATGCTCGACGGCGGGCGCTGGGCCTCGCGGATGACCTGGGTGGTGCTCGCCGTGAGCCGGCGCCTCTCGGGCGAGCCGGTGCTGCCCGCGAGCGGGCCCGACGACGTGCTCGTCCGGCTGCGCGAGGCGCTGGTGACCGGCAGTGGCGCGGTGGTCCAGGAGGTCGGATCGTTGCTGACCGAGGCGACCACGGTGCGGGACTACCTGTCGGTCACCACCGGACGGGTGCTCGAGGGAATGGCGCGCCGGCGGACCGCACTGCAGTACGGCCTCGCCGCGGTCGACGACCTCGACGGGATGCTGGCCGACCTGGCGGCGTTCGCCGGTCTGTGGAACGAGAGCACGGTGCGCGGGCCGGCGTGGCTGCTCGGCGACGCCGGTCGTCGGATCGAGCGGACCCACGTGGTGCTCGACCTGCTCGGCGCGGCCCACCAGGTGGGCGGCGATCCGCGGGACCCGGTCGAGATGCTCTCGCTCGAGGTCCTGCTGGCGGCCAACGAGAGCCTGGTCGCGTACCGGCGTCGTCATCGCAGCGACGTCGAACCGAGCGCCGCGTTCGCCCTGCTGGTCCGCGACCCGTCGAATCCGCGCTCGATCGCGGCGTGCCTGCACACCCTGCGGCGCCATGCCCGCGACGCCGACTGGTTGGAGGGCTCCGACCTGCTCGACGGGACCATCGCCGCGCTCGACCAGGAGTGGCCGGCCGTGGGCCTGCGCATCCGGGCCGATCTCGAGGAGCTCTCCCGGCGCCTCGTCCAACGGTGGTTCGCCGCGCCCGTCAACCCGATCGCGGTGGTGCGCCGCGGTGTGGACCGGCACGCGCTCCACCGACCCGACATCCCGCCGGACGCGATGGGCGGCCGATGACCCGCTACCGGATCCGCCACGTGACCACGTACGTGTACCAGTCGCCGATGACCGACGGGTACTCCGTGGCGCACCTGCTGCCGCGGACCACCCCCTGGCAGCGCGTCGAGTCGGCATCGGTTCGGGTCGGCCCCGAGCCGGCCGAGCGCGACGAGTTCGAGGACGTGTTCGGCAACCACATCACCCAGTTCGGCGTGCACCAGCCGCACGACGGGCTCGTGGTCGAGGCCGAGAGCGTGGTCGAGGTGACCGTGCCCGTCACGGTCGAGGATGCCACGCCCTGGGATGCCGTGCGGGACCGGCTCGCGGCGCTGCGCGGCGAGGACGCGATCGCGCTCGGCGCCATGCGTGCGACCTCGCGCTTCGTCCCGCTCGACGAGCTCGGCGCACAGCTCCACGCCTACGCCTCGACGTCGTTCTGGCCGGGGCGCGGCATCGTCGACGCGACCCGCGACCTGTGCCATCGGATCAACCTCGACTTCGTGTTCGACCCGACCTCGACCGAGTGGTCGACCCCACTGGCCGAGGTGCTGGCGATGCGCCGTGGCGTGTGCCAGGACTTCGCCCACCTCGCGGCCGGCTGCCTGCGCTCGGTGGGCCTCGCGGCGCGGTACGTCAGCGGCTACATCGAGACCGAGCCGCCCGAGGGGGAGGAGCGACTCGTCGGTGCCGACGCCTCGCACGCGTGGTGCTCGGTGTGGACCCCCGTGGCCGGCTGGGTCGACTTCGATCCGACGAACGACCACCTGCCGACCCACCGCCACATGACCGTGGCATGGGGCCGTGACTACGCCGACGTCACGCCGATCCGCGGCGTCGTGCTCGGACCGACCACCGACCAGCGACTCGAGGTCGCGGTCGACGTCACCGAGCTCCCGGACGTGACGCCCGGGCTGTGACGTCGGTCGCCCCGACGGATCCGGCCGAGGTGCACGGCCCGTGCTGCGGCAACATGGTCACGTGAACACCCCCGCCCCTCGACTCGTCAACGGCCCGTTCCTGGCCGTCACGGGCGCGGCGCTGGTCTTCTTCGTCTACATCGGCATCCTCGTGGTGACCGTGCCCCGCTTCGTCGAGGAGGAGCTCGGCGCCGGCGAGTTCGGCATCGGGCTCACGATCGCCTCGTTCGCGATCGCGGCGATCCTCATCCGGCCGATGCTCGGACAGTTCGGCGACCGCTTCGGGCGCCGCCGCCTGATGATGGTGGGTGCCGTCCTGGCCGCGCTGGGCGGCGCGCTGAGCGGGTTCTCACCGAACCTGCCGGCACTCCTCGCTCTACGGGGCGTCACGGGCATCGGCGAGGCCGCCATGTTCGTGGGTGCTGCGACGCTCGTCGCCGACCTGTCGCCGCCGCATCGTCGTGCCGAGGCGGCGAGCTACTTCTCGGTCGCGGTGTTCGTCGGCCTGGGCGTCGGGCCCGTGTTGGGCGAGTGGATGCTCGCCGAGGACCGCTACGTGCTCACGTTCCTCGTGGCGGGGGCCATCGCCCTCGCCGCAGCAGCGCTGGTGGTGGCCGTTCCGGTCCACATCGACCGGCGCGTCCAGCCCGGCACCGCAGTGCGCCGGGTCTTCTTCCACCATGCGGCGGTGCTGCCCGGCGTCGTGCTCGCCTCGGGCGTCGCTGCGTTCTCGGTGTTCTCGGCCTTCCTCCCCGACCACGCTCGCACCGTCGGGCTCGGGGGAGCGGGCGGGTTGTTCCTCGTCTACAGCCTCGTCTGCCTCGTGTTGCGCCTCGCCGGTGCCCGGTGGATCGAGCGGCTCGGCGCCGGCCGGTCGGTCACGATCGCGCTGTCGTGCGTCGCTGCCGCCTCGATGCTGCTCGCCGGGGTGCCCTCGGTGTGGGCCCTGTGGACCGCCGCGGTGGTCGTCGGCGTGGGCATGGCCTTCCTGTACCCGTCGCTGATGGCGCTCGTGGTCAACAACGTCGACGAGTCGCAGCGCGCCACGGCACTCAGCTCGTTCACGATGTTCTTCGAGCTCGGCAGCGTGGTCGGCGGGTTGGCGCTCGGTGGGCTCGGCGAGGTGTTCGGCAAGCGGGCCGGCTTCCTCGGCGGCGTCGCGATCTGCGCCGTCGGCCTCGTCGTGCTCTGGACGCGCGTCGCCGATCCCCGCGTCCCCGTGCCGCAGGCCGACCTGCAGTACGTCCCCGTCGCCGGCGACTGACCGGCCCGACGACCTCGGACAGCGATGTCCGGAACCCGCCGGTGTCGGCCGGGTCGATCGGTCAGGATGACGGTGTGCTCCCCCTCGACGAGGACCAGTGCTACCGAGCGGTGACCGGCCGCGACCGTCGCTTCGACGGCTGGTTCGTCATGGCCGTGCGCTCGACGGGGATCTACTGCCGGCCGAGCTGCCCGGCGCGCACCCCACGGCGCGACCGCGTCGAGTTCCACGCGACCGCCGCCGCAGCCCAGCAGCGTGGGTTCCGGGCGTGCAAGCGGTGTCGCCCCGACACCACCCCCGGCTCCCCGGAGTGGGATCTGCGGGCCGACGTCGTGGCGCGCGCCATGCGCCTGATCGCCGACGGCGTCGTCGACCGCGAGGGAGTCGGTGGTCTGGCCGCCCGGCTCGGGTACAGCGCCCGACACGTGACCCGGCTGCTCCAGGACGAGCTCGGTGCCGCGCCGCTCGCGATCGCCCGGGCCCAGCGTGCCCAGACCGCCCGGGTCCTCATCGAGACCACCGAGCTGCCCCTGTCGCAGGTGGCCTTCGCCGCGGGGTTCGGCAGCATCCGCCAGTTCGACGACACGGTGCGTGCGGTCTACGGCGATGCGCCGCGCCGGCTCCGTGCCGCGCGGCAGACGGTGTCGGACACCGTTGCCGACACCGTTGCCGAGGCGCCGGTCGCGGTGCGACTCGCGGTCCGGCCGCCCTTCGCCGCTGGTGCGCTGTTCGCGTTCCTCGCCGCACGGGCACTCGACGGGCTCGAGACGGCGACGGCCGTCGACGGCGTCGACGTGATCCGTCGCTCGCTGCGGCTGCCCTCGGGCCACGGCACGGTCGAGGTCCGTGCCGAGCTCGATGGCACGGCCGTGCGGGCACGGTTCCGGCTCGAGCACTGGTCGGATCTCGCGCCCGCCGTCGGCCGCGTCCGTCGATGGCTGGGGCTCGACGCCGACCCGGTGGCCATGGATGCGGTGCTCGGTGCCGATCCGGCCCTGGCACCACTCGTCGCGGCGACCCCGGGCCTGCGCGCTGCGGGCAGCGTCGATGCGCTCGAGACCGCCCTACGTGCCATCGTCGGGCAGCAGGTCTCGGTCGCGGGTGCGCGGACCGTCACCGGGCGGATCCTCGCGGTGGCCGGCGCGCCGCTGCGGATCGCCGATCCGGTCCTCACCCGGGTCGCGCCGACGGCCGAGGAGCTCGCCGCGCTCGATCCGGCGACGCTCGCGATGCCACGTCGACGGGCCGCCACGATCGTCGAGCTCGGCCGGCGCGTCGCGACCGGTGAGCTGATGCTCGATCCCGGGGTCGACCGCGAGGAGGTCACGCGGCATCTGCTCGAGATCCCCGGCATCGGCCCGTGGACGGCGGGCTACGTGCGGATGCGCGGGCTCGGCGACCCCGACGTGTGGCTCCCCACCGACCTCGGCGTGGTCCGTGGCGCCGAGCGGCTCGGGATCACCGACGACCTGACGGCCCGCGCGGCTGACTGGCGACCGTGGCGGACCACCGCCCTGCACCACCTCTGGAGCGTGACATGACCCCGACCCGCCCCGTCGACGGAGCGCCCCGGCTCCGTTCCATCGCCGTCGACACCCCGGTCGGCCGCCTGACGGTGGTCGCCGGGCCAGGCGGCCTGCGAGCCGTGCTGTGGCCGGAGGACGACCCGGCCCGTGTGGTGCTCGACGCCGACGTCGAGGTGCTGGATCCGACCGCCCTGCCGGCCGACGATCTGCTCCGCCGTGCTCGCCAGCAGCTCGAGGAGTACCTCGCGGGGGAGCGCACCGAGTTCGACCTGCCCCTCGATCCGGTCGGCACGCCGTTCCAGCAGCGGGCCTGGGCCGTGCTGCGCACGATCCCGTACGGCACCACGATCAGCTACGGCGAGCAGGCCCGACAGCTCGGCGCACCGACGGCGGCCCGCGCCGTCGGCGCGGCCAACGGACGCAACCCGCTCTCGGTGGTCGTCCCGTGCCATCGCGTCACCGGCGCCGACGGCCGTCTGACCGGGTTCGCGGGTGGGCTCGACGCGAAGGCCTGGCTGCTCGATCACGAGCGCGAGGTGGTGCTCAGGCGCCCGGTGCCACCACGGTGACCGGCAGCTCCACCACGTTGACCCGCGAGCCGTCCATCGAGGAGACCTCGTAGAGGACGATCGTCGCGGGTCCGAGGTGGTCGCCGACCTCGAGGGGGATCGAGAACCAGCCGCGGCACCCGGTGCCGCAGGTGGCCATCGTGAAGCCCTCGTCGAGCACGCCGCCGACGTCGTCGAGCACCTCGTAGGAGACCACGGCCTCGAAGACGTTCGCCCAGCCAGCCACCGCCAGGCCATCGGTGACCTCGTCGCCGGCGAGCACCGAATCGGCGACGATGATCGGCAGCCAGTCGCTCGCGTCGTCGACGGTCAGCGGGCCGTCGAGCTCGATCCCCTCGCCCGAGAAGGTGGTGACCTCGACGCCGTCGAGCCGCAGCACCACGCCGGGTCCCACGCCACCCAGAGGGTGCCACTCCTCGCCGTCGGGCAGCGTCGGCGGGTCGGGCACCGGGGTCGCGGTCGTCACGACCATGACCAGCTCGGCGAGTCGAGCAAGCATCGCGGCGCTGCCGCCACCGGAGGCGAACTCGCCCGAGAGGTCGACGGTCACGATGCGGTCGGCCACCTCCACGCCGAGCAGCCGAGTCCCCGCCGGGGCCGCGGTCGCATACCCGTCGGCGATCTGCTGCTCGGTCGGCCCCGCCAGCCAGGCCCGCAGCGCCTCGGCGATCGAGGCTGCCGGTTCGCCGGCATCGGACGTCTCATCGACCGACGCCGCGCCGCGGACGGGGAGCAGGACCTCCTCGAGGAGCAGCCACACCACCGGATCCGGGCGGTCGGGCACGACCTCCTCGGGCGCGCTCGTCGTGGTGGCCGGCTCGGTCGTGGTCGGCTCGGTCGTGGCGGGCTCGGTCGAGGCCGGCGTGGTGTCGGGGGCGACCGTGGTGCTGGTCGCGGTCGTCGTGGTCGTCGTGGTCGTGTCAGCCGGCTCGATGGCGGTGTCGTCGCCGCAGGCGACCACACCCACCGACGCGAACGCCGCCACGATCGCCACGAACCTCCACGGTCGTCGGACCACGACTCGATCGTCGCGCCCGATGGGGCGGGGTCGACCAGGGCCGAACGGCCCTAGCCGGGATCAGACCCGGCCGCGGTCCTTGGCCGACTGCTCGCGCCGCAGCCGTGCCTCGTCGCGCTTGCGCTGCTTGGCCTCGCGCCGCTTCTCGAGCATCGCCTCGCGCTCGGGGTCGGGCTCACTGGTGGTCGCCGCTGCGGCGGGGACGATCGCCCGTGGCTCCGCCGGCGGGAGCTTCACGAGATCGTCGTGCTTGAGCAGGTCGCGGATGATGGCCGAGGCGGGTGCCTCACCGGCCACGGTCGAGGCCAACATGACGCGGGTGATCGGCACGCCGTGGCGCTCGGCCACCCCCGGCAGCGCTTCTTGCAGCTGGGCGGTGGAGGGGTTGTCGGCGTGGTCGCCGAGCTGCTCGATGCAGTCGGCGAGGCAGTGGTCGGAGAGGACCATCGCCAGGCTCTCCATGGTCCCGTTGATCCGCCCGTGTGCGACTGCCTCGCGGATCTCGGCGGCCGAGGTCCCCGTGGCCAGCCGCTCGACGGCCTCGCGGTGGTCGTCGTCGAGCGCAGCGACGAGCGTGTCGAGCTCCTCGTCGGTCATCGCAGCGATCGCGCGGTCGAGCAGGCCGAGCGCCTGGAGACGGGTCTTCATCTGATTCACGTCCGACGACGCTATCGGGCCCCCGACCGTCCGGACCTTGGACCCTGTCGGGGCCGCGGTGCCCGTGTCACGATGACCCCATGGCCACGCCGGAGGGAATGCAGGAACTGACCGAACCCCAGTGCTGGGATCTCCTGCGATCCGAGGAGGTCGGCCGACTCGCGGTGTCGATCACCAACCACCCCGACATCTTCCCGATCAACTACGTCGTCGACCACGGGTCGGTGGTGTTCCGCACGGCCGAGGGCACCAAGCTCGCCGCGTCGGTCCTCGGGGTCGCGGTGGCGTTCGAGATCGACGGGTACGACGCCGACGCGGGCGAGGCGTGGAGCGTGGTGATCAAGGGGGAGGCCGTCGAGATCGAGCAGGTGCTCGGCCGATTCGACGCCGCCGACCTGCCGCTGTTCCCCTGGCACGCCTCCCCGAAGCACCGCTTCGTCCGCATCGACCCGCAGTCGGTCACCGGCCGACGCTTCGTGGTGGTCGAGGACCGTCGTCCGGTGGAGTAATCTCCTCCGAAGCTCAGGGGATGGAGGAAGTTCATGGCCACGGTCCAACTCGAGGACGTCAACAAGATCTACGAGAACGGGTTCCACGCGATCCACGATCTCAGCCTGGAGATCGCGGATCAGGAGTTCCTCGTCCTCGTCGGCCCGTCCGGCTGTGGCAAGTCCACGGCGCTGCGGATGGTGGCCGGGTTGGAGACGATCACGAGCGGCAACATGAAGATCGGCGATCGCATCGTCAACGATGTGGAGCCCAAGGACCGCGACATCGCGATGGTCTTCCAGAACTACGCCCTGTACCCGCACATGTCGGTGTACGACAACATCGGCTTCGCCCTCAAGCTCGCCCGGGTGCCCAAGGCCGAGATCGACTCACGGGTCCGCAAGGCGGCCCAGATCCTCGAGCTCGAGCCCGTGCTCGACCGCAAGCCCGGTCA
>CAYRXQ010000067.1:0-13415 GCA_964428115.1 uncultured Ilumatobacteraceae bacterium
GATGTCGACCCGGTCACCGAGGTCGGTGCGTTCACCCGCATGGGTTTCCGTCCCAACGAGGGGTGGGCCGATGCGCTCCACGCGGTCTACCTGCCGGGCGGCCGTGTCGCGTTCACCTACGGACGGCGCACCGACCTGACCCCCGAGGTCGTCGCGACGCTCGGCCCCGTCGACCCGTCGGTGGGGAACCTGACCCTGCGCCGCGGTGAGGCGTTCCGTCGGTGGGACATCGTCTACTCGGGGGAGGCCCAGGACATGGTCGATCCGACCGTGATGCTGGCCGCCACGAAGGATCGGCCCGAGGGATGGAACCGCTCCGCGCACCTCGAGATGGACGTGGCGTTCGACGCGCTGAGCGACCCGCACTACGCGGTCGGCGGGTCGCAGGGGCACTTCGAGCAGACCGGTCACGTGACCGGCACGATCCGGCTCGGCGAGGAGCAGTGGCAGGTCGACGCCTACGGCGTGCGCGACAAGTCGTGGGGGCCGCGGACCTGGCAGGCGCCGAGCGGCTCCAAGGCCAAGGAGGCCGGCCCGGCGGCGGTCGAGCAGGGCTGCTTCCTGAACTGGTTCTCGATGAACTTCGGGCCCGACCTGGCGCTCGGCGGCGCGGTCGGCAGGACCGCCGACGGGACCTTCCAGGGCAAGGGCTGGATCCAGCGCGACGGCGAGACCCTCGACCTGAACGACGTCACGATGACCACCGAGTACGACCCCGGCAATCCGTTGCTCCACGAGACGGTGCAGCTCCGTGGTACCGACGCCAACGGACGTGAGATCGTGGTCGACGGCACCGTGCTCACGATCTGCCCCACCAAGATCCCACGGCGTGACGGCCTGACCTTCGTGAACGAGGGCCTGGCCCGGTTCCACACCGAGGGTCGCACCGGCTACGGGATCGCCGAGCACTGGCACGCGGTGCCGCGCTGAGGTGTCGACGCGCCGAGCGCTGACGCGGTCCTCAGCTGAACAGGTCGGTGATCAGGTCGGTGCGATCGACGTTGCCGATGTGGGTGACGTACTCGTCCTGGAGCTTGTAGAGCACCACCAGGACGACGATCACGATCCGGTGGCGATGGAACCAGTCGGCCGTGCGGTCCTCGGTCTTCAGGAAGAACCGGGCGGTCGCGTAGACGAGGAACAGCGGCTCGAGGAAGTTCGCGAACACGAACAGCCACCACTCGGCACCGGTCAGGAGGAACAGCACCTGCCCGACGCTGCGGAACGCGAACAGCCCGTAGATCCATCGCCGGATCGACCACTGCTGTCGCCAGGCCGCCACCGACATGCCGACGTAGGTCGCCCAGTCGGCGATCTTGTCGATCGGCTGGTACGTGTCGTCGGAGAGCCCGAGTGGGACGAGCAGGTCGCCGTCGATCGTGTCGAGGACGAAGTTCGCCCAGCCGAACGCGAACGGGGAGAAGGGGATCCCGAGGGGGATCAGGAACTTCAGCGCGATGATGATCCCGATCGCCACCGCGCTCACGGGCGGCAGCGTAGGTCGCAGCGAGGGTGCGGCCGTGGGTCAGTCGCCGGCGTCGACCGTGGCGAGCGAGACCGAGACGTTCTCGGGGATCGGCGGCAGGCGAAGTGCCAGCAGCCAGGTGGCGACCACGAAGATCGTCGAACCCCACAGGGCGAGGGGGAGCCCGCCCCACAGGTACAGCAGGCCCGACAGCAGGGTCCCGACGAAGCGACCGGCCGCGTTGGCCGAGTAGTAGAAGCCGACGTCGAGGGCGACCTCGTCGTCGTCGGCATACGCGAGCACGAGGAACGAGTGCAGCGAGGAGTTCATGGCGAACACCACGCCGAACACCACGAGGCCGCCGACGATCGCCACGGTGGTGCCGACGTCGACGCCGACGAAGATCGCGATGAGCGCCGAGACGACCGCCAGGATCAGTGCCCAGGTGCGGGTCGAGGCGACCTCGTCGACCGTCCGTCCGCCGCGCGCCAGCAGCCGCGGCGCGAACGACTGGACGATGCCGTAGCCGATGATCCACAGGGCCAGGAAGCCGCCGATGCCCTCGTGCGACCAGCCGAGCACGTCGGCGAGGAACACCGGGAGTGCGACGACGAACCAGATGTCACGCGAACCGAACAGGAAGAACCGTGCCGCGGCGAGCCGGTTGATCGCCATCGACTTGGAGAGCACCGAGCGCAGCGGGGGCTTCTTCTTGGACTTGCCGATGTCCTCGTTCAGGAACACCAGCAGCGCCACGACGGTGACGGCCAGCGCAGCGGCCATCGTCCACAGTGCCCCGTCGTACCCGATCCACGACAGCAGGGCCGCGCCGAGGAAGAAGCCGACGCCCTTGAGCGCGTTCTTCGACCCGGTGAGGATCGCGACGAGGCGGAACAGGGCGCCGTCCCCGGTGCCGGCCACGGTCTTGACCGCGCTCTTCGAGCTCATCTTCGTGAGGTCCTTGGCCACGCCCGAGAGCGCCTGGGCGGCCATCACGAACACGACCGAGGCCCACGTCTGCCAGGTGGGTTGTTCGAAGGTCAGCGCGACGAGCGCCACGATCTGGATGCCGAGCCCGGCCACGAGCGTGCGATTGAGGCCGCGCCGCGACCCGACCCATCCGCCGAGCAGGTTCGTGAGGATCCCCATGAACTCATACGAGAGGAACAGGAAGGCGATGGCGACGGGGGAGTAGCCGAGCTCGTTGAAGTGCAGCAGCACGAGCATCCGCAGCGCGCCGTCGGTGAGGGTGAAGACCCAGTACCCGGCGGTGACGAGGGCGTAGTTGCGCAGCTTCACGACGTGCCGACCTTTGCGGTCAGCTCGACCATGCGGAACGCGTAGCCGTACTCGTTGTCGTACCACACGAGCACCTTGGCGAGCCGCCCGTCCACCACCATCGTGGAGGGCCCGTCGACGATCCCCGAGCGGGTGTCGTTGGTGTAGTCCGCCGAGACGAGCGGCCGATCCTCGTAGCCGAGGATCCCCGTCAGCGGGCCGTCGGCCGCCGCGCGCAACAACCCGTTGAGCTCCTCGACGGTGACGTCGCGGGACATCTCGAACACGGCGTCGGTGAGCGAGGCGTTGAGGAGCGGCACCCGAACGGCGAGGCCGTTGAGCTTGCCCGTCAGCTCGGGGTAGATCATCGTGATCGCGGTCGCCGACCCCGTCGAGGTGGGGATCAGCGAGTTGAGCGCCGAGCGCGCCCGCCGGAGGTCCTTGTGCGGCGCGTCGACCACCACCTGGGTGTTGGTCACGTCGTGCATGGTGGTGATCACGCCACGCACCATGCCGATCTCTTCGTGCAGCACCTTGACCACGGGCGCAAGGCAGTTGGTCGTGCACGAGGCCGCGGTCACGATCCGGTGCACCGCT
Source organism: uncultured Ilumatobacteraceae bacterium (assembly GCA_964428115.1). GTDB lineage: Bacteria > Actinomycetota > Acidimicrobiia > Acidimicrobiales > Ilumatobacteraceae > CAYRXQ01. The sequence continues at coordinate 3,341 of CAYRXQ010000067.1, forward strand.
GGGTCGTAGAGGTGGTCGTTGCAGCCCATCACCACGTTGAGGACGCCCTCGCTCTTGACCGGGGCCGCGACGACCACGCGGCGGACCCCGCGGTCGAAGTACGGCTCGAGCAGCTCGGCGGTGCGGAACTTCCCGGACGACTCGATCACCACGTCGACGCCGTGCTCGTCCCAGGGGACCTCGCCGGGCGTGGCGTGCTCGGAGAAGGTGACCGGGGCGCCGTCGATCACGAGACCGTCGCCCTCGAGCGCGACGGTGCCGTCGTAGCGACCGTGCACGCTGTCGAACTCGAGGAGGTGGGCGGCGGTCGCGGCGCCGCCCTTCAGCTCGTTGACGTGGACGAGCTGCAGCTGGGGGTGGTGGCGCAGCGCCCGGACGGCGAGGCGGCCCATGCGGCCGAAGCCGTTGATGCCGAGGCGGACGGGGGGTGGGGTGACGGTCACGGGCGGGTCCCTCCGGTGGGGGTGGGGGCGGGGCTGGTGGCGGGGCTGGTGGTGAGGGTGTCGATCGCGGCGATGCGGGCCTCGAGCTCGGCGATCACGGCGTCGAACGCGGCGTCGGTGCCCGCGGCGACGGGGTCGGGGATCGACCAGTGCCACCACGTGGGGTCGGGGGCGAGCTCCTCGTGGGCCCGGTCGCACACCGTGATCACCTGGGCGTCGGCGGGGACCTCGGTGAGGGCGCGCGGGGTGGCCCCCGCGAGGGTGATGCCGGCCCGTCGGGCGGCGGCCACGGCGCCACGGTGGACGTGCGGCGCAGGATGGGTGCCGGCCGAGTCGGCTGGCCGCCCGGTCCGGGCGGTCCACAGGGCGGCGGCGAGTTGCGAGCGCGCCGAGTTCTGGCTGCAGAGGAACAGCAGGTCGCCTCGGGGCGCAGCACCGGCCACGCCGAGACCGACGAGGGCGGGTCGCACGAGCCGGACGTACTTGCGGCGGGCGTCCCCCGCCGAGCCGGATCGTGCCACGAGCCCGACGCCTTCGAGGACGTCGAGGTGGTGGGCGAGCAGGTTCGAGGCGATGCCGAGGCGGTGCGTCAGCTCGGTCGGGGAGCGATCGCTGACGGCGAGCTCGTCGACGATGGCCAGGCGGACCGGCTCGCCGAGCGCCGCGTGGCGCGCGGCGCGCGCGGTGACGCGCGTGTCGACGTCGGGCTGGCTGCTCATGCGCCACCAGTCAGTCAGTCGATGACCGTTGAGTCAACCTTCGTTGAGTGAACACTCGGTGAACCGGTGGACGACCCGCCCCACGGTCGGGGCGCGTCTGGCCCGGCGACGAGCTCGCGCCACCCCTTGAAGATCTGGTGGATCGACTGGGCGCCGACCACCGGGGGCTCGGGGAACGGGAACGCCGACGGGTGGAGCACGAACGGCCGCATCTGGTCGCCACCGACGCCACCGTGGAAGCCGATCAGCTCCTCGAACGCAGCACCCTCACCGGTGCCCGGGTCGTAGAAGCTGTTCACGAGGATGTCGGGTGTGTTGGCGAAGCCGTCCGTGCGCCGCAGGTGGTGCACGATGTGGTCGCCGAAGTGCGCCAGGGGGTCCTCCCCCTCGACGGTGTCGTCGTCGAGGTAGTGGACCCCGTTCGCACCGATCGCCATCGCGCCGAACTCCTCCGACCGCACCAGGACGAACCCGACACCCGGGTGCCCGACCAAGCCGGCGACGATCCCGGGGAACCGGCTGGCCATCGTCTCGAGGCTCACCCGCCCGGGGAGGTCCGTGAACGAGACGAGGCCGAGGTTGCCCGAGGCCAGCACCACCACTCCGGCCTCGGCAGACGGGGCGCCACGGTCGGCGGGGCCGAGTACGACCTCGCCGTCGACGGTCCGGCGGGCGACGATGCCGGCGACGAGTCGGGCGAGTCGACTGTCCTGGTCGTGGATGGTCTCGGTGAGGGCGCCGTTGAGGTTGCCCCATCCCTCCGAGGAGAGCTGGGGGACGCGGACCTCCTGGGCACCGCCGACCAACGAGGTCACGAGATCCCCGAGCGAGACGCCGTAGCGCTGCAGGAACGTCGCGCCCTGGGTCTGGCCGTGGTCGGAGAGCACCACCACGTGGTAGGGCCGTGGGGCATCAGCGATCGCCCGCTCGAGGCGCTGGAACTGGTGGTCGAGTCGCCGCAGCACGTCGAGGGCGTCGGGTGCGGCGATCCCCGAGTGGTGGGCGACCTCGTCGTAGCCGACGAAGTCCACGTAGGCGACCGGGACGCCGCGGTAGATGTCGCCGACCAGCGTCGCCACGGTCAGGTCGCGCAGCGCGACCGTCGTCGCGGCGCGCAGCAGCGGGTAGATCCCCGTCCGTGCGAGCCGTGGTTCGTGCCCCCGTCGGCGGGCACGCCGGCGGGCGCGGATCTCGTGGCCGACGTCGGCCGCGCCGAGCGCCAGCATCCGGGTCAGGAAGTAGGGGTCGGCGAAGACGTACGTCAGCGCGTTGGTCCGTCTCGTAGTCCGCTCGCGTTGGTCCACCGTGCTGAAGGTGAACATCGTGTCGTCGCTGTCACCGGAGAAGACGTTGGCGCGCGACGCGCCACCGTCGACGAGCAGCCCGCTGCCCGTGGAGTGGAGCCGCTCGAGCTCGGCGGCGTCCTGCGGACGATTCGTGGTCATGACTCGACCGGCCTGCTTGTCGTACCAGCGGAAGGCAGGCATGTCGGTGTTGTCGCCGAGGAGGATGCCGGCCTGGCTGGCCCCGGTCTGCGAGGACAGGTCGCACTCCCAGTCGGCGATCCGGTGGTGTCCCGATCGGACCCACCTCGCGAGGGTCGGCGCGTTGCCGTCGCGGATCGCCTGACGCAGCACGGTCGCCGAGAGCCCGTCGATCTGGAGGAAGAGGATCCCGGGTTCGTCGGTGCGCTCGGGGGCCTCGACCCGGTCGACCATCCGTCGTACGGCGTTGCGTCGCCAGATGTCGTCGTCGTCGATCGCGAGGACGCCGGCCACGACGGATCCGATCGCGGTCATGACGACGGCGCCGAGCAGGGCCCACCAGAACCCGTCGACCTCGAACCCGTCGACCAGCCGGGCGGTGCCGAGCAGCACGAGCGCGTTCGCCGCCAGCCCGAACAACCCGGCCGTCCAGTACAGCAGCGGTGCTGCGAGCCGCATCACCAACGGCCAGACCGCGGCGTTGAGCACCCCGAGCACCGCCAGCGTGGCGATCGTCGACGTTCCGTCGGCCAGTGACAGACCCGGCAGCAGCCACACCGTGCCGGCCAGGCTGAGCGCGCTGGCGACGAGCACGGCGAGGGCCCAGGTCGCCCAGGTCCGTGTTGCCGAGCGGTTCACGACAGCCTCCGTCACGACGCGGTCGACACGTCCGACACGGTGGACACGGTGGACACGGTCGACGCCGACGACCGTAGGCGGGCCATCTCGGCGTCCCAGTCGTACACCACGGCGGTGCCGCCGAGGAGGTCGTGGAGCTGGCGGTGGTCGCGTCGCACCAGGCCGAGGAGGAAGCCGATGCCGAAGAGCAGGAAGCTGAGGGGGAAGGCCAGGGTGCGCAGCACCGCATTGCGTGGACCGAGCGGCTGGCCGGTCGAGGTCACGACGAACAACCCGAGGACGGCCTTGCCGACCGTGCGACCTGCGGCTGCCGTCAGGCCGGCGAAGTAGGCGAACTGCCAAGCGGCGTACGCGATGCCGAGGGCCAGCCCGTGGTCCTCGGGCTGCCAGTCGACATCGGTGACGACCCTGAGGGCTGTCGCGAGCAGTGCGGCGATCAGCCCGAAGAGCGCGCCGACCACGGTCGAGTCGATCAGGAACGCGAGGAACCGCGAGATGACGCCGGCGTAGCGGCCCTGCAGTGCCACGGCGCGGTCGGCGCGAGGGAGCCGCCAGAGATCGGGCTGTTCGGCGATCGCCCCGGGGCCTCGTTGGACGGCGGCATCGGGACGCCGGAGCAGGCGGGCGACGATCCCGTGGGCGAGCAGATCGAAGGACATGATCGTGATGCGGCCGGTGTCGATGAGCTGGCCGAACACGCCCGTGGTGGAGCGAGCGATGATCTCGCCGAGCTCGGTGCGCTTGACGAGCCCGTTCACGTCGACGCGCGCCATGACACCGTCGATGTCCACGCGTGCCATGACCGCATCGATGTCGACTCGGGCCATGACGGCGTCGATGTCGACTCGTTCGATGAGCCGGTTCGGGTCGACCCGGTCGAGCAGTGCGTCCGGATCGACGCGCGCGAGGAGGCGATCCGCATCGACGCGGTCGAGCAGGCGGTTCGGGTCGACGCGGTCGAGCAGCGCGTCGGGATCGATCCGGTCGAGCAGTCGGTTCGGGTCGACGCGGTCGAGCAGGGCGTCGGGGTCGATGCGATCGAGGAGGGCTTCGACGTCGACCCGGGCGAGCAGCGCGTCGACGTCGATCCGTTCGGCGACCGCGTTGATGTCGATGCGTTCGACCACGGCGGCCACGTCGACGGCGTCGACCACGGGCTGGACCATCGGGGCGACCACCACGTCGACCACGGGCTGGACGAACGGAGCGACCACGGCCTCGACCATGCGGCCCGCGAAGCCACGCCCGTTGGACCGCTGCCCACCCTCGGCCGGCTGCTCGCTCATCGCCGACCCGCGTCGCAGTGGCCTCGATGCCGCGGCAGACCGGAGCGTCCCATCGACATCATCCTGCTCCTGGTCGGCCCGGTCGTGATCACCCGCATCGGGCGATCACGACCGCGGAGGTCGTCATCATCAGACGAACCGGACGAAGTGGACGGGCGGGAGGTTGCCGGCCTCGAGCGACCAGCGCTCGCCGGACGAGTCGCTGCACCACAACGAGCCGGTGGTCGAGCCCATGGCGAGCACCTCGCCGGTGTGGTCCACGTCGAGGGCGTGTCGGTAGACGAGGTCGTAGGCGTGGGTGTCGGGGAGGCCCTCGCCGAACACCTCGAAGCTCGCACCTCCGTCGGTGGTGCGGGTCACCACCATCCGACCGTCCACCGGCACCCGCAGCTCGTCCTTGACCGCCGGCGCGAACCAGGCGACGTCGGGGTCGGTGGGGTGGGCCGCCACGGCGAAGCCGAACACCGAGGGCGCCCGCTCGGTGATCTCGGTCCACGTGCGTCCGGCGTCGACCGAGCGGAAGCACCCGTTGTGGTGCTGGTTCCACACCACGTCGGGGTGCGCCGCACAGCGGGCCACGCGGTGCGGGTCCTGCACGATCGGCGTGTACTCCTCACCCGGCGGCATGTACTCGTTGCGCATGCCGTGGGTCGGCGACCAGGTCGCGCCGGCGTCCTCGGTGATCCAGGCACCCCCGCTCGAGATGGCGATCAACATCGTGTCGGCGTCGCGCGGATCGACCGAGATCGAGTGGATGCCCGGGAAGTCGTAGCCGCCCCCGAACCACTGACGGCGCTCGGGCATGTCCCACAGCGAGCGCACGAGGTCCCAGGAGGCACCCGAGTCCGCGGAGTGGAACAGCCCGCCCGGGATCGTTCCGCACCACAGCTCGCCGGGCCGGTCGGCGTGGCCGGTCTCGAGCGTCCACAGCAGCTGCACCGTCCACGGCCACGGCTCCTGGGTCATCGGCGACACGTCGGTCTCGTCGGCCGGTCGCTCGGGATAGGCCGGGGCCGCGACCTCGGCCCACTCGCCGCCCGGCCTGCGGCGCCAGATGTGCGAGCCGAAGTGCCCGGTGCCGAGCGCGGCGAAGGTGGTGCCCTCGGCATCGACCACCGCCGCGGTGACCGGCTCACCGAGGAACGCGACGTCGGTGATCGACCAATCGGCCCCCGATCGTTCGAGGGTGAACAGACCCTTACGGGTGCCGACGAGCAGCGTGGAACCGGTGACCGACATGGTCAACCTCCCGAGAGTGCTTGCATGACGAGGATGTCGGTGTCGGGCCCGACCGGGTCCGACTGGGTGGCCACGTCGCGGAGCTGGTCTCGACCCACGAACACCACCACGTGCCGCCGGATGCGACCCTGGTCGTCGAGCACGTAGGAACGGGTAGCGGGCTCCTGCTCGAAGTACGCGCCGAGGCACTCGGCCACCGTGGAGCCGGGGACCACCGCCGGAGGGCAGTCGACGTGCCGGCGCAGGTTCGAGGTGAACGCGATCCGGGCCACCGGCGCGAACCGTAGCCGGCGCCGGATGCGGCCTCGACCGGCCGTGGTTCGCGAAGATCATCGATTCGTCGGCACGCCGACGTACGCTCCGCGCGTGGCGCACCCGAAGATGTTCGACGACGACGATCCGTGGCTCGCACGGGTCCGCGGGCTCGCCGCCGAACTTCCCGGGACCGCCGAGAAGGTGTCCCACGGTCGGCCGGCGTTCTTCACCACCAAGGTGTTCGCCTACTACGGCGGTTCGGTGCGCCTCGACGGCGGCTGGATCGAGCACGGGCAGTCGGTGCTGGTCCTGCCCGATCCGGGCGACCGCCCCGCACTCGTCGAGGACGACCGCGTCTTCGTGCCGGCCTACCTCGGCCCGTCGGGCTGGCTCGGGATCGACCTCGACGACCGGACCGACTGGTCGGAGATCGCCGAGCTCCTCGATGCCTCGTACCGTCTGACCGCGCCGAAGCGTCTCGTCCAACGGCTGGACCCATGACCTCGGCCCCGACCTCGTCGCCGGTGTACGAGGTTCGCGGGACCGGACGCATTGTGCGACCCGTCGCGCTCGCAGCGGGGATCGGGCTCCTCGCGATCGTGTACGTCGCATCGGTCATGACCTCGGCGCGGACGGTCCCCGTCGCCGGCGTCGTCATCGCGGTCATCGTCGTCGCGGTGTTCGGCGGCTGGCGCGACGTCGTGCTGATCTCGCTGCTCGCACTGGCCACGGCGGTGCTGGTCACCGTCGAGCAGGGGCTGTGGGGCACCGCCGACATGGCCTGGCGTCTGGTGCTGGTCCTCGGGGTGTCGATCAGTGCGGGTCTGCTCGCGTGGGCACGCGACCGGCGTCTGCTCGAGGGGGTGACCGCTGCGAGGCGGCTGCGTGCGATCGTCGACGGGGCCGGCGTCGGCTTGGCCGTGCTCCGCACCGACGGAACGATCGAACTGGCCAGCGAGCGGCTCGCCTCGTTGCTCGGGATCGCGAGCGACGAGCTGCGCGGTCGGCGCTTCGACACGCTGGTGGTCTCCGTCGAGGCGCAGGGTCGGCCCGAGGCAGCGGCCGTCAGGATCACCGACGGCGCCGCAGAGTTCCTGGCGATCGCCTACGGGAGCGAGGGGCAGGAGATCCCCGTGCGGTGCACCGCCCGGTACTTCTCGGGGCACGGGGTCGACGAGGGGAGCCTCGTGGTCGTGGCCGACATCCGTGAGGAGCTGCGTCTCCAGGAGGAGGACCAGCGCGAGCGTGCGGCCGACGAGCATCGCCAGCGTCTCGAGCTCGTCGGGCAGCTTGCCGGTGGCCTCGCCCACGACTTCAACAACCTCCTCGCGGCCGCGCAGATGGCGGTCCAGCTCACCGCCGACTCGGTCCACGAACCGGAGCTGGTCGAGATGCTCGGCGTCGCTGCGACCTCGATCCAGCACGCCGGTGGTGTGACGCGCCAACTGCTGACGCTCAGCCGCCGCGACCCGGCAACGCCCGAGCCGCTCGCGCTCGCCGACGTCTTCGACCGGATCGGACCGCTGCTGCGAACCGCGATCGGGCGGTCGGTCACCGTGGCGGTCGAGGTCGACGAGGCGACGCCGTTGGTCCTCATCGATCCGACGCAGCTCGAGCAGGTCCTGCTGAACCTGTCGACCAACGCCCGCGACGCGATGCCCGACGGCGGCGTGGTGACGTTCCGCGTCGCCCCGACCGAGGACGGGGCCGGGGTGCGGATCCAGGTGAGCGACACCGGGATCGGCATGGATGCCGAGACGGCGGCGCGTGCGTTCCAGCCGTTCTTCACCACGAAGGCCCGGCGCACCGGGACCGGTCTCGGGCTGGCGATGGTCGAGCAGATCGTGCTCCGGGCCCGCGGCGTGGTCGACCTGTCGAGCGAGCCCGGTGTCGGGACGACGATCTCGATCACGCTGCCGGCCGTGGGAGCCGGCGTGGACCGTCACGCCGACGCGGCGGCCCTGCCGACCGAGGCCCACTCGAGCGACCAGGTGTTCGGGACGGTGCTCGTCGTCGACGACCACGCCGACCTCGCTCGGCTCACGGGTGTGCTGTTGCGCAGAGCCGGCTACGACGTGCTCGTGGCCACCAGCGCGCAGGAGGCGCTCGAGCTGGCGGCGACGCCACCGCGCATCGACCTGGTGCTGAGCGATGTGGTGATGCCCGAGATGGACGGCATCGCGCTCGCCGCGCAGATCCGGGCGGCGCACCCCACGACGCCGGTGCTGTTCATGTCGGGGTACACCGCCGACCACTTCGGCGACGCAGGGCCCGAGCGTGGGATCGACCTCCTCGTGAAGCCCTTCGCGGCCGACGCCTTGCTCGCTGCGGTGGCCGCACGGGTCCAGCGCTGAGTCGCCCCGCTCGCCGCCGTCGTGCCCGCTCAGGTCGCTGCGGCCTCGCGCAGGCAGTCGGGGCAGATCCCGTGACTGATCGAGGCCGCCACGCCCAGGTCGAGCGCGATCGGGCCCCACGCGCCGTTCGCGGTCTGGCTGCGCTCGCGGCACCAAGCGCACAGGACGAGCTCCGGATGCGGGCGGTCGAGCGCGTCGTGCGCGAACTCGTGGAGGTGCCGGTCGGTCTCGGGCCCCAGCGGGAGGTGCACTGCGACCACGAGGTGCGCGTCGCGTTCGGCCGTCGTAGGGACCGTGAGGAACCGGAACCACCGCTGCTCGGTGGGGGAGTGGCACGGGTAGGTGAAGGAGAACTCCGCGGCTGAGCCGTCGATCACCGAGAAGACGCCGGCGGCGGCCCGGGCGGCGTCGGGGTCGGGGTCGTCGAGCCAGTCGCGATACGAGAACCCGACGGCCGTCCCTGGGTCGGGCGCTCCGTTGGCGCGACCGAACTCGAGCCAGGCGGTGTTGACGGCCAGGATGATCCCGTCCTGGTCGACGAGTGCTGCCGGTGCCGGCAGGTCGTCGAGGACCACCAACCGTTCGGAGGTCATCTTCAGAACGATATCGGCGTCGGTCTGGACGCCCGGGCTAGCAGGGTGCTGAAATTCGGCTGAGGGTGCTCGCGTTCGGGGCCAGGATCGAAAAGACTGTGGGTCATGCGTGGGACCCCGGATCCGCAGTTGGCGATGTTGACTTCGTTGTCGACCGAGGATCTGATCCCGGTCGATCATCCGATCCGCAAGATCCGTGTCGTTGTGGACGCGGTGCTCGCGGAGCTGGACCCGGTCTTCGATGAGATGTACGCGACCGGTGGCCGGCGCAGCGTGCCACCCGAGCAGCTGTTGAAGGCCACGGTGTTGATGGCGATGTACTCGATCCGTTCCGAGCGCGCGTTCTGCGAGCGGCTCAACTACGACTTGTTGTTCAAGTGGTTCTTGGACATGCGCATCGATCAGCCGGCGTTCGACGCGACGACGTTCTCGAAGAACCGCAAGCGTCTCCTCGAACACGACGTGGCCGATGAGTTCTTCGCTGCGGTCGTGCGCCAGGCCAAGCTGCGCCGCTACATGTCGTCGGAACACTTCTCCGTCGACGGGACGCTGTTGAAGGCGTGGGCGTCGCACAAGAGCTTCAAACCCAAAGACGGACCGCCGTCGGACCCGCCGGCCGGACGGAATGTCGAGGTCGCCTGGCATGGGGAGAAGCGCAAGAACGACACGCATGCCTCGACGACCGATCCGGAGGCACGGCTCTACCGCAAGAGCAACAACACCGCTGCGATGCTCTGCTACTCGGGACACCTGTTGATGGAGAACCGCTGCGCGTTGATCGTCGACGCCGAGCTCACCATCGCGGACGGCTACGCGGAGCGGGCGACCGCTGTCGAGATGCTCTCGAGGGTGCCAGCGATGGCGCGGCGTCGCACGATCGCCGCGGACAAGGCCTATGACACCAAAGGGTTCGTCGCTGATGTCCGCCGGCTCGGCTTCACCCCGCATGTCGCCCAGAACACGAAACACTCAGCGATCGACGCGAGAACCACCCGACACGCCGGGCACCAGGTGAGTCAACGGATCCGCAAACGCGTCGAGGAACCGTTCGGGTGGGCCAAGA
>CAYRXQ010000068.1:0-3316 GCA_964428115.1 uncultured Ilumatobacteraceae bacterium
CGATGCCGGGCTGCGCCACGGCGAGGACGTCGACCTCGTCTGGCGGCTCACCCGGGCCGGCTGGCGCTGCCGCTACGAACCCGCCGTGGAGGTGCTGCACGATCCGCGGCCCACCTGGCGGGGCTGGGCGGCGCAACGCCGCGGCTACGGCTCCTCGGCCGCCGCACTCGACCGTCGGCATCCGGGCGCCGTGGCGCCGGCGCGGGCCGACCCGTGGAGCGCCGCCGCCTGGGCCGCGGTGGCGCTCGGCCACCCCGGTGTCGGCATCGGCACGGCTGCCGTGGCATCGATCGAGCTGGGTCGCCGCCTGCGCGGCACCGGTGCGCTCCCGGCGCAGGTCGCGGCCGGCCTGGCCGCTCGGGGCACCGCTGCGGCGGGACCGATGTTCGCGACCGCCGTGCGGCGGGCGTGGTGGCCGATCCTGGCCGTGCTCGCGATCGGCTCCCGGCGCGCCCGCCTGGTACTGCTCGCCTCGGCCGTGGCTGCGCTCGACCCGATCCGCGTCGTCGACGACGTCGCCTACTCGGTCGGGGTGTGGCAGGGCTGTTGGCGGGAGCGTCGGTGGCATGCGCTCGTCCCGCACTACCGTCGGCGCTCGTGACGCTCCGGCTCGAGGTCGACGCCGCCGCCTGGCGTGCCCACGTCGCCGGTTGGGCCGCTTCCGTCGACGGCCTCGTGCCGGTGGTCAAGGGCAACGGCTACGGGTTCGGCCTCACGTGGTTGGCCGCCGAGGCGGCCCGGCTGTCCGACACGATCGCGGTCGGCACCGTCCACGAGCTGCACGGCCTCGATGCGCTGCCGGCCCCTGCCCGCGTCGTCGTGCTCACGCCATCGCTCGAACCGCCGCCGCTCACCACGGCGACCGGCGCGACGGTGATCGCCACCGTCGGGGCCGAGGCCCACCTCGACGCGCTCGTCGGCTGGCGCGGTCCGGTGCTGGTGAAGCTGGCCTCGTCGATGCGCCGCTACGGACGCGGGCCCGAGCTGATCGCCGCGGCCCGAGCGGCGGGCCTCGAGGTGATCGGCGTCTCGATCCACCCACCGCTCACGGGCGACGACGAGTCGCACCTGGCCGAGATCACCGACCTCACCGCGGCGGTCGACCCGGCGCTCGAGGGATGGGTCAGCCACCTCGGCCCGGCGACGGTCGGCCGCCTCCCCGCCGACCGCCGTTGGCGGATCCGCGCCGGGACCGCGCTGTGGCACGGCGACAAGTCGACGCTGCGCCTCACCGCCGAGGTGCTCGACGTCCGGCCGGTCGACGCCGGCGAGCGCGCCGGCTACCGCTCGGTGGTCGTCCCGCACGACGGGACGATCGTGTGCGTCTCGGCCGGGACGGCCCACGGTGTGCACCCGCTCCCCGACGGACGCAGCCCGTTCCACCACCACCGGACGCGCCTGGCGCTCCTCGAGCCGCCGCACATGCACACCACCATGCTCCTGGTCGGCGCCGAGGGCCCGGTCCCCCGGATCGGCGACCGTGTGGACGTGCAACGACCGCTCACCACCACCCTGGTCGACCGTGTCCAGTGGCGCTGACGGCCCGACGGTGACGGCGCTCGGCCCGGCGCGCCGCCTCCCGGGCCCCGACGTCGTGCGCGCCGTGGCGATGTTCGGCGTCGTGTTCATGAACTACCGCGGCTATCTGGTGCTGCGCGGTGGGGAGCTCGGCGAGGGCACGATCGCCGAGCTGCTCGACCCGTTCGCCGGTCCGTTCGCGACGCGGTTCGCGGCCACGTTCGTCCTCGTCGCCGGCGTCGGCGTGAGCCTGCTCAGCGCCTCGTCGGTGGGCGATCCCGAGCGGATGCGGGCCGTGCGCTGGCGGCTCGCCCGTCGCGGCCTGGTGCTCTACACGCTCGGGCTCGTCGTCGACCTGATCTGGCCGGGCACGATCCTCACCTACTACGGGGCGCTCTTCGCCGTCGCCGCGATCATCGTCACCTGGCGCAGCCGATGGATCCTGCTGCTGGGGGTCGGGGCCGCGCTCGCGGCCTGGGCGATCGCGTGGTGGCGGCTGGAGCGACGGACCGAGGGCGGCGACACCGGCTGGCTCGACTCCCCCGGGCTGCGGTCGGTGCGCAAGCTGGTGCTCGACGTGTGGGTCAACGGCACCCACCCGCTCCTACCGTGGCTCGTGTTCTTCACGGTCGGCATCGTGGTCGGCCGGCTCCTGCGGCCCGGCTCGTTCGCGGCGGCGTGGTGGCGACCCGCCGTCATGGGGCTCGGGGCCACCCTGTGGGGCCTCTCGATCGCACTCGGCTCGGCGGCGACGGGGGCGCGTGGCGCGGTGCTGTGGTCGACCGATCCCTACGACCGTGGCGGCGCCTACGTGCTCAGCGCGCTCGGGACGGCGCTGCTGGCCTTCGGTGCCCTCACCTGGGTGGCCGACCGCTACGAGGAGCACCCGATCGTCGACTGGCTCCGTCGGGCCGGGCAGCTGTCGCTGTCGATCTACCTGGTGCACGTGCTGGTCTTCAACCTGGTGGTCGACTGGCTCGGGTGGGTCGATCCGGGCGGCTGGGGCACCGCGATGGCGTTCGCGGTGGTCGTCTGGCTGCTCGCACTCGCTGCTGCCTCGTGGTGGCAGCGGCGCTCGGGGCGTGGGCCCGCCGAGACGATCGAGCGAGCGCTGACCGCCTGAGCCGGCACTCGGTCGGTCGGTGATCGTGAGCCAGCGCGTCAGCCGGCCGCACGCTCGGCGGCGCGCGCCGTCGCGTGGCGGCGCAGCCCCCGGATGCCGACCGCGCCCGCCCCGACGAGCGCCGCCCGGTCGCCCAGGCGCACCGACACGATCCGCGGCGACCGGCCCTGGGTGCGGGGCATGCACCGGTCGAGCTCCTCGGCCGCCGAATTGAAGAACGTCGCGGCGAAGCCCAGCGCGACGCTCCCACCCACCACGACCAGGTCGAGGTCGAGCGCCGTGCACACGGTGGCCGCGGCCCGACCGACCAACCGGCCGGTGCGCTGCATGATCTCGTAGGAGGGCTCGGTGGGGGGTCGGCCGGTGATGGCCTCGATCGCCGTCCCCGAGGCCTCGGCCTCGAGGCAGCCCCGTGCACCGCACCCGCACCGTCGGCCGCCCGGCTCCACGATGACGTGCCCGACGTGGCCGGCGTTCCCCGAGGCACCGTCGAGCAGCAGGCCGTCGAGCACGATCCCGCCGCCGACCCCGGTCGACACCGTGATCGCACAGAAGTGCTCGACGCCGCGGGCGGCACCGAGCCAGCCCTCGGCGAGCGCGAGCGCCTTGGCGTCGAGGTCGCCGTAGACGGGGATCCGCAGCCCGTGCGCGGCGAGCACGGTCTGGAGCTCGGCG
>CAYRXQ010000068.1:3326-9234 GCA_964428115.1 uncultured Ilumatobacteraceae bacterium
CGGGAGCGGGGGTGCCGAGTACTGCTGGTGGATCTGGATCCACAGGCCTCCCTCACCACTTACTTTTCCCGGGATGCCGAGGCCGCGAGCCGCAGCGTCTACAATCTCTTTGACGACCGCCAGACCCGGGCGCTGGACCTGGTACAGCATCTGGGCGGCGAGCACGGTCTGGAGCTCGGCGCGCAACGGGTACTCCCGCCAGGCCGGGATGTTGATCGGCGAGACGTGCTCGACCTGCCGGGCGATCGGCCCGGCCGACCCGACGCCGACGGCACGGATCCGGACGTCGTGCTGCTCGCGGGCCCGGGCGATCTGCTCGCCCATGATCTCGGCCAACCCGGTGAACAGCGATCGGGCGCCGAGATCGCGGTCGACCTCGACCCGCGCCCGGTCGAGCACGTCGCCGCGCGGGGTCACCAGACCGACCTCGAACTTGGTGCCCCCCAGGTCGACCGCGAGGATCACGTCACGCCGGCGCGCCGGCACCGCCGCAGCGTCGCTCACACGCGTCGGGCCTCTTCCACCAGGTTGATCTGGTAGAGGACCTCGTCGAGCGCGTCGGCGGCCGTGATCGCACTGAACCGCTGCGGATGCTCGGGGGTGCAGCAGGACGGGACGGGTGCGAGCACGGTCCACGGTCGGGGGTGGCAGAACTGCACGACGCTGTAGCGCTCACCCTCCTCACCGGGCGCGGCCACCACCCGGTGCCAGCCGATCGGGATCCGGCCGTTGGTGAGGCGTTCAAGCATGATCCCGGTGTTGATGATGGCCTGATCGTCGGCGGCCACGGCATCGACCCACTCGTCGTCGACCTTGACCTGCAGCCCGGGGGCGGTCGCCCGCGGCAGGGCGGTGATGAGGTTGATGTCGCCGTGCTCGGCGGCCCAGACGTGGGCCTCGGCACGGTCGACGGTGTCGGCCAGGTCGCGCATCGGTGGGTACCGGATGGCCCGGGTGAGCGTGGGGCCGTCGGCCACCATGTCGTCGAAGAACGTCTCGTGGCAGCCGATGCCCTCGGCGATGACCCGCAGGAACCGACGCTGCAGGTCGGCGATCGTGTCGTGGAAGCGGTACAGCACCTCGGTGATGCCGGGCACCGCGGCCTCGGGCAGCAGCTGGTCGGGATAGGCCGTGGGGAACTTCCGCTTGAGCGGGTGGCCCGTCGCGATGGGCGAGGCCCAGTTGAGCATCTCCTTCCAGTCGGGCGCGTCGCTCGACGCCGCCGTCTCCACGAGGAGCCCGGTGTAGCCGGTCTGGCCGTGCGCGCCCGGCGCCACGAACTGCTGCTTGGTCTCGGTCGGGAGCGAGAAGAACTCGCGGAGCATGCCGTAGGCGGTGTCGAGCAGGTCGGTGGACACGTCGTGGCGGGCATACACGAACCCGGTGGCGAGGCTGCGGGTGACGCCGTCGACCACGGCACGGCGCTGCTCGGTGGAGCCTCGCTCGAACGCGAGGAGGTCGACGTCGAGGATGTCACTCATCGCGCGTCACGCTACCGACGACGGCGGTGCCCCGCCGGGAGCGAACACCGAGGGCAGGCCGCCGGTGTGGACGAACACGACATCGACCGGCGCACTGCCGGCGCGAGCGGTCCAGCGACCGGCCGCTGCGTTGCCGAGCAGTCCCGACAGCCCCTTGCCGCTGTAGGTCCGGTCGAGCACCCAGCCGCCGTGGCGCGCCGCCCAGTCGATCGCCCGGTCGCCGGCCTCGCTGGGCACCGCGTAGTCCTCGCCCATCCAGTCGGGGTCGACGATCACGTCCTCGGGTTGCACCACCACGTCCTGGCATCCCAGGAGGTCGAGGCAGTCGCGGGCGAGCGTCGCCACGTCGGGCAGCCCGGCGTTGACCCCCTTGGCCACACCGATCGCCAGCACCTCGGGCACCGGTCGTCCGAGCGAGCGCCACAGCGCACGACCGGCCACGAGCCCGGCATGGGTGCCCCCGCTCGAGGAGGTGTGGACCACGGCGACGGGGTCGACCCTCTGCGCCGCGCACTGCAGCATCAGCTCGGCGAACGCCGCCACGTAGCCCAGCGCGCCCACGGGCGTGCTCCCACCGATGGGGATGGCGAACGGGGCGGCGCCATCTGCGACGAGCCCCTCCTCGAGCGACTCCCGGGCGATCTCGAGCGCACCCCAGTGGCTCTCCCCCGCTCCGGTGAAGTGCAGCTGCGCGCCGAACATCGCCGACAGGAGCTGGTTGCCCGTGAGCGGTCCGTCGGGTCGGTCCCCGGCCAGGACGAGGTGGCACTCGAGCCCGAGCACGGCCGCCGCGGCCGCGGTCATCCGGCAGTGGTTCGACTGGCCGGCACCGACGGTGACGAGCGAACGGGCCCCGGCCTCGAGCGCGGCGCCCGCCAGGAACTCGAGCTTGCGCGCCTTGTTGTCACCGGCGCCGAGCCCGGTGAGGTCGTCGCGCTTCACCCACAGCCGGACGCCGCCGGACACCACCGGGCCCTGCTCGAGCGGGGTGGGCAGCGTGGCGAGACGCGCCCGTGGCACCGCAGTGAGCAGGCGGGCGACCTCGTCGCCGAGATGATCGGTCACGCTGGGCATGCTAGGCACATGGGTCGTGCGGACCGATTGGAACCCGATCCTGCGCGAGGAGCTCGAGCAGCCGTACTGGCGTGAGCTCCAGGCGTTCGTGGCCACCGAGCGGGCCCAGCACACCGTCTACCCGCCCGCCGACGAGGTCTTCGCCGCCCTCCACCTCACCCCGTACGCCAGCACGCGGGTGCTGCTCCTCGGCCAGGACCCGTACCACGGGCCGGGACAGGCGCACGGTCTGTGCTTCTCGGTGCGGCACGGCGTGCGGATCCCGCCCTCGCTCGCCAACATCCACCGTGAGCTCCGCGACGACCTGGGTCTGGATCCGCCCGATCACGGGAACCTGGAGCCATGGGCTCGACACGGCGTGCTGCTGCTCAACACCACGCTCACGGTGCGGGCCGGTCAGGCCGCGTCGCATCAGGGCAAGGGATGGGAGCGGTTCACCGACTGCGTCATCCGGGCCGTGGACGCGAAGCCCGAGCGGGTGGTGTTCCTGCTGTGGGGCTCCTCGGCCCGCAAGAAGGCGGCCCTCGTCGACCGGCAGCGCCACGTCGTGATCGAGTCGGCTCACCCCTCGCCGTTGTCGGCCGCCAACGGGTTCTTCGGCAGCCGCCCGTTCAGCCGCACGAACACCGCCCTCGTCGAGGCCGGGCTCGAACCCATCGACTGGCGGCTCACATGAGCGCTGCGACGACCGGCACGGCAGTGCGCTGATGGCGTGGACGACCTCCGACCGGGTGCAGGGGTTCCGGGAGCGTTCCGCGTTCGTCGACCTGGTGGTCGAGGTGCTCGACGGATGGCGCCGACACCTCACCGGGCGCAACGCCGCGGTGATCACCTACTACGGCTTCCTGTCGATCTTCCCGCTGTTCCTCGTGGCCACGACGGTGCTCGGGATCGTGCTGCGCAACAACGAGTCGCTGCGCGACCGGATCCTCGACACCGCTGTCTCCCAGATCCCGGTGATCGGACCCGAGATCGAGCGGAACGCCGGGCAGCTCAGCGGCGGACCCCCGCAGCTGGTGATCGGTCTGGGTATCGCCCTGTGGGCGTCGACCAAGGCGTTCGTGGCGGTCCAGCACGGCTTCGACGACGCCTGGGAGGTGCACATCGACGATCGGGACGGCATGCCGGCCAAGCGCGGCAAGGCACTCCTCGGCGTGATCCTCATCGGCGGGTCGCTGATCGCGACGGTGGCGCTGTCGTCGATCGCGTCGCTCGCCGACCTGAGCATCCTGAATCGGGTGCTGCTGCTCGTGGGCACCCTGGCCATCAACATCACCGTGCTGGCGATCATCTACCGGTTGCTCACGACGGCCCGACCGTCCTGGACCGAGGTGCGGCCGGGTGCCGTGCTGGCGGGCATCGCCTTCACCGCCCTGCAGGTGCTCGGGACGTGGATCGTGGAGCTGTTCCTGCGCGACTCGGGCGACACGAGCGCCGTGTTCGCGACGGTCTTCGCGCTGTTCGCCTGGCTCAACCTCCACGCCACCAGCTCGCTCGTCGGCGCCGAGCTCAACGTCGCCCTGATCCGACGGGCAGCCCGACGCACCGACGACCTCTGACCCGGTGTCAGACACGCTGCAGCTGGTCGCGCTGCAGCTGGTGGCGCTGCAGCTCGGAGCTGCAGCGCGGGGACCTGCAGCGTGTCTGACACCGTCAGGTGATGGTGCCGACGGGGTGGACGTCGGCGGAGGAGCGGCCGACCTCGACGGTCATCGGGGCGGTGCGGGTCCACGCACCGTCGAGCCACGACTCGAAGCGCCGCGGCGGGAGCACGACGTCGACGACGCGACGCTCCCCGGGCACCGAGGACACCTTGGCCGACCCGACGAACCGACGGAACCCGGGCACGTCGGGATGGTCACCGGTGTACCGCACGTACACCTGCAACACGTCGCAGCCCGGCCGCTCGCCGACGTTGGTGGTCGCCACCCGCACCACGGCCCCACCGTCGGCGGTGGGGTGCACCCCGACGGGTTCCATCTCGAAGCTCGTGTAGCCGAGCCCGTACCCGAAGGGGAACAACGGCTCGATGCCCTCCGACTCGTACCAGCGGTGCCCGATGCGCAGCCCCTCGGTGTACGGCGCGGTGACGCCGTCACCCGGATGGACCCCGTACGCCGGGGTGTCCTCGAGTCGGCGCGGGAAGGTCACCGGGAGGCGACCGCCCGGCTCGGCGTCACCCACGAGCACATCGGCGAGGGCCTCGCCGAACTGACCGCCCGGGAACCACACCTGCAGCACCGCAGCGACCTGGTCGAGCCAGGGCATCGTGACCGGCGACCCGGTGTTGACGATCACGACCGTGCGCGGGTTGACCGCCGCGACGGCCGCAACGAGCTCGTCCTGCCGGCCGGGCAGGGCCAGCGAGGTGCGATCCTCGCCCTCGGTCTCCCACTCGTCGTTGGTGCCGACCACCACGAGCGCCAGATCGGCCTGCCGGGCCGCCTCGACGGCCTGGGCGAACAGGTCCGCGGTGTCGATCGGGCGGGCGCCCACCACGAAGCCGCGCATGCCCACGGTGGGCACCATCGGGTAGTCCACCTCGACGGTGCAGGTGCTCCCGGCCTCGAGCTCGACCCGACCGACGATCTCGTCGCTGCCGAAGCCGAAGAACGAACCACCGCGGGGCTCCTCGCGGACCTCGACCACGACCTCGCCGTTCACGCGCACCGTCGCGAGGTCGACCGCCCGCAGCCCGAACTCCCAGGTCCCCGAGGTCTCGGGGACGAAGGTGCCCACGGCGTGGGCACTCACGTCGCCGGCGAGCCCGTCGTGCTCCTGGTGCTGGCGGACCAGCTCGAGGCGGGTCACCGGCGAGGCGACCACCCGGCCGTGCTCGTCGGTGACCGTCAGGTCGAAGCGGCCCCGCAGCGTGGGGACGTACTTGTCGACCGAGCAGCCCGGCTCGAACGTCACGCCGAAGCCCCGCGCCTCGAGCGCGGGTAGCACGGCGGCCGGCCGGTCGGGGCGCACCTTGGCGCTGCCGCCGCCCTGGATGCGACCGGTGCGGGCGTAGGGACCGATGAGGGCCACCGACCCGGTCGGCGCCACCGGGAGCACGGCGCCCTCGTTGCGCAGCAGCACCATCGCGGCGGCCGCGGCCCGACGGATGACGGCCCGAGTGTCGGGGTCGTCCGCGGTGATCTCCTCGGTCTCGCCGTCGGCCGCGCCCGTCCAGTCGGCGAGCGCGCGCAGTCGCTCGATGGTGGCGTCGATCGCGGCGATGTCCTCGGGCGTGCCGTCGACGTCGAGCTCGGCGCGGAGCGCCGCCCCGCGGTGCATGGCGGGTCCGGGCATCTCGATGTCGAGCCCGGCACGCAGCCCCGCCAGCCCGCTGTGGGTGCCGTACCAGT
>CAYRXQ010000068.1:9244-13407 GCA_964428115.1 uncultured Ilumatobacteraceae bacterium
CCGAGTCCGAAACGGCGCCCGAACCGGCACCGGTCGCCGAAGCTCCCGCTCCGCCAGAGATGCCCCCGCTTCAGTCGGAAGAGCCCCTGGCCACCGCAGAGGCAGGGCCAACTCCGGTCCCCGTCGAACCACCACTCGTCGCGCAGCAGGTCGGTGAGGAGCCACTCGTGCTCGGAGCAGAACGTGCCGTTGAGCCGGTTGTACCCCGACATGATGCTGCGCACCCCGGCGTCGACGGCCGCCTCGAAGGGCACCAGGTAGAGCTCGCGCAGCACGCGCTCGGAGATCTCCGAGGAGACCACGAACCGGGCGAACTCGGTGTCATTGCCCACGAAGTGCTTGATGCAGCAGGCCACCCGCTCGGACTGCACGCCTTCGACGTAGGCCACCGCCATGGTCGCGGTGTGGACCGGGTCCTCGCTCATGCACTCGAAGTTGCGGCCGCCCACCGGGGTGCGATGCAGGTTGACCGTCGGCGCGAGCAGCACGTGGGCGTGCTTGGACCGCGCCTCGCGGCCCAGCGCCCGCCCGATGTCGCGGACCAGGTCGGGGTCGAAGGTCGCGGCCAGCGCCGTGCCGCACGGGAACGAGGCCGAGGCCGGCCCCGTCCACGAGGTGCCGCGCACCCCGGCCGGCCCGTCGGACATGCGGATCGCGGGCAGGTCGCCGAGCGGAGCGGTATGCCACATGTCGGTCCCGGCGAGCATCCGGATGCGTGCGTCGAGATCGCCGGTGCCGGTCGTCTCGGGCTCGTGGTCGGGCGTCGGTGTGGCCATCACGGGTGCTCGCTCTCGTGCGCGTCGGGGGATGTCGGGGGCCGCAGCTGGGTCTCGATGACCGAGGACTGGTGCAGCGTGCGGTGGACCGGGCACTTGTCGGCGATCTGCACCAGTCGGGCCAGCTGGTCGTCGTCGAGATCGCCCTCGATGTGCAGGACCCGGGTGAACCGGTCGAGCCGGGCGGGGGCCGACGTCGACGCGTCGTCGCCGTGGACCTTGTCGTGCGACACCTCGACCGAGACCCGCTGCACCGGCCACCGCTTCCGGTCGGCGTACATCCGGATCGTCATCGAGGTGCAGGTGCCGAGGGCCGCAGCGAGGAGGTCGTACGGGCTCGGCCCGGCGTCGTAGCCACCGACCGAGACCGGCTCGTCGGCCAGGAAGCGGTGCTCGCCGGTCACGACATGGTTGAGGAAGGTCCCCTGGTTCGTCTCGGCCACGACGACCTGGGCGGTCGGCTCGGGTGCCGGGGTGGCGCCGCTCTGGTCGTGCACGTAGCGATCCGCCCAGGCGCCCACGATGCGGGCGACGAAGGCAGTGTCGGCCGGGTCGGCGAGCAGGTGGTCGGCACCGTCGAGGCCGACGAAGCTCTTGGGGTGCCGGGCTGCCTGGTAGAGCGCAGCGGCGTGATCGACCGAGACGATCGTGTCGACCGGTGAGTGCAGCACGAGCAGCGCCCGACGCAGCTCGGCCACCCGGTCGGTGACCACGTGGCGCTCGAGGTCCTCGAGGAACGAGCGGGTGATGCAGAACCGACGGCCGGCGAGCTCGACCTCGGCGGCACCCACGGTCTCGATCTGGGGGATCACGTGCTCGAACAGCGACCCGACGTGCTCGGTGCTCGAGGGCGCACCGATCGTCGCGACGGCTCGGACCTCGGGGATCGCGTCGGCGGCCACGATCACGGCCGCGCCGCCCAGGGAGTGCCCGAGCAGCAGCTGCGGGGCGGCGTGCTCGGCCCGCAACCAGTCGGCCGCCGCGACCAGGTCGGCGACGTCGGAGGAGAAGTCGGTGTTCTCGAACTCGCCGTCGCTCTGACCGAGCCCGGTGAAGTCGAAGCGCAGCACTGCGATCCCCATCTCGGTCAACCCGGCGGCGATCCGAGACGCCGACCGCAGGTCCTTGCCGCAGGTGAAGCAGTGCGCGAACAGGCACCACGAGCGTGGCGGGCCGGCCGGGAGATCGAGTCGGGCGGCGAGGTCGACACCGTGGCTGCCCGGGAACGTGACGCGCTGGACCCGGGCAGACATCTCGAGGACGGTACCAGTCGTCCGAGCTGCGATACTCCTGCGCCGTGGCGACCACCGCGCAGCAACGGCCCGATCCTCCCGAGGGCGCCCCCACGCCTGCGCCGCACTCGATCACGCTGATCAAGCCGCTCGCCGACTTCTTTCACAAGGAGGCCAGCGCCGGCCTGCTGCTGGTGCTCGCTGCGGTCGTGGCGCTCATCTGGGCGAACTCGCCGTGGGCCGACTCCTACGTGTCGTTCTGGTCCCACGAGATCACCCTGGCCCTCGACCAGCACACGCTCACCCTCACGCTGCGCGAATGGGTGAACGACGCGGCGATGACCATCTTCTTCTTCGTCGCCGGCCTCGAGATCAAGCGCGAGCTGACGCTGGGCGAGCTGCGCGATCCACGCCAGGCCGCGCTGCCGATCATCGGGGCGTTCGGCGGCATGGTGGTGCCGGCGGCCATCTACGCCGTCCTCAACGTCGGTGGCGTGGGGGCCAAGGGCTGGGGGATCCCGATGGCCACCGACATCGCGATCGTGATGGGCGTGGTCGCACTCATCGGGAGCCGGGCACCGAGCTGGCTGAAGCTCTTCCTCCTCGCCCTGGCGATCGTCGACGACATGGGGGCGATCCTGGTGATCGCGGTCTTCTACTCCGAGGGCGTCTCGTTCGGATGGCTCGCCTTCGCCATCGCGATGCTCGTCATCGCCATGGCGATCCGCCGCCGGGTCCCGGTCATCGGCGTCTACGTCGTACTCGGGATCCTGTGCTGGTTCGGGCTGCACGAGGCGAACGTGCACCCGACCCTGGCGGGCGTGGCGTTCGGTCTGCTCGCACCCGTCGTGCCGCGCCGGCGCAACCAGCTCGAGCTCGATCCCACGCTCCACGACGACGACGATCCCCGGGCCGCCGCCGAGCTCAGCGAGCAGGTCCGAGCGGGGGTCTCGATCGTGGAGTGGATGTCGTTCCGGCTGCACCCGTTCACGGCCTTCCTGATCGTCCCGGTCTTCGCCCTCGCGAACGCCGGGGTGCGGATCCCGGGCTCGGAGATCGGCGAGGCCCTGTCGTCGACCGTCACCTGGGGCGTGATCCTCGGCCTGGTCGTCGGCAA
Organism: uncultured Ilumatobacteraceae bacterium; assembly: GCA_964428115.1. Classification (GTDB taxonomy): domain Bacteria; phylum Actinomycetota; class Acidimicrobiia; order Acidimicrobiales; family Ilumatobacteraceae; genus CAYRXQ01. The sequence goes on from CAYRXQ010000068.1 coordinate 12,370, forward strand.
GACGGTCGGCATCTCCGCGGCGGTCTTCCTGGCCGTGCTCGTCGGCATCGGCCGGCTTCCCCCCGGGGTGAAGACGGCCACGGTGATCGGCGGCGCGTCGCTCGGCGGCATCGGCTTCACGGTCTCGCTGTTCGTGACCGAGCTGGCCTTCGGCGACACCGCGCCGGGCCGCGACGCCCGGCTCGGCGTGCTCATCGCGTCGATCGTCGCGGCGGCCATCGGCACCACCATCGTGCTCATGGGGCACCGCGGTCGAGCCACGCCCGACGCGGTGCGCGCCGACGAGCCGGCCCTCACCCTCCCGGGGTCGTGACGAGTACGACGCCCGTCGGACACGAATCGAGCACCCGCTCGGTGGTCCGTCCGAAGAACGCCACCCCGTCCACCTCGCTCACCGACGACCCGAGCACGACGAGGTCGGCCCGGACCTCGGCGGCGGCCTCCACGATCGCCGCCGACCGGGCGTCCGAGGTCCGCAGGGTGCGCTCCACGACCACGCCCGACTCCGCCGCGCGCGCCGCGGCCACCTCGAGGATCTGCGCGCCCACCGGGTCGGGGTTGGCCACCGGCACCCGCTCGAGGGTCCGCAGCGTCACACGGAGCAGCCGGAGTGCGGCGCGCTCACCGTCGCTGTCACCGTCGAGCACGTGCACGAGCACGAGTGCCGCCCCCGTCCGCTCGGCCATCGCGATGCCGACCTCGAGCGCGACCGCGGCAGGCCGCCCGGGGGCCACGGGCACGAGGATCCGCGCCGGTGGCCGCACCACCTCGGGCGGCACCACGAGCATCGTCGGGATCCGCGACCGCAGCACCGTGGCACGCGTGACGGCGGGCAGCGACCCTCCCCCGGCGCGGCGCGGCGCGCCCAGCACCAGCAGGTGATAGCCGAGCCCGGTCTGGCGGGGCACCTGCTCGTCGAACCGGCCGTGCAGGCTGACCCGCTCCACGTCGAACCCCGCGAGCGCCGAGCGGATCTGCGTCAGGTCGGGCTGCTCGGACCCGTTCACAGTCACCAACGTCACCGGTGACCCTTCGGGC
>CAYRXQ010000069.1:0-13333 GCA_964428115.1 uncultured Ilumatobacteraceae bacterium
ACCGAGCACCGCGACGGCATCTCGTTCAACCAGGGACCGCACGCGCTCTACGAGGCCGGCCCCGGCATGGCCGCATTGCGCGAGCTCGGTATCGATCCACCTGGCTCCCGACCTGCTGCGACCGGGCCGGCGGTGTGGCGGGGCCGAACTGGTCGACTGCCGTTCGACGCCCGATCGCTGGCGACGACCCGACTGTTGTCGCCACGCTCCCGCGTGGCGTTCGCCCGCTTCCACACACGGCTGGCACATCTCGACGCCCGTTCGCTCGACTCGACGACCGTCGCGGCGTTCCTCGGCGACGCCGTCGGCACCGAACGCGCCGACCTCCGCGCCGTCGTCGAGGGGATCGTTCGTCTGAGCACATACGCCAACGCGCCGGAGCTGCTCAGCGCTGGAGCGGCCGTCGACCAGCTCGTCCTCGCCGGATCAGGGGTCCGCTACCTCGACCACGGCTGGGGGTCCCTCGTCGCGTCACTCGCCCGCGCCGCGAGCCGAGCCGGCGCGGAGGTGCACACCGACGCACGAGCCGACGCGATCGATTGCGATGCCGACGGCTGGGTCGTCGTCGACGAGCGCGGACGGCGCTGGCGCACGCGCGCCGTGGTCGTCGCCGGGCTCTCCCCCGAGGCCGTCGAGCGGCTCACCGGCAGCGAACCCGGGGCCCTGCGCGTTGCTGCGGGGCCGCCGGTGCGGGCCGCGTGCCTCGACCTGGTGCTCCCCTCGCCGCCGCAGGTGACCTTCGCGCTCGACCTCGACCACCACTGCTACTACTCGTTGCATGCGCCCGTCGCGGAGCTGGCCACCGATGGCCGGGCGCTGGTGTCGCTGGCCAAGTACCGTCGACCCGACGAGCACGCCGACGCCGAGCGCGACCGCGAGGCGATGCGGGCATTCGCCCGCCGGATGGGAGTGGAGACCACACTGCGCGAGCGGTACCTGCACGACATGACCGTCACCCACGGCATGCCGCTCGCTGCTCGCGGCGGCCTGGCGGGTCGACCGCGCATCGACGCACTCGGACCATCGGGGCCGTTGCTCGCCGGTGACTGGGTGGGGCCGACCGGTCTCCTCGCCGATGCGGCCCTGGCCAGCGGACGCGCGGCGGGGCGACTCGCCGCCGACATCGCCCGGGAGCGTCGCGCTGCATGAACGGCATCGACACCGACACCTTCGAGCGTGAACGGCCACGCCTGTTCGGTCTCGCGTACCGCATGACGAGCAGCGTCGCGGACGCCGACGACATCGTGCAGGAGGCATGGCTACGAGCACAGCCGGCCACCGGCATCGACAATCCGGCCGCCTGGCTCACCACCGTGGTCACACGCCTGACCATCGACCGTCTGCGCTCGACGGCCCGGCGACGCGAGCACTACGTCGGGCCGTGGCTGCCCGAGCCGATCCTCACCGACCGCGACCCGGCCCACATCGTCGAGACCGACGAGTCGCTCACCCTCAGCTTCCTCCACGTGCTCGATCGCCTCGAACCCGTCGAACGGGCCGTGTTCCTCCTGCGCGAGGTCTTCGCCGCCGACTACGCCGAGGTCGCCGAGGTCGTGGGACGCACACCGGAGACCTGCCGCCAGATCGCCCACCGCGCCCGGCAGCGGGTTCGCAGCGAACGACCACGGTTCGACGTGGACCCCGAACGACGCCAAGCCCTGCTCGACTCGTTCCTCGCCGCCGCGCTCAGCGGCGAGGCACGGCAACTCCAGGAGCTCCTCGCCGAAGACGTCATCCTCGTCTCCGACGGCGGCCCGACACGCCACGCGGCGCGACGCCCCGTCGTCGGTCCGCACCGCGTGAGCCGCTTCATCACCAACCTCGCCACCCGGATCCCGGCGGACGCCGAGGTCGTCGCCGTCGAGGCCAACGGCCAACCCGCCGTGGTGATCGTGACCGCCGAGCAGACGCTCGTGCTCGTCCCCGAGTTCGACGGCCCGCTCCTGCGTCGGATCGAGGTGATCTCGGCACCCGAGAAGCTCGCCGCCGTCTCCGCCGCGATCAGCTGAGCCGACCCTAATCGTGACGGGCATGACGTATGCGAGGCTCATGCGATGGCGTACGTGATCGCGCAACTGTCGGATGTGCACGTCGGTGGCTCACACCCCGGATGCGAGGAGCGGTTCTCGCAGGCGATCGCGACGATCAATGCGATGGAGCGCCAGCCCGACCTCGTGCTGCTCACCGGCGACAACACCGAGCACGGCACCGCCGAGGAGTGGGAGGAGTTCACGCGGCGGCTCGCAGTGCTGCGGGCCCCCTGGGAGGCGATCGGCGGCAACCACGACCGACCGGTCACCGCCACCACCGGCCACCGGGCGATGGACGCCGGGCCGCTGCGACTGGTGCTCCTCGACTCCAGCGACGACCACTTCACCGAGGACGACGCAGCGTGGTTCGACGCCGAGCTCTCCTCGCACGCGCACACCGACACCGTCGTCGCGATCCACCATCCGCCGTTCGAGACCGGGATCTGGTGGATGGACTGCATCGGGCTGCAGGGGGCCGAGTACTTCGAGGAGGTGGTGCGCCGTCACCCGCAGGTGATCAAGGTGCTCTCCGGGCACATGCACCGGACGATCCAGACGAGCTGGGGTGGCTGCTCGCTGTGGGTGAGTCCGTCGACGGCGGTCGCGGTCGCGATCGAGCTCGCTCCCGGGCACCACCCTGCGGAGTCGGCCGAACCGCCGGCGTTCAGCCTCCACGCCTACACGGGACGCGGGATCGTGTCGCACGTGGTCCCGGTCGGGCCGTCCGCCGCCCGCTCACCGCTCGGCCCCGAGGCGGCGGGCTTCATCGATCGGGTGCGCTCGATCCAGCGCGACCGGCCCACGTTGTTCGCGTAGCGGACGGGCCACCGCGCTGCGGCGGTTACTCGCTGATCGAGCCGCTGATCGCGGCCATCACGGCCGAGCGGGCATGCTTGCCGCGGTCGCCGCGGTGGACCACCAGCGCGTCGACGATGCTCTCGGCGATCAGCGCGAGCGAGACCCGCGACGTGTGCACGAGCTCGCCGTGGAAGGAGCCCTCCACCGCCGGGACCACGAGCGCGACGTGGGACCTTCGTGCCACGGGGGAACCGGCGAAGGACGTGAGCGACAGCACCTGCGCGCCGGCGGCCCTCGCCGCCTCGATCACCCGCAGCGTCGGGGTGCTGGCGCCTGAGCCCGAGATGACGAGGCAGACCGACGTCGGCGAGAGCTGGCTCGCCCCGATCTCCTGGGCCAGAGCGTCGGGCAGGTACTCGGCGGGGCGCCCGATCGAGTTGAGCCGCAGCGCGAGATCGAGGCTGAGAGGTGCGGACAGCCCGTTGGCCACCAACAGCACGCGCTCGGCGGCATCGAGGCGGGCGACGAACTCGGCCACGGCGTCCTCGGTGAGCGCGGACGTCATGTGGCGCAGCCGCGAGCCGAAGCGCTCGACGTTGCCGATCACGGCGCCGAGCAGGGTCCCGTCGCTCACCGGCTCCCGATCTCGCTCGCTGATCGCGGCCTCGAGGGCGAGCGCCACCCGGAGCTGGGGGTAGCCGTCGTAGCCGAGCGCCTGCGCCGTGCGGACCACCGTCGCCCGGCCGGCGCCTGCCTCGTCGGCGAGCTCCTGGGCGGTCAGCTCGACGGCAGCGGCGAGATCGGCGAGGAGCACTTCGGCGACGCGCCGCTCGGAGCGCTGCAGCGAGGGGAGGAGCGCCGCGATGCGTGCCGTGGGGGGAGCGTCGTCGGCACCGGTCCACGTCACTTCCTGGCCCCCTCCATGATCCGGCGGCGGATCGTACCCGAGATGGCGTCGAGGAGCATCGTGGCGACGATGACCACGATGAGGAGCACGCCCACCGTGTCCCACTCGCGGAAGTTGGTGTAGTTCGACAACATGCTGCCGATCCCGCCGGCGCCGACCAGGCCCAGCACCGCCGAGACGCGGATGTTGATCTCGAAGCGGTAGAGCGCGAACGACAGCAGCGCCGGCGCGACCGCGGGCCAGATCGCCCAACGGGTCACCTCTCCGAGCCCACCGCCGGCTGCGACGACCGCCTCGGAGGCCGACGTCGGTGCCGACTCGACGGTCTCGTACACCCACTTGGCCTGAGTGCCGATCCCGGCGATGCCGAGCGCCAGCATCCCGGTGAACGGGGTGAGCCCGGCGACGACGAGCAGCAACATCGCGATCACCACCTCGGGCACGGCGCGGATCACGGCGAACAGGCCCCGCAGCGGGTACCGGATCCACGCCGGGCCGATCCCCTCGGCGGCGATCATCCCGAGCGGGATCGAGAGCACGACGCAGAGCATCGCGCCGAGCCATGCCATCGACACCGAGCGCCACATCTCGAACAGGGCCGTCGGCAACCGCTCCCAGTTCGGGCTGGAGAACATCAGGCCGGCGTAGCGCCACAGCTCGCCGGGGATGCTCCACACCTCGGACCACTCGATGCCGAGGCCCAGCCCCGACCAGAGCACGACCGCGCCGACGGCGACCGCGGCGATCGTCTGGCCCCGCCGCGAGGGGACCGGCGGGACGACGAGCTCGCGGGCACCGTTGGAGGTCACCGACGTCATGTGAGCCGCCTCCGGAGCGCGTTCGAGATGAGCTCGATCACGATCACGACCACCAGGATCAGCAGCACGATCGCGCCGACGTCGTCGTACGCGAAGAAGGCACGGCGCTCGTTGAGCAGCCGGCCGATGCCGCCGGCGCCGACGATGCCGAGGATGGCCGAGATCCGCACGTTGAGCTCCAGGACGTAGAGCCACTGGTTGGCGAACAGCGGCCACGCCTGCGGGAGCGCGATGCGGCGGTTGATCTGCGCCTGCGACCCGCCTGCGGCGACGCCCGCCTCCATGTACGGATGGTCGGTGGCATCGATCGCTTCGGACACCAACTTGACGACGATGCCGATGTCGAACAGCACCAACGTGAGGAGGCCGGGGAGGGGTCCGACGCCGACGACGGCGACGAACACCGTGGCGTACACCAGGTCGGGGATCGCCCGGATCACGTTGATCGCGGTCCGCACGAACGGGCGCGACAGTCGCCCCGCGTTGGTGGACTTCGCCGCCCACAGCGTCAGCGGAATGGAGATCACCGCAGCGATGGCCGCGCCGAGCACCGCCATCTGCAGCGTCTCGATCATCGGCTCGATCGCCCGCGGCATGAAGCTGAGATCGGGTTGCAGGAACTCGCGACCGAGCCGCCAGCCGTTGCGCCAGTTCTCCACCAGCGAGGCCACGTCGATCTCGACGCCGCCGATCGCCGGGATGCACGTGAGCACCGTCATCGCCACGACGCCACCGACGATCAGCGCCGTCCGCACGCGAGTGGTCGGCTTCGGCGGGAACGCGAGAGCGCCGGTCCCGGTGGCGTTGTTCACACCCGCGACGGAGTCGGTGGCGGCGTCCATGGCGGTGTCCGTGGCGGTGTCGGTCTCGGCCATCAGCCCGGCAACCGGTCCTGGGCCTTGATCGACCGGCCGTAGATCTGCTCGAAGTCCGCGCCGGTCGCGTCGGCCGCGGGGCCGTCGAACACCACCTCGCCGGCGCGCAGGCCGATCATCCGCGCGGTGTACTGCTGCGCGAGGTCGATCAGGTGGATGTTGACCAGCACGGTCAGCCCGCGCTCGCGGTTGACGCGGCGCAGGTCGTCCATCACCGAGTGCGCCGTGGGCGGGTCGAGGCTGGCGACCGGCTCGTCGGCCAGCATCACGCTCGGTTCCTGCGCGAGCGCGCGGGCGATCGCCACGCGCTGCTTCTGCCCGCCCGACAGGTCACGTGCCCGAGTCCAGACCTTGTCCAGCATGCCCACCGAGTCGAGCCCGGTGAGCACGAGGTCGCGGTCCCGCTGCGAGGTGATCCCCAGCATCGTCCGGTACGTCGGGGTGTGGGCGAACCGACCGACCAGGACGTTGCGATACACCGTGGTCCGCTCGGCGAGGTTGAAGCTCTGGAAGATCATCCCGATGTGGCCGCGGAGCCGGCGCAGCTCGCGGCCGCGCAGCTCGGTCACCACGTGCGGGCCGACCGTGACGGTGCCGGCGGTGACCGGGACCAACCCGTTGATGGCCCGGATGAGCGTCGACTTCCCGGAGCCGGAGAGGCCGACGATCGACACCATCTCGCCCGCGGCGATGTCGAGCGTGATGCCGCGCAGCGCCGTCGTCCCGTTGCGGTAGGTGACCGAGACGTCGTCGAGCCGGATCGACCACGATGCGGGGGCCGACGAGAGCGCGTCGGCCCCAGCATCGTGCTGTGTCGTCACGGTGATGTCCTCACCCGGCGAACTGGGCGAGGATCTCGCCGTAGCGGGCGATCTCGTCGTCCGCGGTGTCGGCGGTCCAGTCGGACAGACCCACGAGGTCGAACATCACCGACGCAGCCTCCTCGGAGGAGTCGGCATACCCGTCGAGCAGCTCGGTGATCCGGGCCACGAGGTCGGCCGGGAGGTCGGGCGACACTGCGACGCCACCGTTGGGGATCATGTCGGTGTAGGCGAACACCACGACCTTCTCGGCGACGTCCGGGGCCTCTTCGCTCACCGTGGTACGGGCATCCCAGTATGCGAAGCCGACCTCGGCGTCGCCGTTGTACACGGCGAGCACGGCGTTGTTGTTGCCCTCCACCGGGATCTGCTCGATGTCGCTGTCGGTGTCGATCCCGGCCTCGCGCATGATCACCACCGGGTACTGGTAGCCCGCGGGCGACGTCGCCGCCTGCAGCGCCACGCGGGTACCGGGCTCGATCGCACCGATCGACTCGATGCTCGCCGGGCCGATGCCGGTGGCGTTCGAACCGGCCTCCTCGGTGCCGTTGCAGTACGACAGCTCGATCCCGCTCGCCGGGTAGATCGCCATCACCGGCTCGTCGGCGCAGTACTTGTCGGGGTTGTTGGTCATCGCGATGGACGCGTACGACGAGGCACCGAAGCGGATGTCGCGCAGGATGAGCTGCGCGTCGTACCGGGTGATCGCGTTGTAGAGCGACCCGGCGTCGGTGATGATCACGTCGGCCTGACCCGCTCCCAGGGCCTCGACCGTGGCCGAGTAGTCGGTGGCGACGACGCCGGTGACGTCGATGCCGAGCGCCTCGGACAGGTAGTCGGTGAGCGGGCCGAGCGCCTGCGCCAGGTCCTCGCCCTCCACCGACGGCACGAGCGAGATGGTGATCTCGTCGGGCCAGTCGGACGCCGCCGGGGCGTCGGTGCCCGCCGGAGCCTCGGTGGCCGCAGGGCCCTCGGCGTCCGTGTCCTCGGGCGCGGCGGTCTCGGCCGGCGCCGAGTCGGTGTCGTCGTCGCCGCACGCGGCGAGCGGGAGCAGGAGCGCAGCGGCGAACCCCGCAGCGGTGATGGTCTTGCGCATCTCATGGTTCCTTTCGGTCGGGTGGAGACGCCTCGGGCGAGGCGACGCCGTTGCGGGCCGCCGAGGCGACCCAGGCTTCTATGTCGGGAAACAGGGCATCGAGGCTCGCCGCCCGCATCGACACGGGGCGGGGATCGCGGTCGGCGCGGGGCCCGACCAGCCCGGTGGCGGCGCCGAGCTCCACCGCCGGGGCCAGGTCGAAGTCGTAGACGTCGCCCACCGACAGCACGGGGCCGATGTCGAGCGCCTCGGCCAGGAGCGGGGTCAGGCCGTCGGGCTTGCCGACCTCGAAGCAGGTGCGGTCGAAGCGCCGATCGAGGCCGGCGGCGCCGAGCACGCGGGCGATGCCGGTGTCGGGGGCGTTCGTGGCGAGCCACACCTTCGCGACCGTCGCCATCCGCTCGAGGAAGTCGCCGAGCCCGGCGGCGACGTCCACTGGTGCTCGGTCGGTGCCGAGGAGCTCGCGGGAGCGGAGGTAGGCGGCGTTGATGTCGGTCGAGGTCAGCCCGAAGGCCAGCGCAGCGCTGGTGACCGCGGCGTAGCCGTCGCGGTGGTCGGATCCGCCGGACTCGAACTCGACGAGGGCCCGATGGGCGGCGATGGCGACGGCCGGATCGGTGGCCGCTTGCGAGACGGCGTCGGCGAACGCGAGCACGGGACCGTGGCCGACGGCGACGGTGCCGTCGAAGTCGAGGATCACGGTCGGCACCCCTGCGGACATATCGTCCAGATTAGTCACACTTCTTGGACGCTTCGGCCATCATTCGGTGAACATTCGATGACATCGATCGACGTTCAGCGGACCGTGTTCGGCCTCGGTCATGTGTCGGCTGGTCGCGAGTTGCGATCGTCCGAGCCAGTCCGTCTGCGTGGTCGCTGCGCGAGGATCAGTCGCCATGGACGTCGAGCGTGATCCAGCCCTGGTCGAGTGCGATCCCGAGTGGGATCCGTCCACCGTGGCGGTCCAGGCGGGCCGCCCGAGCCGCGATGCCGGCGCCCCGATGAACGCGCCAATCACGATGTCGTCGACGTACGTCCACGACGCCGTCATCGAGTACGGGCGCGACGGCAACGCGGGCTGGGCGGCACTCGAGGAGGCGCTCGGGCTCCTCGACGGTGGGCACGCCGTCACGTTCGCGTCCGGGCTCGCGGCGGCCACGGCGATCGCCGAGCTCACGCCGGTCGGCGGCACGGTCGTGGTGCCGACCGTGGCCTACTACGGGGTCCGCCAGATCTTCGAGCGGTCGGTGGCCAACGGCCGTCTCCACGTCCGACAGGTGGCGGCCGACGACCTCGAGGCGGTGCTGAACGCCGCGGATGGTGCCGACGTGGTGTGGGTGGAGTCGATCGCCAACCCGGCCATGGTCGTCGCCGACGTTCCGGCGATCGTCGACGGTGCCCGCGCCCGGGGCGCGCTGGTGGTGGTCGACGCGACCTTCGCGACCCCGTTGCGCCAGCGCCCACTGGCCATGGGGGCCGACGTCGTGCTCCACTCGGCGACCAAGTTCATCGGCGGACACTCCGATCTGCTCCTCGGCGCCGCGATCTGCCGTGACCCGGCGCACGCTGTCGCGTTGTCGTCGTACCGGCACGACCACGGCTCGATCCCTGGCGCGCTCGAGGCGTTCCTTGCGCTGCGCGGGCTCCGGACGCTCGCCGTGCGCCTCGACCGCGCCGAGCACACCGCACTCGAACTCGCCCGTCGGCTCGCCGGCCACCCGGGCGTCACCCGGGTGCGCTACGCCGGTCTGCCCGAGGACCCACAGCACGAGCTCGCCCGACGTGTGCTGCCGGACGGGTGCGGCGCGATGCTCGCCTTCGAGGTCGCCGGCACCGTCGAGCAGACCGAAGCGTTCCTCACCGGGCTGCGACTGATCTCCCACGCGACCAGCCTCGGCGGGGTCGAGTCGCTGATCGAGCGCCGCGCACGGTACGCCGGCGATGCTTCGGTCGCCGCGCCGACGCTGTGCCGGCTGTCGGTCGGTGTCGAGCACGTCGACGACCTGTGGCGCGATCTCGACCGCTCGCTGCGCACCGCGCTCGGCCACGAGATGTCGGTCGGCGCCGATCGCGACGACTCCTGATCGGGTGCCACCGAACCACCCGGTCCGACCGCCCTCGTCACCTCCGACCCCACCGATCTCCGACACCTACTCCAGAGGCTCACCGGCTCAGTCCGCGTCGTCGCCATCTGACGCCCAGCGTTCGATTCCGCCACGATTTCGAAGCCGACGGCGCGTTTGGCGAGGGCGCTCTCAGCCGCCCCCGCCGAAGGCCACGCCCGCGTCAGTTGCCCGAGAGCACGCCGGATGTCTCGTCCCGGACTCGCTCGAGTCCGTCGAGGATGAGATCGAGGACGAACCGGAACTCGTCGGGTCGGTCGCCGGGGGTGTGGTCGGGGTCGAGGTGGTAGCGGATGTGGTCGGCCATGAGCGGGTGCTCGGCCGCCGGGAACTCCCGCTCGACGCGATCGAGCATCTCGTGCTCGAGTTCGTCGTCGAAGTCATAGGCGATCTGTTGCGCGGTGAAGCCGCTCACGTGGAGGGTGATCGCGTGGTAGCCGAGGTCGCGCAGGTGCCCGTCGAACCCACCGGCTGCGAGAAGTCCGAGGATGGTCTCCGCCCGTCGCCACGCGTTCGGGCCGGGGAAGTGGTTCGCCGCGATCGACCCGGCCCACCGATGGCGGAGCAACAGTGCGTGCGCGTCGGTGGCGACCTGACGGAGCCCGTCCTTCCAGTCGACCGTCGCGGGATCGGGGAGGTCGGTGTCGCCGCTGACGAGATCGAGCATTCCCTCGAGGAGGTCGCGCTTGTTGGCGACGTGGTTGTAGAGCGACATCACCTCGAAGCCGAGGTGGGCCGCCAGCTTGCGCATGCTCAGCCCGTCGATCCCGTGTTGGTCGGCCAGCCCGATGCCGGCGTGCAGGATCCGGTCTCTGCTGAGCGCGGTTCTCTCGTCGACCCGATCGGGCGAGGCGCTCGATGACCGAGAAGGGGTTGTCATACGTACAGTGTACGTGTACGGTCGACTCCATGCCTGACGTACAGCGTACGCACCCTTCGGAGACACCCGCTGGCGACCGACCCATGACGATGCGAGCCATCGCGCAGCACCGCTACGGCGCCGCTGACGTGCTCGAGCTCCGAACGGTCGACACACCGTCGCCTGGTGATGGGGAGGTGTTGATCGAGGTCACCGCCGCGTCGTTGAACCCGCTCGACTGGCACTTCATGACCGGCACGCCGTACGTGCTCCGGCTCGTCGCCGGGATCCGGCGGCCGCGGCAGGCGATCCGAGGCGCCGACGTGGCCGGCACCGTGGTCGCCGTCGGCGCCGCCGTCGAGGGATTCGCCCCGGGCGACCGTGTCATGGGTACCGCTCGCGGCAGCTTCGCCGAGTGGGCGTCGTCGAAGCCGACCTCACTGGCACTGCTCCCGCAGGGCATCTCGTTCGCCGACGCCGCCGCGATGCCGGTCGCCGCCATCACCGCGCTCCAGGCGATCCGCGACCACGCAGGAGTCCAACCCGGCCAGCGGGTGCTCGTCAACGGCGCAGCGGGCGGTGTCGGCACGTTCGCCGTCCAGCTCGCCGTGGCCATGGGCGCCGAAGTGACCGCAGTGTGCAGCACCCACAACGTCGAGATGGTGCGCGAGCTCGGTGCTCAGCGGGTGATCGACTACACCGCCGAGGACTGGGTCGATGGAAGCCAGTACGACGCGATCGTCGACAACGTGGGCAACCGCTCACTCGGCGACTGCAAGCGATCGCTGATCGACGGTGGCCGCTACGTGATGGTGAGCGGACCGAAGGACAACCGATGGCTCGACCCGTTCCGACGGCTCGTCGCCGGCAAGATCCGCTTCGCGCGGAGTGGCCGCTCGTTCCATCAGTTCACCGCGAAGGAGACCTCGGCCGATCTCACCGAGCTGCTCCGCTTCGTCGAGGTCGGTCAGCTCCGCTCGGTCATCGATCGCACGGTGCCGCTCGAGGGCGTCCCCGATGCGATGCGCTACCTCGGCACCGGCCACGCCCGGGCGAAGGTCGTCGTCGAGGTCAGTGGCTGAGCGACTCACTCGTCTCCGCCGAGTGGCTCGCACGTCACGACCGTGCCACTTCCGGCTCCATTGCGTCGGTCCCTCGATGCGGTCACCTCGTCAGCCCTTGCGTTCACGAGCGAGGGATTCCGCTCGCACCTTGATACCGCGCATCATCCGGCGGTTCATCGCGAAGTCGCCGAACTCCATCAGCACCACGCCCAGCACGGCATCAGCGGGATGTCGCCAGTCGTAGACGGCATGAATGCGGTTGACGAGTCGGGTACCGCCGTCGCTGGTGGGGGTCAACTGCCACGACCACGTCGAGTCGGGCTTCGCCCAGAGCAGCCAGCGATCGACCTCGAACGAGTCGACACGGAACGCGGTCCGCTCGGTCGGTGGCGGCTTCGGCGACATCGGCACCCACTGCCCGACCTGGAGGTCCTGCAACGCGGGCTCGATCGCGGTGGCGCTCGGGCGCCCGAGGTTGTCGAGCAGGTCATGGCTGTACCACCCGGCACGCAGGCAACCCACCTGCACCAGCCACGGCCACACCAGCGCGGGTGGCGCGGCGATCGTGATCGCCCGAGTCGCGCGGAACTGCGCCTCCGGGAATCGATCGTCGCCGGCCATGGGAGCCCGGGCCTCGTCGGGCGTGGTGCCCCAGTGCAGGTGCCACCGCCGGTAGATCGGCGAGGTCAGGAACACCGGCACGTCGACCAGCACCTCGCCGACCTGACGCAACCGCAATCTCCGCGTGTGCGCGCTCATCTCGACACCACGACGTCCCGGGCATCGAGCCGGTCGCGACCAGGGTCAGCGGGCTCGAGGTAGCTGATGCGGTCCACGTGGAACTCGAGGTAGTCGAAGCTGGGTCCGTCGGTCGGGTGCCACCGTCCGTGACCGAAGGCGCCGAGGCGCCGCCCGTCGAAGCTTCGATAGTCGGCGATCGGGGTGGACCAGGTTCTCGGTGTGAAGGTGCGGCCGTCGGGCGATGAGGCGAGCCGGTCGTCGGAGACGAAGTCGACGAGCTCATGATCGTCGTCGAAGGTGAGCACGGCGCTCACCGTGTGGCCGGCGTTGGTGAAGGTGGCCTGCGCGTGGCGGTCGTCGATGGGTGTCCACTCGATCGGCGCGTCGACGAGTGCGGCGGGGGCGAGCACGCACAGGTCGTTGAGCAGCGTCACCGTCTCGGCCTGGTCCATCTCCGGGCCACTGGCATCGATGACGGTCTTCAGAGAGGCGACTCTGACCTGCATCGTCGCCGTCGGTCCCACGTAGGCGTGGAGGACGTCGGTGGGGAGCCCCTTCATGGTCGCGTCCATGAAGAACACCCGGCTCGGCTCGGGGCCGAAGGTGTTGGTCTGCTCCCCGGTCCACGGCATCCACGGCTCGTCCGCGCCTGCACGGATACGACCACTGATGCCGGCCCGGAACCCGACCACGTGTGGACGCCCGACCGCCCCGGACGCGCGCACGTAGCCGGCGACGGGCAGCGGCAGATGGGCCAGATCGGAGTCGGTCACCAGCGAGCCGGACGGGTCGGCGGCCGAGAGCGCGGACCGGACCGATTCATCGGCGAGACGCCGCGACCTGGCCCGGAAGCTGGTCGGACCGTTGGCTCGGAACCCGTACACCGCAGCGAGCGCCAGCAGGACGTTGGCGGCGGTGCCCGCCTTGGCGTCGTTCCACGAGGTGACGATGACGGTCTGCGAGACCACCGCTGCGACAGCGGCGGCCACCCACCACCACCCGAGACCCGCCAGCAACATCACGCCAGCGGCGATCACCACGACCGCGGCGACCAGCCAGGCGACACCCATCGAGGTGCTGATCGGCTCGGTGAGCTGCGACACATCGCCCCACCCGAATCCCTCCACCACACCCATCAGGTGAATGAGGCCGTGGATGACCACGATCAGGCCAACGGTCCAACGAATCAGTGTTCTCATGA
>CAYRXQ010000070.1:0-13296 GCA_964428115.1 uncultured Ilumatobacteraceae bacterium
CTACCGGACCGGGCGCGGCAGCGTGAAGATGCGGGCCACGGCCACCATCGAAGAGGGCAAGACCGGGCGGATGGAGATCCTGGTCACCGAGCTCCCCTACCAGGCGAGCTGCTCGTCGATCGCGGCGCGCATCCAGGAGCTGGTCGACGGCGGTGACCTCGAGGGGATCAGCGACGTCAACGACAACTCCTCGGGTGGCAAGACCAGCCTGATCATCCAGCTCAAGCGCGACGCCAACGCCAACGTCGTGCTCAACAACCTGTACAAGCTCACCCAGCTGCAGTCGACGTTCTCGATCAACATGGTCGCCCTGGTCGACAGTGTGCCGCGCACCATCAACCTGCGCGATGCACTCGTCGGCTACGTGAAGCACCAGATCGAGGTCATCACCCGTCGATCGCAGTACCGCCTCGACAAGGCCCGCCGTCGCGAGCACGTGCTCGAGGGTCGCATCAAGGCCCTCGACGTCATCGACCAGATCATCGCCCTCATCCGGGGCAGCGAGGACGCGGCGGCCGCCAAGGCCGGCCTGATGACGGCCCCGTTCGAGTTCACCGAGATCCAGGCCGTCGACATCCTCGACATGCAGCTGCGTCAGCTCACCCGGCTGTCGCGCATCGACCTCGAGACCGAGCTCGAGGGCGAGCGGGCCAAGATCACCGAGCTCGAGTCGATCCTGGCCGACGACGTCAAGCTGCGCGGGGTGATCAAGGACGAGATGCTCGCCATCCGCGAGCAGTTCGCCACGCCGCGGGTCTGCCAGATCCGCCTCGACGAGGGCGACATGTCGATCGAGGACCTGGTCGACGACAAGGAGCTCGTCGTGGTGATGACCGAGGCGCAGTACGTCAAGGCCGTGAGCGCCGCCTCGTTCAAGACCCAGGCCCGCGGCGGTCGCGGCGTCAGTGGCGCCAAGCTCAAGACCGACGACCTCGTGCGCCACGTGATCTTCACCACGGCGCACGCACACCTGCTGTTCTTCTCGAACCGTGGTCGGGTCTACCGGCTCCGGGCCATGGAGCTGCCCGAGCGCGACCGCACCGCCAAGGGCATGCCGATCGTCAACCTCCTGCCGCTCCAGGCGGGGGAGACCATCCAGGCCATCATCGACACCCGCGACTTCGCCGGGGAGCGCTTCTTGTTCTTCGCCACCCGCAAGGGCACGGTCAAGAAGACGGCCTTCGACGCCTACGACTCGAGCCGTCGCGACGGGTTGATCGCCATCAACCTCAACAACGGCGACGAGCTGGTGCGGGTCATCGAGACCTCGGGCACCGACGACATCTTCATGGTCAGTCGTCGGGGCATGACGATCCGCTTCGCCGAGGACGACGTGCGCGCCATGGGCCGTGCGGCGGCCGGGGTACGCGGCATGCGCCTGCGCGCCGACGACGAGGTGGTCTCGGTCGACGTCGCACGCGACGACACCGCGATCCTGCTGATCACCGAGGCCGGCTACGGCAAGCGCACCCAACTCGAGCGCTTCAACACCCAGGGCCGCGGCGGCCAGGGCGTGATCGGCATGAAGCTCACCGGTCGCAAGGGTGAGGTGGTGGCCGCGTTCATGGTCGGCCTCGACGACGAGATCGTGGCGGTCTCCTCGGCGGGCGTGACCATCCGGATGCCCGTGCGCGAGATCTCCTCGCAGGGCCGCGACGCCACCGGCGTGCGGATCATGAACCTCGACGACGGTCAGACGGTCGCGTCGGTGGCACCGATCCTGGCGGTCGATGAGGACATCATCGCCGAGTGACCCTCGCGGTCTGAGCCTCGCCGAGTGAACGGCACCGGCGCGCCGGCGTCACGTGCATCGGCCCGACCGCGTCGGGATCGTGGCGCCGCCGCGCCGCTGGTGCTCCTGGTCACCGCCGCGCTGACGGTCCTGGTCGTCCCGCCCCTCACCGGGTTCGTCGAGCACCTGCGCGACGGCGTCCAGGCCCGCACGGCCGCCGATGCGGCGGCGTTGGCATCGGTGCGCGGTGGACGCACCGCAGCCCTCGCCCTGGCGACCGCGAATGGGGCCGAGCTGCTCGCCTGGCAGCGGGAGGGATCGGCGGTGGTGGTCACGGTGCGGGTCGGCGACGCGACCGCCGCCGCCCGTGCCACCGACGCACCGTGACGACCCCGACCCGAACCGTGCCGACCCGGACCATGCCGACCCGGACCGCGGCGGCGCGACACGGTGGCCGGGTGGGGGCGTCGTAAGCTCCCGAGGTGGCATCCGGTCAGCGTCCGTCGGTCGAGCCCGACGCGGTCGAGCGCCGATCGACCTCCTCGGAGGTCGCGCCCGCACCGGTGCGGGCCGTGCGGACCGGCAACACCGGACCGGTCCCGATCCCCGAGATCGTCTCGGCCACCGCCGAACGGGCTGCCGAGGGCAACGCGACGACGGCGCCGACCGTGCCCGATCGCTCGGCGACCACCGATGGCCCGGTGATGCCGCGGACCGCGCCGGTGAGCACCGCCCCGGTCACCTCGCCACGCCAGGCACCCGCCGCACCCGCTCCCACACCGCCGGTCGCACGTCGACCGACCACGGTGCCACCCGACCCGCTGGCCGACGACGCACCGCCCGCCGCCTGGACCGCGGCGGCCGCCACCGAGGCGCCGATCGTCGTTCCCGCTGGCCCCGTCCTGCGGTCGCCCGGGCGCCGACCGCGCGTCCGTCGGGTCACCCGGGTGGTCCGCCACATCGACCCGTGGAGCACCTTCAAGGTGGCCGTCATCATGAGCACCGTGCTGTACGTGGTGGTCCTCACCGCCGGTGTCCTGCTGTGGAACGTCGCACTCGACACCGGCACGGTCGACAACGTCGAGCGCTGGTTCACCCAGTTCGGCTGGGAGCGGTTCGAACTGGTCGGGGCCGAGATCTTCGAGAACGCCTGGCGGCTCGGCCTGTTCGGCATCGTGGCCCTCACCGGCACCGCCGTGCTGGTCGCGACCCTCTTCAACCTGGTCAGCGACATGGTCGGGGGCGTCCGGTTGACCGTGCTCGAGGAAGAGGTCGTGGAGCGGACCGCGTCGGCCTCCCGGCGATACGTCGTGCGGCGAGTGCCCGCCGAGGCGACCTCGTTCGACGTCGACCATTGACCGGGCCGGGCCGCCCGAGCGGCCCGGTTGAGGATTCCGCTAGGGCGCCGATAGCCTGCCCGACCGCCGGGGCTATAGCTCAGTCGGTTAGAGCGCATCCCTGATAAGGATGAGGTCACAAGTTCGATTCTTGTTAGCCCCACCCCACACCACCCGGTGAACGGACCCACGAGGCGCCTGTCGGCGCCTCGTTCCGCGTCCGGAGCCGGCGCCGAGTGGGTGGCCGGACGGGTCGGTACGGTGTGGTCGTGCGTCTGCTCCGGCGGATCTTCGTGGCGGTGTTCCTCGCTGGGTTCAGCGCGGCGATCATGCGCCTGCGCGGCTCGGGTGGCACCCCGCCCCAGCACGGAGGCTGGAAGCCGCTCGAACTGCCCGGCGACGAAGCCTCCGCCCGCCGGGCTGCCGACACGGCCGCCGGGTCATCCGGGTCACCCGAGACAGCAGCGACACCCGCCGCGCCCGAGGCACCCGCCGCGCCCGGGAGCCCGGGATGAGCTCAGCGGCGTCGACCGGGCGCATCGTGGTCGTCGGCGGCGGGGTCGTCGGGCGACGGACGGTGCGGGCGCTCGGCGGCCCCACGGCCGTGCAGCGCCGTGCCGGTCGGACCGAGTGGATCGCCGACGGTCTGTCGGCCGGTGACGTGGTGGTGCTCGCGACCCCGGCGCCGCATGCGCCCCGCGCCGCCGAGCTCGGTGCGATCGGGGTCTCGGTCGTCTCGGTCGCGGATGACCTCGACGACACCGTCGAACTGCTCGCGCTCGACGATCGGTTCCGCGACGAGGGGGCCTCCCTGGTGGTCGGTGCGGCCATGTCACCCGGGCTGTCGGGCCTGCTGGCTCGTCACCTGGCCGGGCAGCTGGCCCGGGCCGATGAGATCCACGTCGCCATCCACGCGACCGCTGGCGACGCCTGTGCCCGACAGCACCACCGTGCGCTGCGCGGTCGATCGCTCGGCTGGCACGACGACGCCTGGATCGAGCAGCCCGCCGGGAGCGGCCGGGAGTTGGCCTGGTTCCCCGAGCCGGTCGGCGCGCACGACTGCTACCGGGCCGAACTCAGCGATCCGCTCCTGCTGCACCGGGTCTTCCCCGAGGCCGACCGCATCACGGCGCGGATGGCCGCGACGCGCCGCGACCGACTGACCGCCCGACTGCCCATGCTGCGTGCACCGCACCCCGAGGGGGGCATCGGCGCGCTGCGGGTCGAGGTCCGCGGCGCCGACGCCGCCGGACGTCGCGAGACGCTGGTGGTCGGTGTCGCCGAGTTCGTGGGCGCGGTCACCGCGGGCGTCGCGACCGCCTTCGCGTCGATGCTCGCGGCCGCCACGACCGACGGCCCCCACGACGGCCGGCTCCCCGCCGGGGTCGTGCTCGCCGGTGACGCCGAGCTGCCCACCCGTTCCCTCCTCGGGGCCGTCGCGGCCACCGGGGTCCGACTGCAGGAGTTCACGGGAGTCCCCCATGCGTGAGATCTCGACCATGCCCTACCGGCTGCCCTGGCTGCCGCCCGGTGAGATCGTGCAGGTGGCCGACCGCGGCGAGTTCTTCGTCCGTCACCACCGGCACCCCGACCCCGCTGCGCCGACGCTGCTGCTGCTCCACGGGTGGACCGCCTCGGGCGACGTGCAGTTCTTCACGGCCTATCGGGCCCTTGCCGAGATCGCGTCCTTCGTGGCGATCGACCACCGTGGCCACGGCCGTGGTCTGCGCATCGACGAGCCGTTCCGCTTCGAGGACGTGGCCGACGACGCCGCCGCGGTGCTCGACGCGCTGGGCATCGAGCGGGTCATCACGGTCGGGTACTCGATGGGCGGTCCGATCTCGATGTGGTTCGCCCGACGGCACCCCGACCGGGTCGCGGGCATGGTCGTCCAGGCCACGGCCCTCGAATGGCGGGCCCAGTACCGGGAGCGGTTGACCTGGATCACGTTGCCCGTGCTCGGCGTGCTGCTGCGGTCGTGGGCGTTCCCGCGGTACCTGCGGCGCAGCCTCACCCGCATCCTGGTGACCGAACACGAGCTGGCGCCGTACGTGCCGTGGTTGAGCGGTGAGATCCAGCGCGGCAACGCGCATTCGATCGTGTCGGCCGGTGGCGCGCTGCGCCACCACGACGCACGGACCTGGGCGCATCGCCTGGGCGTGCCCGCTGGCGCGCTGGTCACCACCGCCGACCAGCTCGTGCGCCCCCGCAAGCAGCGTCAGCTCGCGGCGTCGCTGCGCGCCGAGGTGGTGGAGCTCCACGCCGACCACTTCTGCACGCTGGCCCAGCCGGCGGAGTATGCGGCGGCCACGGTCGAGCTGGTGCAGCGCGTCGCCGCCCGGATCTCGCCCGTCGGCGAGCGGACACCGCTGGTGGCGGTGCCACCCGAGCCGGTGGCCGGTGCCGGTGCTCAGCCGACGTCGTCGGAGGCCATCGCGTCGGAGGCCGTCGCGTCGGAGGACGCCGAGGTCACCGAGGGCTCAGTGGTCGTCGCCTCGTGAGCGCCGCCGTCGGTCACCGGGGCGCCCCCGACCCGGGCACCTGAGGTCCGGTCGAACGCGTCGAGCCGGTCGGCGAGTCGCTCCACGACGGTGGTGAGGCGTTCGAGCTCGTCGCGCAGCTCCTCGCCGGTGACCACGTCGGCCAGTGCCAGGCGCACGCTCGCGATCTCGCGGGCCAGGAACTCGGTGTCGGCCTGCGTGCGGGCCGCGACGTCACGGTCGTACTCGGCGTTGATGCGGTCGCGCCGTTCCTGGCGATTCTGCGCGAGCAGGATGAGCGGAGCCGCGTACGAGGCCTGCAGCGACAGCAACAGGGTGAGCAGCACCAGGCCACGACCCCACGGGTCGAACTGGAAGCGGGCCGGCGGGATGAGGTTGAACGCCAGCCACACCAGGATGAGCACCGTCTGCCACACCAGGTAGCGGGCGGTGCCGAGGAACGAGGCGATCGACTCGCCGAACCGGCCGAACAGCTCGGCGTCGTAGGAGACATCCAGGCGGCGTCGCTCGCGGGGGGTGGTGAGGTCGCCCCGCCGCTTCACGAGGGAGCTCCCCGGGCCGCCGGGCTCCGCCGCAGCTGCCGCCAGCCGGCGCCCAGCATCCGGTCGACCACGTCGTCGACGGTGATCGCGCCCAGGAGCCGTCCGGCCTCGTCGAGTACCGGCAGGGCCAGCATGTCGTAGCTCGCGAATCGTTCGAACACCTCGCGGTCGGCCAGCTCGGGGGTCACGGTCGGCACGGCGCTCACACAGCGCGACAGCTCCATGCTCGGCGGTTCGCGCAGCAGGCGCTGCGCGAACACGATGCCGAGGTAGTTGCCGGTGGGCGGTTTGAAGGGCGCCTGACAGACGAAGACCTGGGCGGCCATGCTCGGCGTCCAGTCGGGGTCGCGGATCGTGGCGAGCGCCTCGGCGACCGTGGCGGTCGGCCCGAGGATGACGATCTCGGGCGTCAGCATGCCGCCGGCGGTGCCTTCCTCGTAGGAGAGCAGGCGGCGCACGACGTCGGCCTCGTCGGCGTCCATCGCGGCGAGGATCGCGCTGCGCTGCTCGCCGGGCATCTCGCCGAGCAGGTCGGCGAGGTCGTCGTACTCCATCTCGTCGAGCACGCCGATGAGTCGGTCGAGGTCGAGGCCCTCGATGAGGCGCAGCTGCTCGGCCTCGGGCAGCTCCTCGAGGACGTCGGCCAGGCGTTCGTCGTCCATCGCCTCGGCGAGCTGGCGACGCTGCGACAGCGGCAGGGCGCGCACCATCGTGGCCACGTCGGAGGGGTGCATGTCGCGCAGGCGTGCCGCCTCGGCGGCCATGCCGGTGGGGGCCTCGAACAGGGTGGGGACCTCGTCGTAGTCGACGAGCCGGTAGCTGGGTCGACGCCGCAGCAGGTTGCGACGGGCGAGACGGACCTTGGCGATCTCCCACCAGATCGTGCGCCCGTCGCTGACGGGCTTGAGCGCGACGTCGCTGACGGTCTCGTCGCCGACGGGCTTGTCGATGAGCCCGGCACCGATGAGGACCTCACCGGCGCGCGGCTTGAACGGGTTGAGGTCGACGCTCTGCGGCTGCTGACGCTGGCCGACTGCGCAGCCGGGCCCCGTCGCTGTCGAGCTCGGCGACGCGGGCCGCGTTGACGAAGATCCGACGGCGCTGGCTCGAGGCGACGAAGCCGACCACGCGGGGCGCGGTGCCGGGGCGACCGGGCACCACGACCAGGTCGTCGATCTTGCCGATCGGCGCGCCGCCGGCGTCGAGCAGTGGCAGGCGCATCACCCGGAACGCGTAGATGAGCTCGCCGGCCATGCGCGGCAGGCTACCCCTCGCCCTCGGCGCGGGATCGGTGCTCTCCGGAGGTGCCGGCGCGCCGGTGCGCCGTGGTCGACGGATGTCGCTGCGGCCACGACGCCGGCGGCGCGGCGGTCACCCGCGGACGGTGTACTCCGCCAGATCGGGATCGGCGACGATGTCGGCCTCGGTGAACCGCAGGGGACGCCATGCCTTCTCGGAGAACGCCCGGGTGGCCTCGACGAAGGCCGGGGCCGTGGGATCGCCAATCGGACCGTAGGTCAGGAAGGCCGAGGCGGCGGGCCCGTCCGCGGTGAACTCGAGGGCGTAGATGAAGCTGGTGCCGTTGGCGACCGGGTAGCCGAGGTCGGTCAGCGACCGCGAGCCCTCGATGACCGTGCCGCGTTCGACGCCGGGCTCGGTGGTGGTGGCGTTGGAGCCGAACCCGACCACGTTGCTGACGCCCTCGGAGCCGGTGCCGCCGTGGATCGGGATGCGCTCGCCGGCGCGGTCGGCGAACTGGATCTCGCCGAGCGGGGTGTCGATGTCGAAGCCTGCGGCGCGCAGGGTGGCCGCGGCCGCCAGCAGCCGATCGGTCACCTCGGCCTCGGGTGCGAGCCCGGCGGGGGTGCCCACCGGATCGGCCGGATCGAAGGGCACGGCCCACAGCGGACCGGCGTTCACGAGCTCCGCGTTGGAGAACGAGTCGATGAACTCGCGCCACAGCGCCGCGCCGACGCTGTCGAGGTCGACGCGCCGGTCCCAACCGGCGAGCACCTCGCAGATCTCGGTGAGCTCGGGAACGCCCGTGGCGGCCTCGGTGCAGCGCGCGAGGACCTCGTCGAGGAGGGCCTCGGCGGTGAACACCCGGTTGCCGACCGCGGAGTCGCGCAGCTCGTCGATGTCGAACAGGCCGTCGCTGCCGCTGTCGCCGCGGTCGGTCGAGAGCTGGACGGCGTTGCCGCGGGTGCGGTTCGAGACCGGTCGCCCGTCCAGTCCGTGCAGTGGCGAGAAGCCGCCGAGGAGCTCGTCGGGGTGCGCCAGCCAGTAGGGGTCGTTGGCGTTGAACACGTAGTCGTCGCGCTCGAGCTGGGGCATGTCCTCGAATGCGACGACGCCCGGGTCGCGGGCCGCGGGGTCGTCGACCCACTCGAACAGCGGGTCGCTGCCGTCGAGGAGCACGATGCGGTTGTCGAGCGCGATCTGCGTGAACGGGTCGGTGGTGACCCGCTCCTCCCACGCGGCGATCGCCTCGGGGGAGAGGTTCGGTGTGGCCGAGGTGTCGGCGTACCAGATGCGTCCGTCGGCCGACGCGGCGATGGTGTTGACCCACGGGATGCCCTGCCAGGTGGCGTGGGCCTCGATCAGCTCGTCCATCGTGGTCGCCCGGTTCATGGCGGCGAACTGCGGGATCAGCTCGTCGTTGTCGGCGT
Organism: uncultured Ilumatobacteraceae bacterium; assembly: GCA_964428115.1. Classification (GTDB taxonomy): domain Bacteria; phylum Actinomycetota; class Acidimicrobiia; order Acidimicrobiales; family Ilumatobacteraceae; genus CAYRXQ01. The sequence continues at coordinate 8,782 of CAYRXQ010000070.1, forward strand.
TCGCGTCGCGGAAGGTGAGCACGAGCGAGTCGCTCCAGCCGAGCCCCGGGAAGTCGATGATCGGGCCGTAGTGGCTCGACCACAGCGTGCGCTCCACCGTGCCGATCGAGCCGTCGTCCTCGAGCACCTCGATCGAGACGTCGGTGCTCGTCATCTCGTGGACCTCGTCGCCGTAGCGGTAGCTGGTGGGGTCGCCGGGCACGAGATCGAGGGTGTAGGCGGTGAAGCGTCCACCGGCCGAGACCGTGTGCGACCAGGCGACACCCTCGGTGAAGCCGATGTTGACCGCCGGCGAACCGAGCAGGGTGACCCCGTAGACGTCGATCTCGCCGGGCACGGTGAGGTGGACCTCGTGGAAGCGGAGCATCCCCTGCCAGGGGAAGTGCGGGTTGCCGACGATCATCGCCTCGCCCGTCGCGCTGCGCTCGGGCCCGATCGCCCAGGCATTGCTCGCGAGCTGGGTGGCCTCGGGGACGAGGCCGGCGAGGGCTGCGGCGGTCTGGCCATCGACCGAATCCGGCGCGTCTGCGGGCGACGCGTCCTCGTCGGCGCCCTCGTCGTCACCGGTCTCGCCGTCGACCGGCGCGGGTGGCTGAGCGGACGCGATGTAGCCCTTGAGCGGATCGATGCTGGCTCGCCCCGCGAGCGCCATGTAGTAGGCGGCAAGGTCGTACTCGTCGATCGGTCCGACCCATTCGGCGCCGGCGCAGTAGCCGGGGAGCGCGTCGACGCCGACCTCGTCGAGGTAGTGGTTGAATCCCGCCGCGTAGCCGCGGATCTGCTCCTGCAGCTCGGGCGCGGCGGCGTCGAACCCGGCCGCCCCACGGCCGGCGAGGTCGAGGGCCAGGTACACCAGGTCCTGGTCGACCCAGCGGTCGTCCGTGCCGCGGCCGAACCAGCGGGCCGCCTCGCTACGCACCTGGACCACGGCATCGGCGAGCGAGCAGGCGTGGTCCTCGGCGAAGGCGTAGCCGTGGCCGAAGCTGAGGCTGGCGAGATCGTCGGCGAGCACGTGCGGCACCCCGTCGGCGGTGCGCCGCACGGTGGCGGTGTAGGTCGCCCCCTCGATCTCGGGTGGGGTCGTGCTCTCGGGCACGCTCGTCTCGGGCGCCGAGGTGCCGGGCGCCGAGGTCTGGGGGGGAGCGGTCGTCGGTGCCGGGGCGTCGGTGCCGGCGGGCGCTGCGTCGTCGTCGCCGCTGCAGGCCGCGGCGACGAGTGCCCCGGCGATCAGCAGTGCCCCCGCGCGCCGCGCGGCTCGATGTCCCGGTCCTCGAAGCGTCATGCGAGTCGTCCCCCTCGTGGCGGGTCGGGGAACGGTCCCCGACGAGCGGGACGCAGGCTATCGAGGGGTGGCCGCGGCAACCTGGACGAGGGTGTCGGAGTACGCGACGCCGCCACCCCAGTCGGTGAGACGGTCGCTGGTGAGGGAGTTCGCGACCTCGCCATCGGCGTGCTGGTGGCGCCACCAGCCGAACGGCACGGCGACCACACCCGGGCGCATCCGGTGCTCGATGCGGACCGGGAGCTCGAGCGTGGCCCGGTCGTTGAACACCATTGCCAGGTCGCCCTCGGCGAGCCCGCGCGCCGCGGCGTCGACGGGGTCGAGTTCCACGAACGGGCCGCCCTCGGCCGGGCCGTGCTTGGGCAGATGGGAGTAGCTCGAGTTGAGGAAGCGGGTGTGGTGCTTGGGGGTGAGCAGCTGCAGCGGGTACCGGGCGCGGAGCTCGGCGTCGCCGTGCGGACCCTCGCGGGCGGGGACGAAGGTGGGCAGGGCCGGGTGGCCCATCACCTCGAGTCGCCGGCTGACGAACTCGACCTTGCCCGAGGCGGTGGGGAAGCCACCGTCGGCCCAGGGTCGCCCGTCATCGGGGAACGGCACCTTGACCCACTGCTCGGCGCGCAGACGCTCGAGGTCGACGCTCGGGAGGGCGTCGCGCAGGATGGTGGCGTCGTCGTCGAACAGGGACGGCTCGGTCAGGCCCATCGCGCCGGCCAGGCGGCGGAAGAGCTCGGTGTTGTCGACCGACTCGCCGAGCGGCGGGATCGCGGCCTGGTTCCAGCCCATCCACAGGTGGCCCCAGGCGGTGACCACGTCGTCGTGTTCGAGCTGGCTGGTGGCCGGGAGCACGATGTCGGCGAACCGCGCCGTGTCGGTGAGGAACTGGTCGTGGACCACGGTGAACAGGTCGTCGCGGGCGAGCCCGCGCCGGATGCGGGCCGCGTCGGGCACCACCACGACCGGGTTCGCGTTCCACACCACGAGCGCGTGCACCGGCGGATCGTCGAGCTCGGTGAGGGCCTCGGCGAGGCGGCTCATGTTGACCCAGCGCGGGTCGCGACCGGCGAGCAGGTCGGGGCGGTGCAGGGCCTGGTCGTCGATCAGCTGCTCCTGCCAGGAGCCGACGCTGCGGGCCATCCCGCCGCCGCGCTCGCGCCACGAGCCGGTGAGCGCCGGCAGACAGGCCAGCGCACGGTGGAGCATCGCGCCCTGCTCGTGGTGCTCGGCCCCGATGAGCGTGCGGATCATCGCCGGCCGGGTCGTCGCGTAGTCGCGGGCGAGGGCCTCGATGTCGGCCGCGTCGAGGCCGGTGATGCCGGCAGCCCAGGTGGGCGTGGCGGTGGCGACGTGCTCGCGCAGCTCGGGGAAGCCGAGGGTGTGGGCCTCGATCCAGTCGTGGTCGACGAGGTCGTCGCGGATGATGACGTGGGCGAGGGCCAGGACGAGGGCGACGTCGGTGCCCGGCAGCGGCTGGAGGAAGCGGTCGCCGCGCTCGGGGTCCACGGCATCGGCGGTGATGGTCCGCATGGGGTCGATCACCACGAGCCGGGCGCCCGCGGCGCGGGCCTGCTCGATGGAGGGCCACAGGTGTCGGTTGGTGAGCCGGGTGTTGGTGCCCCACAGCAGGATGAGACGGCTGTGGACCACGTCGAGTGGGTCGGCGCCGAGCCGGCTGCCGTTGGTCATCTCCATCCCGGCGCCCACGGTGGGGCCGCACAGGGCCCGCACCAGTCGGCTCGCGCCGAGGTGGTGGAAGAACCGCGACGACAGGCCCATCAACGCCAGCACGCTCTGGTTGCCGGCGCTCGAGTACGGCAGGACGGCCTCGGCCCCGTGGGTGTCGATCACTGCGTGCAGGCGGGCGGCGATCTCGGTGAGCGCCGCGTCCCAGGTGATGGGCTCGAACTCGCCGGAGCCCTTGGGTCCCGTGCGGCGCATCGGGTGCAGCAACCGGTCGGGGGCGTAGACCCGGTCGAGCATCCGGTTGACCTTGGGGCACAGCTCACCCTGGCTGTAGGGGTGCTCGGGGGCGCCGCGCAGCTTGACCGCGACCGGGGTGCTGCCGCGGTCGTCGACGGTCACCGTCCACCCGCAGGAGTCGGGGCAGTCGTGGTGGCACGTCCCGTGCACGGTGCGCATGATCCGAGCGTACGCAGGCCCGGTGGCATGGGTCACCCGGGTTCGGGGTGCTCTTGACACCGGGCCGCCGGCCATGGGTACTGTTAGGCAGACCTAACACCGGCCGACCAGGGCCCTGACCTCCCGTAGGAAGCTATCCCGATGACACGCATCCCCCGCCTCGCTGTCGCCTCGCTCGTGGCCACCAGCCTCGTGCTCGCCGCCTGCGGCGGTGACGACGAAACGAACGACACGGCTGACACGGCTGACACGACCGAGACGACCGAGACGCCGGCCGGCACCGATGCTCCCGCTGGCACCGACGCTCCAGCGGGCACCGACGCCCCGGCGCTCACCGGCACGCTGACCGTCTATTCCGGCCGTGGCGAAGACCTCGTCGGCCCGCTGATGGAGCTCTTCGAGGAGTCCTCGGGGATCGACACCGAGGTGCGCTACGGCAACTCGGCCGAGATGCTGCTGCTCATCCAGGAGGAGGGCGACAACTCACCCGCCGACGTCTACTACTCCCAGGGCGCCGGGTTCCTCGGGGAGCTCTCGGCGACCGGGGCGTTCAGCGAGCTGAGCGCCGACCTGATCGCCCAGGTGCCCGAGTCGCTGCGCTCCCCGGCGGGCGATTGGGTCGGGCTCTCGGGCCGCGCCCGGACGGTGGTGTACAACACCGAGGAGCTGACCGAGGCCGATCTGCCGGCCTCGATCCTCGACTACACCGACCCGGCCTGGTCGGGCCGGATCGGGTACGCCCCGACCAACGCCTCGTTCCAGGACTTCGTCACCGCACTGCGGGCCACGATCGGCGACGACGAGACCCGCGCCTGGCTCGAGGGCCTCATCGCCAACGGCGCGGTGCCGTTCGAGAACAACACCGCGATCGTCGAAGCCGTCGCCGCCGGTGAGATCTCGGTGGGTCTCACGAACCACTACTCACTGTACCGCTTCCTGGCCGAGGACGCGGCCTACCCGGCCGCCAACCACTACTCGCCGGCCGGTGATCCGGGTGGGCTCATCAACATCGCCGGGGCCGGCGTGCTCGCCACCACCGATGTCCCCGCTGAGGCCGAAGCCTTCATGGCCTTCCTGTTGTCGCCCGAGGCTCAGCA